>CAZHAG010000005.1:0-54058 GCA_964529705.1 uncultured Gemmatimonas sp. | reverse complement strand
TCTACACCGCCGCCTACGACGTGAGCCGCGGGAAGGTCGCGATCGTCTGGCCGGAGAAGCGACTCGAGGCGAGCTTCGACCGCTTCGAGCCGCAGGAGGCGGACGTCGTCCTCCTGCGTCCCGTGGGACGTCACATCGTCAAGGGGAGTTCGCCCCGACCTGCGGCCACGCCCGACCCGGGTTGAGCCGCTCCGCGACCGCGAGCGAGAGCTCCGCCGCGAACTCCTCGGCCGCGAGCCGGTCCGCGCGTCGCAGGCGCAGCACGAGCTCGGCGGGGTGGTCGAGGGAGAGACCCGCGCTCCCCGCGATCGCCTCGAAGGCCGTCAGGTCTGATGCGGTGAGTACCAGGCGCGGGGCGCCGAAGGGGTTCCAGCGCGAGACGCGCACCCGGGCGCCCGCCACGGTACCGAGTGGCACCACCACGCGCTGCACCGCGGCGACCTCGGTGTCGGTCCGCGTCTCCTTCCCGTAGTGGTCCGTCTGCGTGAGCGTGCGCCACTGCACGACCAGCGCGTCCCGCTCGAGGCGGAGGAGCCCGTGCACCACCTCGCGCGTGGAGCGGAACCCGGAGCCCGAGAAGACGTCGGAGCTGCGGGCGATGAAGAACGGGAGCGCGACCGGACTCGGCACGTGCCCGTCAGCCACCGCTCCCCACCGCCGGACGATCCCCCGCGCGACGCGCGAGCGCGAGCGTCCCCGACGCCGAACCGGCGCCCATGAGCATCGTCACCCCCGCGACCTCGATCGGGAAGCCGAGGACGTTCGCGAGCCCTCCGACCATGACGCCACCCACTGCGCCCCAGGCCGCGAACCGGCCGATCGAGAGCTCGTCGAACCGCCGCTTCCCCTCGGTCAGGCCCAGCACCAGGGAGAATCCGGCGCCGCAGAGGAACCCAGGGATCGCGAGTGTCACAGGCCAGATGTCGATGAAACCGAGCGGGAGCGCGGGGAAGAGCTCGGACACGAGCTCCACTCCCATGCCGACGATCCCCCAGGCGATCGCCCAGGTGAGCCCCATCCCCGCCGCGCCGCGCAGGCGCAACATCCACTTCCGCATCGCATCCCTCCCGGATCGCACCGCGTCCAACCGCTGTCCACGTGCGCAATCTACTCCGGCTCTTCCGCAGACGCCGCTCCGCCTGCAGGATTCCGATCCATCACCTCGACCCCGCTCCCGATGATCCCGCGTCGCGCCTTGCTCGCCACCGCCCTCCTCCTCGTCCTCACCCCGCTCGGCGCCCGTGCCCAGCTCGCCGACACCAAGACGCTCACCGCCGAGGCCGTGAAGACGATGCTCGCGACGGCGGAGGCGACGGCGCGCGCGAACCGCTGGAACGTCTCGATCGCGATCACCGACGCGAACGGCGACCTCCTCGGCTTCCTCCGGCTCGACGGGGCGAGCCTGGGATCGGTGGATATCTCGCTCGGCAAGGCGCGCACCGCCGCGCGCTACGCGCGCCCGACGAAGGTCTACGCCGACCGCGTGCTCGCCGACACGCTCACGATCCTCTCGGTGCCCGGCGTGGTCGCGCTGCAGGGCGGGCTGCCGGTCGTGGTGGGCGGCCGGGTGATCGGCGCCGTGGGCGTGAGTGGCGTGACGAGCGCGCAGGACGAGCAGGTCGCCGCGGCGGCGATCGCGGCGGTCGTGAAGCCGTAGATGCCCTCGCTCAAGACCGTCCTGATCGTCGCATTCCTGCTCTACGGCATCCCGCTCTTCAAGCTGCGGTACACCTGGCGCTCCACGGTGTACCGCCGCTCGGACTGGAAGATCAACATCCTCCCCTGGTTCGGGCACGACACCGCCGCGCTCTTCACGGACCGGTACTTCCACTCCGATGCCGAACGCGCGATGGCCCGGCGCTTCCGGTGGTACCTTGCGGGGTACGTCGCCCTGTTCGCCCTCATCCTCTGGCTCCCCTGACGGGGCAGCCGTTCCAGCACACACCGGAGCCGCCGTGGCAGCCAACCTGATCTACACGCTCGCGGTGAGCATCGCGGTGCAGGCGCTCTTCTTCGCCTTCGCGGCGACGCTCAGGACGGACAAGGTCACCGACCTGTCGTATGGGCTGACCTTCGTGCTCATCGCGCTCGCGCTCCTCGCGCGCAGCGCGGCGCCGGACACCGCCGCCTTCGTGCTCGTCGCGATGGTCGTGGCCTGGGGCGTGCGGCTCGCGGGGTACCTGCTCTACCGGATCTGGCGCATCGGCCGCGACAAGCGCTTCGACGGCATCCGCGAGGATTTCTGGCGCTTCTTCAAGTTCTGGTTCTTCCAGGGCCTCGCCGTCTGGGTGATCATGCTCCCCGTCACACTCTGGTTCTCGGCGCCCGGCCCCTGGTCGCCGTGGATGGCGGCAGGCGCGACGGTCTGGCTCGTGGGCCTCGTGATCGAGACCATCGCCGACCAGCAGAAGTTCGCGTTCAAGCAGACGCCGGAGGGACGCGACCGCTGGACGGACACCGGACTCTGGCGGTACAGCCGGCACCCGAACTACTTCGGCGAGCTCCTCTGCTGGTGGGGCATCTTCGCGTACACGGCCCCGGGACTCGGCGTGTGGGCGCTCGTCGCGCTCGCGGGACCGCTCGCGATCACGGGCATCCTCCTCTTCGCGACGGGCATCCCGACGCTCGACGCGAGCGCCCGCGAGCGCTGGGGAGCGGATCCCGCGTACGAGGAGTACCGGAAGCGGACGCGCATGCTCGTGCCGCTGCCTTAGCTTTCGTCCATCATCACCCCAACCCAAGGAATCCGATGCGGCACGCGTTCGTCTACCACGGCGCCCTCGAGAAGAACCACGCCTCCCTGGCCCCCGGTGCCACGACCTTCGTCGGCACGGACGGCACCCAGGCCGAGATCGCCCCATGGCCGGAGAGCGCGTACCTGCGGTTCGGGTACATGGAGAAGGCCGGGAAGAAGTTCTGCGTCGTGCGCGCCGCCGACGCGCAAGGTGACGTGGTCGTCGCCAACGAGCTGGTGCTCGAGCCCGGACGCCACATGGGATACGGCGTGCGCCTCGGCCCCGAGCCCACGCTCGTCGAGGATGACTCGGTGATCCTGACGCTCCTCGAGGACCTCATCAAGAAGAACGCCGACAAGGCCGACGCGCTCATGCAGATGCGCGACCGCCTGAAGCGCGCGATCAAGCGCTGACCGTCCCCGACCGCCGTCCCGCCACGAACCCGATCCGCAGGAGTTGGCCATGTCCCCCACGCGTCGTGATTTCGTCACCGCCACCGCCGCTGCCGCGCTCGGCACGGTTGCCTTGCGCAAGCTCGCCTTCGCCAGACCCGTGGCGCAGGGCCAGCCGGCCCAGCCGGTCTTCACGCCGATCCGGCGGAACGTCGGCTACTTCACGATGCGCGGCGGCACGATCGGCTACCTGATCAACGCCGGGGGCGTGGCGGTGGTGGACAGCCAGTTCCCCGCCGAGGCGACCGCCTGCCTCGCGGGGCTCAACGAACGCTCCGGCGCACGGGGCGTCGACCTCCTGATCAACACGCACCACCATGGCGACCACTCCGGGGGCAACATCTCCTTCCGGGGCGTGGCGAAGAAGGTCGTCGCGCACGCGAAGGCCGCGGAGCACATGCGGATGCCGCCGGGCGGCCAGCCCCCGGCCGACCAACTCTTCCCCGACACCACGTTCGCCGAGACGTGGACCGCCGACGTCGGCGACGAGCGGATCGTCGCCCGGCACCATGGACGCGCCCACACCAGCGGCGACGCGACCATCACCTTCGAGCGCGCGAACGTCGTCCACATGGGCGACCTGATGTTCAACCAGCGCCACCCGGTGGTGGACCGGCCGGCCGGCGCGATCATGCGCGGGTGGATGACGGTGCTGGACCGCACCATCGCCGCCCACGCGAACGACACGACCTACATCTTCGGGCACGCCAACACCGGACTCTCGATCACCGGCGACCACACCGACCTCGCGAAGTTCCGCGACTACCTCGGCGCGGTGCTCGCCTTCGCGGAGGCGCAGGTGAAGGCCGGCCGCTCGCGGGAGGAGGTGCTCGCGATGCGCGATCCCCTCAAGGGGTTCGAGAGCTTCGGGCGGTTCGGGCAGCCGGGCTCGCGCGACGCGCTCACCGTGGCGTACGAGGAAGTCACGATGGGTCCGGGCGCCTAGCGCCCGGACTCAGGGCGTCGCGAGCAGGACCGAGACACCCGAGAGCCCGCCGGTCGGCAGGCGTCCCGGCATGAAGCGCGCGTCGCCGAAGCGCACCCGGGTGCCGGTGGGTGCGCTGTCGAGCACCACGTACGGGAAGCGCGACCAGGTCAGGTAGTCGCGCACATCCTGCTCGGCGCGCGCCGCCACCACGCGCGGGTCGGTCCAGTCCCCGCGCGCGACCACCGGGCCGTCGAAGCGCGCGCGGTCGGCTCGCAGCCAGCGCAGCGACCCGAAGTGGTACGCCTCCCCCGTGACGGCGATCAGCTCCGCTGCAGCCGGGTTCACCGGCGCGGGCTGGTAGAGGATCTCGCGCACGCCCGCGATGCCCGCGGCCGCGGCCGCGCGGTGCGCGACCCGGTCGCCCAGCCCGCTCACCACGATCAGCGCCAGCGGATAGGCGAGGGCGCAGGCGGCGAGCGTCCGCACCACGCGTGTCGTGGCTCCGACCCGCGCGGCGACCAACGTGGCCGCGAGGAGCGCCCACCACCAGGGGTCGATGATGAACACCGCGTCGCCGTAGAACCAGCGGTCGGTGAGCGGGGTGAGGAAGCGGATGCCGTACGTGTTCAGCCAGTCGAGCGCGGGATGGCTGAGGCAGCCGATCGCCGCGAGGGCGAGCGTCCACCCCGCGTGCACCGGGACCACCGTGGCGCCGCGCGCCGCGGCGCGCCGCGTCCGCACCCATCGGTCCCACGCGAGCACGAGCCCGGCCACCGCGAACGGGAGCAACGCGAGTGCGATCGGTCCGTGGGTCCAGCCACGGCGGAATGCGAGGCTCGCGTAGGTGCCCACCCAGACGGAGAAGATGTCGATGTCCGGCGCGTTCGCCGCGAGCATCAGCGTGGTCGCGGCGAGCGGCGTGCGTCGGTCGGCGCCGGCGCGCGCGATCACGGCGCCGGCCATCGTGTGCGTGATCGGATCCACTAACGGACGCGGATGAAGATGGGGTTCGAGTAGAACCAGAGGTCGGCCCAGGGGTCCTCGCCCCGGGGATCGGGCTCCGGCTCGAGCTCAGGGCCGCTGGTGCCGCGCACGCGGAGGTACGCATCCCCCTCGACGCGGTCGATGCGCCAGGTGACGACGCGCCAGTCGCCGTCGCGCCGCGCCTCCGCGGCGCGGAAGCGCGCCACCACGCGCGTGGTCGGGTTCCGCGCGCTCTCACGGTCCGTCGCGCGTCCCGTCACCAGTCCCGTGATGAGGTCCACGCGCTCCACCGAGGGGTCGTCCCCATGCGCGTTCCGCGCGGCGGGATCGTGCCAGCGGATCTCGACGTCGACGGCGCTCCCACGTGGCACCGCGAGCGTGCCGCCGATCGCGGCCACCGACGTGTCCGCGGCCGCACCGCGCATCACCCTCGCGGTGACGTGGAGCCCGGTGATGAGGTCGCCGAGAGTGACGAAGACGCGGCCGTTCCGGATCCCGTCGAGCACCGACTCATGGTCGGGGCGTGCCCAGACCCAGGTCTTCGAGTACTCGCCCGGCCAGAAGTCCCCACCGCCGTCGCGCCAGTTCACGTGCGAATCGGAGTTCGCGGTGATCCACCAGCGTCTTCCCTCGCCGAGCATGGAGTCCCAGAACCCGCCGACGATCGCGGTCATCTGGTCGAACCCGCCGAGTGTCGGTGAGCGGCTGTACCCGCCACGCGCGCCACGCGCGCGGGTCGCACCGGTGCGGTCGAGCGCGAGCGCCTGGTGGCCCGGCGCGCCCTCCATGCCGACGGCCACCTCGGGCGCGGCGTCGTTCCAGTCGCGCAGCTCCGACGGGGTATCGAGCCCGAACGCGCCCACTCCTGTCGCCGACCGCGACGGATGGTGCGCGATGAGCACCGGGCGCCGCGGGAGGTCGCGGAGGAAGCGGAGCGCGTCGAGCATCCGCGCGGGGCGGTTGCGCGTCGAATCCGAGGGCCATGCCTCGAGCGCCGCGAAGCGGGACTCCACCGCGTGGAGGTGCTCCACCTCGTCGTGCGTGTGCGGCATGATGATGCTCGAATGGTCCGCGCCCGGGGAGTCGAACTCCATGCCGTAGAACTGGATCACCTCGGGCACGGCGCGTCGCGACATCTCGAGCTCCGGCCAGGCGCGCTCCATGTTCACCTTGCTGTGGTTCGGGCCGCCATGGTCGGTCGCCACCATCCAGCGCAGGCCGAAGGTGCGGCCCATGAGCGCATTCATGGGGATCGGGTAGATCCCGTCGCCGCCGATGACGGGCGCCGGCGGGGTCGAGTCGCGATTCCAGCCGACGCTGTAGCGGCTGTGGATGTGGTGGTCGCCGGCGAGCCAGGCATACCCGGCCGACTCCGGCGTCGCACCGGGTGCGCTCGCGCGCGCGCTGTTCCCGGACGAGGATGTGCACGCGCCGAGCGACGCGCCGAGGAGGATCAACGCCCAGGGACGGATCAGCATCCCGGAAGTTACGGCGGTCGGCACGCGCACGTGCGTAACGTTTCGTTAGAGCTCTGGACCGAACCGATACACTGGTTGACTGGTGAAGAAACGCTCAACACATTATGAGGCAACGGCTTAGCGAAAGGCCGCAATCGGGTGCCGGACTTGCACTCCTGAGGGGACGCGGTCACTCAGGCCGCACGAACCGCCACCCGAACCCCTTCTGCCATGACCTCCCCACGCGCGCTGCCCTTCGCCGCACTGCTCTTCGCGGCCGCCCTCTCCGCCTGCTCCGATACCGCCACGAGCCCCCTCGACGCATTCTCGAGCGCCGCCGATCTCCGCGGATCCTCCTCGTCGCCGAACTCTCCCGCCACCGACCGCATCCGGCTCATCGCGCGTCTCACGCCTCCCGCGGCGGGGACCTTCCGGAGCGCGAAGGGCAAGGCAAAGTGGGACTCGCGGGACGCGAACGCGAAGCGAGAGATCGAGTACGAGGTCGAGCACCTGCCGCCCGGGATGGCCGTTGAATTCTTCCTCGATGGCGCCCGCGTGGGGTCGGCCACCACGAACATGTTCGGCCAGGCGGAGATCGAGTTCGAGACCGAGGATGGGCAGCCGGTCCCGGAGTCAGTGCTCGGCCTTGCCGTCGAGGTCCGTACGACGGCTGGCACCGTCATCGTGACCGGTGCGTTCCCTGCGACCTGATTCACTCCGTCCGGTGCTGCCGGCGCGCCCGCCACGCGGCGGGCGCGCCGGTCGTGCTCCCGCCTTCGTTCAGACAGCTCCGAGCGCCGCCGCGCCCGGGGCCCACGTCCACTCCAGACCCTGAGGTCGATGTGCCCTCGCGACCGCGAAGCTGCGCCGCCGCGTTCCTCCTGACCCTCCTGGCCGCGTGCGCCGATTCCGGCGTCGCGCCCCCGGCCGGGCCCACTCCCACGGTCGGGGACAGCAGCGCGGTCGTGAACTTCCTGCGCCCCGCCGTCGGTGCGCCGGCCATCGCCAACCCGGTCGTCTCGTTCTACGCCAAGGTGGGCGAGGACCGCGAGGCGTTCATGTACTACCAACGGCGAGCGAGCGGCAGCGACTCCACCGTCTTCGTGCGCTTCCGGGTGCGTCCCAACTCGCTGCTCTCGCGCCCCGGTGGCGCCCCCTTCGTGGCGGGCGACTCGATCCTGATCACGATCACGCTGGTCGATCCCTCGCGGCTGCAGGTCTCGTTCGCCCCGAGTGGACTCCGCTTCTCCGCGTCCGACCCCGCCGACCTGAAGTTGAGCTTCCTCGAGGCGGACGAGGACCTGAACGGCGACGGCGTCGTGGACAGCCGGGACACCGCGATCCAGGCGATGCTCGCGGTCTGGAAACGGGAGCGCGTGGGCGATCCCTGGGTCCGCCAGCCGACCATCCTCGCCCCGGGGACGCACGAGGTCGAGACCGACATCCTCGGCTTCACGGACTACGTCATCGCGTGGTAGCGGCGCCTCACGAATGACGCGTCCCGCGCTGGTCGTGCACGTCCTGAGCGACTCGTTCAGCGAGGCGTGGCCGGGCATCGCCGCGGACGCCGACCTCGCGCTCCGGACGACGGCGACGCCCCCGGTGGACGTCGACCCGACGCATGGGGTCGTGCTGCTCGCCGCCGGCGGGGCCGAGTCCGAACTCCTGAAGGCGGCGGAGGCGCTGCGCGCGTCGTCCGAGGTGGCGTTCGCCGCAGTCGCGGCGGCCGCGGACCATCGCCTCGCCGCCGCGCTCGTTCGCGCCGGCGCCGAGGAGGTCTTCGTGGTCCCCGCCGACCTGGAGCGCCTGCGGTCCTGGCTCCGGGGCTGCGCTGAGCGGCTCAGGTCCCGCGCGGACCGCACCCGCTTCGCCACGGGAGAGGCCGGGAAGTACGCCTTCGACGGGATCCTCGGCGCGAGCGGATCGCTCGCCGCGGTGCTCGAGCGCGTGGCGCGAATCATCCCGCACGGAAATGTGACCGTGCTCATCTCCGGCGAGACGGGCACCGGGAAGGAGTTGATCGCGCGGGCCATCCACTATCACGGGCCGCGTCGCGAGGGACCGTTCGTCGACATCAACTGCGCGGCACTCCCCGAGCACCTGCTCGAGAGCGAACTGTTCGGGCACGAGAAGGGCGCGTTCACGGACGCCTCCGCCACGAAGCCCGGGCTCTTCGAGATGGCGGAGGGTGGGTCGATCTTCCTCGACGAGATCGGCCACCTGGCCCTCCCACTGCAGGGCAAGCTGCTGCGAGCGCTGCAGGAGCGGCGGATCCGTCGCGTCGGCGGACTCCGCTCGATCGCGGTCGATGTCCGGGTGATCGCCGCGACGCACGTGAACCTCCTCGAAGCGGTGCGCGCCGGGCAGTTCCGCGAGGACCTGTTCTACCGTCTCAACGTCGTCCCGATCCAGCTCCCCCCGCTGCGGCAACGGCGTGACGACATCCTGCCACTCGCGCGGCACTTCCTGGGGCGCTTCGCCGCGGAGTACGGCGTCCCCCTGCCCCGGCTGACGACCGCGGCCGAGCGCGCGCTGCTGGACCGCGCCTGGCCGGGGAACGTGCGGGAGCTGCGCAACGTGGTCGAGCGGACCGTCCTGCTCGCGAGTGGCACGGAGATCGAGCCGGCGGACTTCGAGTTCACGACCGCGGCGGACGGGAGCGCACCGGATGCGGGAGTCCCACGCCTGCTGTCGGAGATCATCGCGCGCGCGGTGCGCGACGCCCTTGCGGAGGCCGAGGGGAACAAGAGCGAGGCGGCGCGCCGCCTCGGCATCTCCCGTCCGCGGCTGATGCGGCTCCTGGATCCCGAGCGCACGCCCGGAACCGAGGAGGACGGCGATGCGTGACGCGACGCCCGCACCCGCGGACGACCTGGGCACGCTCGGGGCCGAGGCGCGCCGGCTCGCGGGCGCGTCCGCGTGGCGCGACGTCGCCGACCTGCTCCTTCCCCACGCGGAGCGACTGGCCGAGCGGCCCGAGATCGGCGTCGTGCTCGTCGAGGCGCTCGTGCGCACGGGACGCGCCCGCGAGGCGCTCCAGTGCGTCGACGCATTGCTGCCGGTCCTCCAGACGCGCCACGACCGCGCCAGCCTGCGTCGCGGCATGGTGCTGCGCGGCGCCGCCGCATTCTCGCTCGGGGACCTCGACGCGGCGCGCGCCGCGTTCACGCACGCGCTCGAGCTGGCACGCCGCGATGGTGACGACGCGCTCGTTGCGCGGACGATGAGCAACCTTGGGGCGGTGGCGAACATCGAGGGTGACCAACAGGGTGCGCTGGCGCTCTACAAGCTCGCCATCTCCGCGCACCAGCGCGTGGGCGACCTCCGCGGGCTCGCCGAGTGCTACCATAACATGGCGATCTCGGTGCGCGACCTCGGCCAGGTCGAGGACGCGGACGAGCTCGAGCGCCGGAGCGCCGAGTTCGCGCGGGACGCCGGTCTCCCCGTCCTCGTCTCCATCGCGCGGATGGGGCGCGCAGAACTCGCGTTGCGGCGCGGGGACCCCTCGTTCGCCGAAGCGACCGCCCGTCGCGTGGCCGCGGAGTTCGCCGCCGCAGGAGAGCCGGTGCGCGAGGCCGCGGCGCACCGGCTCACGGGGATCGCCTGCTTCCAGGCCGGCCGGTTCGAGGAGGCACGCCGCTTCCTCGACTCTGCCCTGGCACGCGCGCGGAACCACGGCGCCATCCTGCACGAGGCGGAGGCGCTGCGGTCGCGGGCCGAGCTGTTCGCGGGCACCGGCGATCACGCTGCGGCGCTGGCGGACGCCAGGAGCGCACTCGGACTGTTCGGCCAGTTGCGGGCGAAGGACGACGTCGCCGCGCTCCTGCGCTGGATCGACAGCCTCCCCAGCTGACGCGCGCCGGGCTCCGGCGACCGCGCGATCGACCCACCTTCACCTCGCGTCGGGATCCCCGCGCTTGAGCGCCGCGATCTGCTCGTCCACGCTCGCCGGGACCAGCAGGTCGTCGGCGATCTTCGCGATCTCCTCCGCCTCCTGCCACGCGGCTTCAAGGATACTCAGTTCCCCCTCGATCGCCCGGCGCTCGGCCTCCTCATGGAGTGCCATCTCCAGAGCGAGCCGGTCCGCGACCGGGAGGGCCGAGAGGGGCTTGGGCCGTCCCTTCCGGTCCACCGGCCCGCGCAAGCTCAGGAAGCGCGACAGGTAGGCGTCGGACCCGCGCTCCTGGTCCAGCGCTCGCACCGCGTCCTGCACCGCGCGCTTCCCCCCTCCGGAGACATTGATGGCCGGGAGCAACCGCCCCGCGTGGCGGAACGCCTCCTCTCCGCGGAAGGTGAGGATCTCGCTGCGGCGCATCTTGATCGTGAGCTCGGCCTCGTCACTCGCGGTCGCACCCTGGAAGCGCGCCTGCATGAACTGCGTCCCGCGCACGGTGATCACCTTCCCGTCCGCGCCACGCAGCTTCACCTTGCGCGCGGCGTTGATCATGTTCGGGATGTTCCCCCAGATGCCGCCGAAGCTGCCGATGCCGATCCCCGCCGCGGCGCCCGCCACGAGCACGGTGCCGATGCCGGCGGCGATGCCGCCCCCGATCAGGATCGCGCGCCGCCGACGCCGGCCGAACTGGTCCCCATAGCGCCACGCCGCGAACTCCGGCCGCTGCGGCGCGCCCACGCGCACGAGCTCAAGCCCTTCCCCGAGACGCGCGAGCCCGATGTTGTCGGTCGAGACGCGCATGCGCGTGGCGCTGAAGGCGCGCTCGCACGCCTCGATCGCCTCCCAGCGCGTGTCGAGCGGGCTGAGGTTCCAGCGCTCGCAGCTGCGGCAGACCACCCAGAGCCGCCCCTTGGCTCCATCGAAGGCGAGGCGCCGCCCGACCGGGAACTCCTCGATCGACTCGTTCGCCCCGAGCGGCTTGTGGCAGTAGATGCAGGTCTGGAACATCAGCCCTCTTGCCGAAGTATCGCTGGGGCGCCGGACCGTCGACCGCCGCGCCGCCCGTCCGGGGTCGACCGCCGGTGACGGGGCGCCGCCCCCGACCGTCCTGCTCTCGACGCCGACCCCGACCACCGAGGCCCCCGATGTTCGACCGTCGCACCCTGCCCGCCGCGCTCCTCGCCGCCACCCTGCTCGGATGCGCGGGATGGCCCGGGCGCAATGATCCCGCGCCGGAGCGTCCGTCCGATGCGCAGATCGCGGCGATCGTCCTCGCGGCGAACCGCGTCGACATCCTCTACGCGACCCTCGCCCGGCAGAAGAGCGCGAACCCCGAGGTCCTCGCCTTCGCCCAGCGCACCCATGACGATCACACCGCACTCACCACGGCCGTGACGGAGTGGTCGCGGCGGGCCTCCGTCTCGCCGCAGGAGAACGAGACGTCGCTCGACATCCGCGACGACGGCGATGAGAAGCGGGAGACGCTGCGCCTCCTCGACGGCGCCGCCTTCGACAGCGCCTACTTCGCGATCGAGTTCGCCTACCACGAGCGCGTCTGGACCCTGATCGAGCGCACGCTGGTCCCCTCGGCGCGCCACCCGGAGCTCAAGGCCCTGCTGCTCCAGGCCCAGCCGACCCTTGGCGCCCACAAGGGGCATGCGATGCAGCACCTGCGCCCCTAGCCGGCACGGAGCGCGTCGGCGACCTCCTGCCGCGCCGCGTGCAGCGCCGGGAAGAATCCGCCCACCGCGCCCATCACCACTGCGAAGACCATCCCGTTCACGAGCAGGGGTGGCGTGATCCGGAAGGCGAACGCCACCTCGCTGAACGAGGCCCAGTTGGTGGTGCTCGTCACGAGCCCGTTGATGGGGAGCGCGATCAGGCAGCCGATCGCCCCGCCGATCGCGGCGATGAAGACCGACTCGATGAGGAAGGACGCGAGCACGCTCCGCGGCGGGAACCCGAGCGTGAGCAGCACGCCGATCTCCGGGCCGCGGGACGCGACGGCCGCGTACATGGTGTTCACCGCCCCGAACACCGCCCCGATCGCCATGATCCCCGCGATGAAGATCGCGATGAAGTTCAGGATCGTGGCGAGCATCGTGGACTGGTTCGCGTAGAAGTCGCGCTCGCGGAAGGCGTCGAGCGTGAGGCGCGGGTCGCTCTCCAGCGTCTGCTTGATCCCGTCGAACGCGGCGGGGTCCTTCATCCGGAAGGTGACGCTCTGGAAGATCTGGCCGCGGAAGACGGGCATGAACTGCTCGTTCTCCCCCCAGACCTCGGACTCGAAGGCCGATCCCCCAGCGGAGAACTGGCCGACGACCGTCCAGTCGGTCTCGGCGAAGCGGAGCACGTCCCCCACGTTCGAGTTGGGGAAGCGCGCCGCGAACGCGGAGCCCACCACCACCTCGCGCGCGCCGGAGTTGAAGACCCGGCCCGCCGTGATCGTGATCCCCTTCCGCACCTCGAAGGCGCGCTGGTTCACGCCGCGCACCACGACGTTCGCCATCCCGCCCCCTGCGCGGCGGTCGAGCGGCACCACCACGAAGGTCTCCGGGCTCAGCATCGGGAGCCCGTCCGTGCCGGACGCGACGAAGGGGAAGCCGCCGATGATGCTGGCGTTCTGGCGGCCGATGCCGCTGTTCATCTCCTGCTGCGCGCCCTTGCGGAGCACGAGCACGTTCTCGGGGGAGCCGGTGCTGACGAGTGCGGCGCGGAACCCGCTCGCGAGTGCCGTCATCGCGATGAAGACCGCCACCACGAGCGCCATGCCGAGCGCGGTGGTGAGCGTCGAGACGGGGCGCTGCCGCAGGCTGCGCAGGTTGTAGATGATCGGGATCTTCATGGTCGCCTCACCCCACCTGGCGGAGCGCGCTCGCCACGGAGAGCCGCGCGGACTGGAATGCCGGCACGGCGCCGCTGACGACACCGAGCGCGAGGGCCATCGCCAACCCGAGCGCGATCGTCCCGCCGGTCACGCCGAAGCCGGGGAAGAACGCATTGAGCGGGTTGCTCCCCATGAACGCCCCGCGCGCGAGGAGGAGCCCGAGGGCACCGCCGAGCACGGAGATCAGCATCGATTCCGCGAGCACGAGGCCGAAGATCGCGCGGTCGCCGAAGCCGACCGTCTTGAGCACCGCGATCTCCCCGATGCGCTCGCGCACGGCCATCATCATCGTGTTGGCCGAGACGAAGAGGATCGCGAAGAAGACCGCCGTGCCGATCGCGCTCACGAGGAACCCGATGTTCCCCCACATCGTGACGAAGCCGGCGTTGAACGCCTTCTCGGTCTGCGTCTTGGTGGGCGCCACCGAGCTCTTGAACATCGCGTCGATCGTGCTCGCCACCTCCGCGGCGCGGTCGGGCTGGTCGAGCGTCATCACGAACCATCCCGGCGTGACCTGCCGGTTGGTGCCCTCCCAGAAGTACTCATAGTGGAAGAACATCAACTCGTCGCCGAACGCGGGGTCGGGCGGGTCGTACGCCGCGCGGATGTTGAAGTCCCAGTCGCCCGCGGCGAAGGTGCCCGTGAGCGTGATCTTCTGCCCCACCTGCCAGCCGAACTTGCGGAGCAGCCCCACCCCGACGATCGCCGCGTTCCGCTCGCGCATGAAGTCGTCCATGCTCCCGGCGGTGATCACGATCTCGGGATACATCGGGATGTAGGTGTCCGCCTTGATCGCGAACTGCGCGAAGAAGTCGTTCGGGTCGCGGTAGTAGGCGCCGAACCAATTGGCCCAGCTCACGCTGCTCACGCCATCCACCGCGGCGAGCCGGTTGGCGTGCGCCTCGGGGAGGAGGAAGGTGATCCCGCTCGCACTCGACGAGATGAGCCGCCCCTCGCTCCCCACCTCCGTCGCGGCGTCGAGCGTGGTGATCACGGAGCGCAATACGCCAAAGAGGAAGAAGGCGACCATCACGCTCAGCATCGTGAGGATGGTGCGCTTCTTGTTGCGGCGGAGGTTGGCCCAGACGAGCCCGGTGATGGTCATCGCGACAGCACCCCCTTGTCCATCCGCATGATCGCCTGCGCTCGCTCGGCCGCGTGCGCGTCGTGCGTCACCAGCAGGATGGTCTTCTTGAACTCGCGGTTGAGGCGCTCGAGCAGGGTGAGGATCTCGTCCCCGGAGACGGAGTCGAGGTCACCGGTGGGCTCGTCGCCCAGGATGATCGTGGGGTCGCTCACGATCGCGCGCGCGATGCCCACGCGTTGCTGCTGGCCGCCCGAGAGCTGCTTGGGGAAGTGCTCCGTCCGGTCCGAGAGCCCCACCACGTCCAGCGCGTGCATCACGTGCTCCCGACGCTGCTTCTTGCCGAGGTTGGTGAGCAGGAGCGGGAGCTCCACGTTCTGCGCCGCCGTGAGCACGGGGAGCAGGTTGTAGAACTGGAAGATGAAGCCGATGTGCGTGGACCTCCACGCGGCGAGTTGCCGGCTGTTCATCGCGGTGACGTCCTTCCCGTCGACGACCACCTTCCCGCGGTCGGGCTTGTCGAGGCCCGCCAGGACGTTCAGCAGGGTGGACTTCCCGCTCCCGGAGGGCCCCATGAGCGCGAGGTACTCGCCCTCGTGGATGTCGAGGTTGACCCCTTCGAAGACGTGCACCGTCTCCGCCCCACGCCGGTAGTTCTTGGCGAGGTCCCGGATCTGGACGAGGACGCGCCCCTTGGCGGCAGGGGATGCGGCGGACATCGTGGCGCTCTCAGTTGACGACATTGACGCGTGCTCCCGCTGTGAGGTCCCTGGGTGGATTCACGATCACCTGCTCGCCGCCGGAGAGGCCAGAGCGCACCTCCCGGCGGCCGGCCGACACTGGCCCGGCCTCGATCTCCTGCCGGCTCGCCACGCCCTCCCGCACCACGTACACCACCGTGCTCGCCCCCTCGGTGCGCACCGCCTCGGCGGTCACGAACACACGCATCGGCTCCGCGGCGTCGGTGGGCCGCTCGACCGCGAGGAACTCCACGCGCGCCCCCATCTCGGGGAGGATCCGCCGGTCGCGGTCGGTGATGCTCACCTTCACCTGCACCGTCGCACGCTGGCGGTCGGCGGTCGGCACGATCTGGCGCACGCGGCCGTTGAACGACGCCGACGGGTAGGCGTCGAGGATGATGCGTGTGGGCTGGCGGTCCTGCACCTGCGCGATGTACGCCTCGTTCACGTCCACCTCGACCTCGAGGGTCTGCAGGTCGGCCATGGTGACGACGGCGCCGCGCGTCAGCCCGCCCCCGGCGGCGACGGGAGCCACCACCTCACCCACCTCGGCGTCCTTCCGCAGCACGGTGCCGTCGAAGGGGGCCCGGATGAAGGTGTTGTCGAGGTTCGCGCGTGCGTAGGCGACCGCCGCGGTGGCGGACCGGATCTGGGCGCCCTGCACCCCGACGCGCGCCTCGGCGCCCTTGAGCTGCGACTCGATCTCCTCGGACCGCGCGACCGGCTCCATGTTCCGCGCGAGCAGGTCCTTCGCGCGCGCGAGATCGCGCACGAGCTGGTCGCGCGCCGCGGCGGCCTCGCGGTACGCCGCCTCCGCGCGCGCGCTGTCCGCCACGGCCTGCGCGAGCGCCGCGACGTACTCGTCGTTCTCCAGGCGCGCCATCACGTCGCCGCGGCGCACGCGGCTCCCCTCCTCCACCGCGAGCATCGCGAGCCGGCCGCTCAGCCGGGACGAGACCGAGGCACGCGTGCGCGCGACCACGTAGCCGTTGGCCGTGATCCCGGTGCCGGTGCCCGCCGCGCCCCCCGAGACTTCCACGCGCGCCACCCGCACCTCGAGGGCACCCGCCGGGCGCAGGTAGAGGTACGCGCCGCCCACGAGGACGACCGCTGCACCGAAGAGGAGGGCCGCGTTCCGGAGCGCGTTGCGCTGTCCGGCGGACGGCGCGTCGCGCTCGATCCGCAGGCGGGAGAGGTCGGGTGGGGATGACGTCATACGGTCCAAGTTACTGATGCGAGCCGATATCGGTTTCAACGCGCCGGGCGCGATCAGACCGGGAGAGCTTACCGAACAGTTCCCGAAGCTGCAAGTGGGGGACTCGTTCGTAGGTTGGTGGCAGCCTTCCCACATCCATTACTTCTCCCTCGCCCCGGGACCCATGCGCCGTCCATTCCTCGCGCTCGCGATCCTCGCCTCCGCCGCGTCAGCCCTCCTCACCCCGGCGCCCACCTCGGCGCAGACGCACCCCACCGCGTGGGACCCGGCGCTCCTCGCCCGCCCGGACGTGAAGGCCGCACTCGCCCACCTCGAGCGCGAGTTCCCCGCGCAGGTGCTGGAGTGGATCCGCATCGCCGAGATGCCCGGGAAGTCGCAGCACGAGCAGCAGCGCGGAGCGTACGTGCGCGCCGAGATGGAGCGCCTCGGCCTCCAGGTGCGCGTCGACTCGATCGGCAACGTGACCGGGGTCCGTCGCGGCACGGGAGGCGGACCGACGATCGTCTTCGCCGCGCACCTCGACATCGTGCACTCGCTCGAGACCGACCTGAAGGTGCGAAAGCAGGGGGACACACTCCGCGCGCCGGGGATCTTCGACAACAGCGCCTCGGTGGCGAACATGCTCGCCGTGATCCGCGCCCTGCGTGCGGCGAACGTCACCACCACGGGCGACCTGGTATTCGTCGGCACCGCGCAGGAGGAGCTCGGCCTGCGCGGAATGGCCTACTGGCTTGCGCACAACCCGCGCCCCGACCTGCTGATCGCGATGGACGGTGGCCTCGGCCCCATCAACTACGGCGCGCTCGGCATCTACTGGACGCGCTACCGTTTCGGCTCGGAGGGCGCGCACACGCTGCGCTCACGCGGCCAGCCCACGCCGGTGCGCGCCTTGGCCGACGCCGTGCAGCGCATCTACGCGCTGCAGCCCCCGCCCCTCCCCGACGGCGCGGTGATCAACATCGGCCAGGTGCATGGCGGCGACATCTTCAACGGCATCCCGCAGGACCTCTTCTTCACGGTGGACCTGCGCACGCCCGACCCGGTGCTGCTCGACTCGCTCGACCGCGCGATCACGCGCATCGTGCGCGAGGCGGCCGACCGCGAGAAGGTCACCCTCGCAGTGGAAGTGGAGCAGAAGAACGGCGCCGGCGGCACGGAGCGGATGTTGGAGGGTGCGCGTGCACACCCGCTCGTGCAGACGGCGATCGACATCCAGCGCCAGCTTGGCGTGCGCCTCGGGCCGCCGGGGACGCCGGCCGCCATCGCCACGGGGAGCACGGACGCCAACGTCGGCGTGGTGCTCAAGATCCCCAGCATCTCGATCGGCCGCGCGTACGGTGGCAACCAGCACACGCTCAGCGAGTGGGCGGACGAGCCGAGCGCGCTCCTCGGCGCCAAGCTCACGCTGCTGCTGGCGACCACCTTCGGCGATGGCGTGAAGGTGGTCGCGCCACGCTACGTGCCCTGAGCGAATCGCGGTCGCGCCGCCCGCGCGGCGGCCGCGGCCGACCTACCGCTGCCCGAGCGCCGCGCCGTCGCGTCGAGGGTCCGCCGCGCCGATGCGCATCCCGTCGCGGCGCACATGCACGGCGTGCACCGCCCCGAACGCGATGTCGGCCGCACGACTGAGCGGACGGTATCCGCGCCCGACGAGCGCGGCGTAGACCTCGGACGAGAAGCCCGGCTCGACCTCGACGTCGAGCCCGCGCGGGCTGGCCTGGATGCGCGGCGCGGCCACGGCGGCCCCCGCATCCTCGCCGAACGCGAGGATCCGGAGCGTCACCTGCACCGTCGCGCCCTGGATGTACTGCGACCCCGCCGCGCCGACCACGAGTCGCACGCGGTCCCCCTCGAGCACCATCGTCGGGGCCATCGTGGTGTTGGTGTAGCGGTCGGGGCCGCGCGTACGGTCGTCGAAGTTCGACGCGGAGGAGTTCAGGAAGAACCCGCCGGTGAAGACCCCTGACCCGAAGAGCACGCCAACGGTCGTGGTGGCCGAGACCGCGTTCCCCTCGGCGTCCACCACGGAGAGGTGCGACGTGAAGCTCTCGGCCGCGTCGCGCGGCGGGGCACCCGCGGGGGCGACCATCGCGCCATCGGCGGCCGGATAGGGGTCCGCCGCGCAGGCACCCGCGGGTGACGCGCGATCGGCGTCGCGCGGGTCCCCGGCCACGACGATGGAATCGGCCCGCGGACCGATCACGCGCGCGCGCTCCTCCGCGTAGCGGCGACTCGCGACTCCGCGCGCAGGCACCGGCAGTACCGCGGGGTCGCCGCGCCAAGTGGAGCCGTCACTGGTGGCGATCCGATGGATGTCCGCGAAGGTCGTCACGGCGGCGGGCCGGTCGGTGAATCCGCCCGCGTCGGCGAGGCCCGTGACGTCGGCCAGGTTGAGCATCTCCAGGGTGGGCGCCCCTCCCATGGGCGGGGGCGCACTGAGCACCGTGTACCCGCGCCACGAGGTGCAGAGCGGGCGCATGGTCGCGACGCGATAGTTCCCCAGGTCCTCGGCCGTGATCAATCCGCCCGCGGCCTGCACCGCCGACGCGAGATCGGAGGCGAGCTCCCCTTCATAGAAGGCCGACACACCCAGCTCCGAGATGCGCACGAGCGTGGCCGCGAGTTCCGGCTGGACGAGCCGGTCGCCGGGACGCAGCGCCTCACCGCCGGGAAGGAAACGCTCCCGTACGATCGAGTCGGTGCCGATCCGCTGCGCCGACGACGCGATGGTGCGCGAGAGGAGCGGGGTCACGGTGAACCCGTCGCGCGCGAGCCGGATCGCCGGCGCCATCACCTGCGCGCGCGAGAGCCGACCATGCTTCCCGTGCGCGGCCAGCAGTCCTGCCACCATGCCCGGCACGCCGGCGGCTCGCCCAGGCGTCGCCGCGTCCGGGCGCCCTCCCACCGACCACTCGGGCGAAGCGCCGGAGCGCGGATAGAACGAGAGGTGATCCGAGGCGCGCGTCCGCGCATCGAAGAAGGTGAGCGAGCCGCCGCCACCGATCCCCGTCTGCGAGACGTCGGTCACCGACAGCGCGAAGGCCGTGGCCACGGCGGCGTCCATCGCGTTCCCGCCCGCGTCGAGGATCTCGCGCCCCGCGGCCGCGGCATCCGGCTGCGAGGCGGCGACCATGCCGCGCATGCTCTCGGCCCGCTTGCCCGACATCGGGGATCCTGCCGGCGCCGGCACCGCGCGCGCGCAGCCGCCGAGCGTGAACGCGATGGCAAGAGCGAGGGCGACGCCGGAACGGCCGGACACTGGACGCATGGTTCCTCTCGAACGACGGGTTGGCGAACTCCCCCACGACTCCGGACGGTCAACGCGCGACGCGCACTTCCCGTTCGGCCTCGCCCCCGCGGGTGCTCAGCGCACGCACGGTGAAGTCCGCGCCCTGTCCCTCCGGGATCCGGATGCGCAGCGTCACCGTCCGCGACTCGAATCCCGCGAGGAAGAACTCCGGCGCGCGCCCGATCACGCGCGCACTGCTGCCGCGTGCCGGCGCGAGCGTCACGGCGTCCGGACGTACCGCCTTCACGCGCTTCGCCTGCTCGAGCGCCGTCGGGATCCGCCCCGAGTTGCGGACGCGCACGCGCACCTCGTGCGTGGCGGAGTCGGCACCCACCGTGCCGAGGCGCTCGACGGTCACATCATCGATCACGATGCCGGGCAGGTCCATCGCCATCGCAAGATTGAACATCGCCTGGTTGCGCGCCCACTTCTCCAGCACCTGCGGCGGCCCGTTCTGCGAGAAGAACTTCGGGTTGTAGCCGCCGACCTCCACCTCGCCGAGGTCGGGGTGCATGACCTTGGTCCAGGGCTGGAAGCAGGAGCCGTTGAACTCCTCGTCGCAGTAGCGGAGCACCTCGTACTGGTCCCAGCGCCCGTCGCCGTTGTAGTCGCGCTCGCGGCCGCCATTCCAGAGCTCGTCGCCGTACCAGATCTGCCCCATCTGGAAGTACCCGAAGTCCGGGCCGTGGCCGAAGAGCGGCTCCGGGCGCCCCTCACCCTCCGGCGCGAAGCGCGTGGCGTAGGTGCGGTAGACGTCCCCCGCCCACGGGTACTTCGTGAGGGCGAGCCCCACCGAGTCGTAGTACTGCAGGAGGACGAGGTCCTCGGGGAAGACGCACTCGAGTTCCTCGCAGGTGGACGGTCCGCGGAGGTGCATCGGCACCGAGGTGTCCATCGAGTTGGTGACGCTGATGTTCGGGTGCGCCGCCTGCCAGAGGAACACGGCGCGCGTCTCGGGCTCGGAGAGCGGATACTCCCCCGCCCCGAACTGCGTGAAGCCGCGCCCGGTGGCCTCGGTCATCGGCCGCCAGTTGTACGGGTAGTTGCGGTGCAGGTCGAGCCCGCCCACGCCGTCCTCGTTGTACCGGCCATCCTTGTCGTTGTCGATCCCCTCGGAGTACATGAGGTAGTCGCCGTTCCCCGTGCCCACCTGGCGCATCAGCCGGCCCGAGCGGTCCGCCGTGTCGACCACCGCGTTCCCCTTCCCTGCGCCGACGAACTTCCGCATCTGCCGGATGTGGCCGTCGCCGTCGAGGTCCTCGCCGCCGTCCTCGTCGAGCAAGCCGTCGCCGTCGTTGTCCACGGGGCGTACGCTGCTCCGGTTGGACTGCGCGGTGAGCTTGTACATGTCCGCGCCGTCGGGGTTGTTGTTCGGCCGCAGGTACACCGCCTTCTGGTCGAGCAGGCGGGAGATCGCGGCGTCCTTGCCGTAGTTCTCGATGAGGTGCCAGGCGAGGTAGAGGATGCTCTCGCTCGACGTGATCTCCCCCGAGTGGCGCCCGCCCTCGAAGAAGGCGGCCGGCTTGTCGGCGTGCGCGCCCGTCTTCTTGTTGGTGAGCGTCAGCTGGTAGATGGGCTGGCCACCGAAGCTCGTCCCCACCTGGTACTTCTCGACCAGGTCCGGCTTCTCCTTCGCCCAGCGCTCCATCCAATAGTTGAGCTCGGCCGTGGTGTGGTAGTGCTGGAAGTCCATCACCCCCCACTGGCGGGGCTGCACTTCTGGATAGTTCGTGAGCGGGAACATGCTCGCGCCATCGCGCTGGCCGGGGACGACGTGCACGCGGCGCACGGTATCCCGCGCCGGCTGGGCACCGCCGGGCTGCGCGAGGGCGGGAGCGGAGAGCAGGACGATGCCGGCGAGGGCGCGGACGATCGGGGTCGTGGGCATGGCGGTCGAGTCGGGGACGGGACGATGCTCGAAGCGCAACCTATCGCCGGCACGACGCCCCCACCACCGCACCCTCACGCGCGACGCCCGGCGGTTGCATGTTGCCCACCAGTGGAGTCCACTCGAACCGGAGCCGCACATGACCGAGACCACCGAACGCCCGGCGCCGAGCTCCGGGTTCTGGGCGATCAGCGTCCTCGCCCTCGTCTGGAATGTCATCGGGATCGCGACGTACCTGATGACGGTGACCCTGAGTCCCGACGCGATGGCCGCGCTGCCCGAGGCGGAGCGGGCGCTCTACAGCAGTGTGCCGGCATGGGCCACGGGCGCCTATGCGATCGCCGTCTTCGCGGGCGCACTCGGCTCCGTCGCACTGCTGCTGCGAAAGGCCTGGGCGACGCCGGTCCTCGTGCTCTCGCTCGCCGGCATCGCGGTGCAGATGGGCCACGCTTTCCTGCTCTCGCCGATGATCGAGGTGCTGGGCGCGACGTCCGCGATCCTGCCGGTCGTGCTGATCGTGATCGCGGTGTACCTCGTCTGGTTCGCGCGGGCGTCCACGGCGAAAGGGTGGCTCCGGTGACACGCGGCGATGCTTGACCTGCCGGCCGCACTCATCCAGCTGCGCCGCACCCCGCAGGTGATGCGGGCGCTCGTGGAGGACCTGCCCGATGAACTGCTGCACGCGAACGAGGGCGAGGGGACGTGGAGTCCGTACGAGGTGGTCGGGCACCTGATCCACGGTGAACGGACCGACTGGATCCCGCGCGCGAGGACGATCCTTTCGCAGGGGACGGACCGTCGCTTCGCCCCGTTCGATCGCGAGGCGCAGCAGCGCCTGGGCCGGTCGATCCCCGTGGGAACGCTCCTCGACGCCTTCGCCACGGAGCGCGCGGCGAACCTCGCGACGCTCGAGTCGTTCCGCCTCGCACCGGTGCACCTCGCGCTCACGGGGGAGCACCCCGAGCTCGGCACGGTGACGCTGGAACAGCTGATTGCGACCTGGGTGGCGCACGACCACGGCCACGTGGTGCAGGTGGCGCGCGTGCTGGCCAGGCGGTACCGCGACGCGGTCGGGCCCTGGCGGGCGTATCTCTCCGTGCTGGCACCCTGAGGGATTTGTGACCTGAGTCCTCTTTCGCCCCCCCGCCCCCGGTCCTAGCTTGGCGGCGATGCGGCTCAACCCTCGAGTCTCCCTGGCGACCGCTGCGCGGGCGTGGCCGCGCGTGGCCGGCCTGCTGCTCGCGACGCCGCTCCTCTCGCTGCTCAGCTGCGGACGGGAGGTCACGGGCCCGGGGAGCCTCCGCCTCGCGCACCCGATCGCGTTCATCGCGCAGTTCCCCGGCCAGCACCCGGGCGTGGCCGAGGGGGCGGGATCGGTCGTGGCGTTCGACCGGATCCGGATCCGGCTGGTCCGCCGCGGCGACGGCGCGGTGGCGTTCGATCGCACGGAGCCCTTCGGTTCCGCCCTCGACAGCCTGCGGCTGGATGTGCAGGTGACCCTCTCGCCGGGCGCCCCGAACTCCGGTGAACCGCTCGACCTCCACCTCGCCTACATCAACGTCACGAACGACACGGTATTCCGCGGTGGCCCGGTGACGGTCACGGCGGTCCCGGTGGGGCGGAACACCTCCCCGCCGCCCCCCGCGCCGATCCAGCTCACGTACACCGGCCGCGGTGCCACGGCGGTCAGCGCGAGCATCGTCCCCGACACCATCGCGGCGCTCGCCGGGGCGCCGTTCGCGTTCACCGCGATCGCGCGTGACGCGGCGCAGGCGGTGGTCGACTCCGCACCGTTCGTCTTCGTCTCGCTCGACACGACGCGCGCGCGGCTCACCTCCGTGGGAGCGGCGAGCGGGACGGCCGGCCCCGCGCGGGGACTGGCGATGATCGAGGTGCGCCTCGCGGCAGGGAGTGCGCCCGACACGGGCTACGTGCGAGTGATCCCCCGCCCGGCGACGCTCGCGGCGATCGGTGGCGCCGCCCAATCGGCCCCGGCCGGCGCGGCGCTCTCGGATTCGCTCCGCATCCGCCTGCTCGCCACCGACGGGCTGCCGCTGGCGGGCCATCCCCTGACCGTCGCCGTGACCGCAGGGGGCGGGAGTGTCTCCGCCGCCGCGCTCACCACGGATGCGAACGGGGTCGCCGCGTTCCGCTGGACCCTCGGCGCGCTCGCCGGCGCGCAGAGCGTCACCGTGAGCGCGGGCCCCGGGGTTCCCGACCTCGTCGTCGGAGCGACGGCGACGGCGCCACCCACCGTGGCGACGCGACTCGCGATCACGCAGCAGCCCAACGCGATATTGGTCGCGGGGCAATCCGTGACGCGCGCGCTGATCGTCGAGGCGCGCGACGCCGCCGGCGTGCGCGTCCCGACCTTCACCGACAGCGTCACCATCGCGCTCGGGGTCAACCCGTCGGGTGCCACGCTCGGCGGGACACGCCGCGTGGCGGCGGTCGCGGGCGTCGCGACCTTCGGCGCCTGGAGCGTCGACTCCCTCGGATCCGGGTACACCGTGGTCGCGAGCGCCAGCGGCCTCACCTCTGCGACGACCGACCCCTTCGATGTCGGCAGCGGCGGCGCCGCGCTGGTGACCGTCGTCAACGGCGATGCCCAGACCGGGTTCGTCGGCCAGGCGCTCGCGCTGCCGATCGTGCTGCGGGTGACCGACGCCCTGCTCAACCCGCTCGCGAACGTGAGCGTCACCTTCGCCGTCACCGCAGGCGGCGGCTCGCTCGGCGTCTCCAGCCTGCTCACGAACGCCGCGGGGCAGGTGTCGCTCTCCGGGTGGACATTGGGCGCGACGCCGGGAGCGAACACCCTCTCCGCCACGGTGGCCGGGGTCGCGCCCGTGACGATCTCCGCCACGGGTGTGCTGCCGCCACCGGCGGTCGATCTCTCGGTGTTCGGGTCGAACGTCGTCGGCGTCGCGCGCGCCGGCACGCTCAATGTGCGGCTCCTGCAACCCGCCCCCGCGGGCGGCCTCGTCGTCACCGTCGTGAGCAACGCCCCGGGCATCCTCACCATCGCGGCGCCCGGCACGGTGAGCTTCGCCGCGGGCCAGACGCTCCGCACGATCGAGGTGAGCGGGATCGCGCTCGGGAACGCGCAGGTGATCGGCAGCGCGCCGGGGTACACGCCGGACACGCTGGTGGTGCCGGTCTCGCTCAACCTCATCAGCCTGCCGCCGACGCTGAACGTCCCGCTCGCCCAGACGCGCTCGCTCCCGGTGCAGCTCTCCTCGCCAGCCCCGGCGGGCGGCGTGGCCGTGGCGCTCACGAGCTCGACTCCGGCGATCGCGCGCCCGCAGAGCGACACCGTGGTGATCGCCGCGGGAGCGCAGTCGGTGAACGCGACGGTCGACGGGCTCGCACTGGGGAGCGCCACGATCGTCGCGACGAACCCGAACTACGCGCTCGACGACGTGGTGGTCGGGGTCACGGCCGAGCTCAACATCGTGGCCACCACCGTCGCGTTCAACGGGACGTTCGGCGCGCCGATCACGGTGCGCCTCGAGAGCGGGGGCACGCCGGTGGCCGCTCCGGCCGGCGGCGTGCCGATCACGCTCAGCTCGGACAACCCCGCGTGCGCGACGCTCGCCCCGACCGCATCCATCGGTGCGGGCCTGGTGAGCGTTGTGTTGAACGCGAGCTATGGCGGGAGTGCCCCGCTGCCCTGCTCGACGCGACTGCACGTCACCGGGCCCGCCGGGTTCACGCCTGACAGCGTCACCGCGAACGTCGCCGTCGTGCCGGGGATCTCGCGCGCCGCGTCGAGCCTCGGCTCCGGCCTGCAGCGCAACATCGGCGCGAGCCTCGCCGCCTCCAACCACCCCGGCGTGATGGTCACCGTGACGAGCCTCGACAGCTCGCTGGTGCTCGTCTCGCCGAGTGCCGCGGCGGCGGGCACGGGCTCGTACCAGACCGCACTGCTCCCCGGCGCGACGAGCATCCCGCTCGTGATCTCGAGCGTCGCCGGGCGCATCGCGGACACCGTGGGCGTGCGGATCGACGCGCCGGGGTTCGTCTCGACGACGTTCAGCGTCTACGTCTGGCAGCCGGTCTTCCAGATCTCCGGGCTCAACACCGCGGCCAGCACGCTCGCCGTCGACGACGCGTTCTACGTCAGCGTGGGCGCCCCGCAGACGCCGTCGGGCACGTCGATCTGGAATGCCGACGACGTCCGCGTCGGCGGCGGTCCGCTCACCGTGACGGTCGTGAACGATTCGCCCGGCATCGGCACGCTCGTGACGACCGCCGGCACCGCGGATTCCGTGACCCTCCTCATCGCGGAGGGCGTGAACAACGCGCCGACGTCCGTGGCCGCCGGCGGCGTGGCGTTCCGCCCGCTCAGCCCCGGGGTCGCGTCCCTCCGTTCCATGGTGAGCGGCATGCGGCCGCTCGCCGGTGCTGTAGGCTCGGTGACCGTCTCGCAACCGGTCATCTCCCTCGCGACCGACTACGTCGGTTCAGGACTGCAGCGCTCGCGCAGCGTGAGCACCCCGGGCTCGCCCGCTCCGGCGGGTGGGACGCCGATCACGCTCGTCGCCGCCCGCCCCGGCGTCGTTCGCTTCGCGCCGAACGCCACCACACCCGGCGTCGACACGCTCGTGGTGGTGATCCCCGCGGGCAACACGTCGGTCTCGTTCGTGGTGCAGGCGGAGGACGGCATCGTCGCCGACACCGTGCAGATCACCGCGTCCGCACCCGGCTTCACGCCGGCGACCGCCGAGCAACGCGTCTGGCGAGCGGTCTACCAGCTGTCCGGGCTGAACGCGACCGGCACGCCGCTCTCCGCGGACGATCCGTTCTACGTCTCGATCGGCACCCCCTCGTCGCCGACCGGCACGAGCATCTGGGTCGCGGACGATCGCCGGGCCGGTGCTGCTCCGCTGAACGCCTCAGTCGTGACGGGCACGCCGGCGACCGCCCGACTGATCCCGGTCGGCGGAGCACCGGTCGACTCGACGGTCGTGCAGATCGTTCCTGGCGTCTCCAACTCCCCGACCAGCGTGGCGGCGGGCGGCGTCGCGCTGCGGTACGTCGCCGGCGGCACCACGCTCGTGCGGGCCACGATCCCTGGCACCGGGCTCCGAGCACTGGCGGGCGCCTCGGCCACGGTGACGGTGAGCACCACCGCGATCAGCCTCTCCACCGACTACGTGGGCTCGGGTCTCCAACGGTCCCGCTCCGTCACACTCGGCGCTCCCGCGCCGGCTGGCGGCGTGCCGATCACCATCACCGCGGATCGGCTCGGCGTGGCGCGCTTCGCGCCGAACGCCACCTCCGTCGGGACCGACACACTCGTGGTGACGATCCCCCAGGGCTCGACCTCCGCCAGCTTCTTCGTGCAGGGGATGGAGGGGATCGTCGCGGACACCGTGACCCTCACCGCCTCGAGCCCCGGGTTCGCGTCGGGTGTCGCGGAGCAGCGCGTCTGGCAGGGCGTGATCGAGCTGAGCGGCCTTCCGGCGACCCTCAATACCCTCGCCCCCGATGATCCCTTCCAGGTGGTCGTCGGTACGCCCTCTTCGCCCGCCGGCGGGACCATCTGGGTCTCCGACAACGTGCGCTTCGGCGCGCCGCCACTGGTCGCCAGCGTGGTCTCCAACACGTCGACCGTCGGGCAGCTGACCACCACCGCGCGGACGGGCGACACGGTGACGGTGCAGATCCCGGCAGGCGTCCGCGTCTCACCGAGCACCGTCGCGGCGGGAGGCGTCGCCTTCCAGGCGCTGACGACCGGCGCCACGGTGATCAGCGCGACGATCCCCGGGTTCCGACCCGTCCAGGGCGCGCTGGGGAGCACGGTGACGATCACCGCGCCGGCGCTGCTGCTGAATGCCGTGCCGACGGTCGGCGCCGGACTCCAGTTGGGGGCGACCGGCTCCGTCAACGCGGCGCAGCACGGCGGGATCAGCGTCGTGCTCCGGTCGTCCAACCCGGCGCTGGTGAAGGTGGCCCCGAACGCCACGACCGCCGCGACGGACTCGATCGTGATCCCGCTGGCGAACGGGACCACCGGTTTCTCGTATGTCGTGGCGGCCGAGGACCTCGTCACGGGTCAGGCGAGCATCACGGCGCAGGCCGTCGGCTTCACCGACGCGGTGACCACCGCCACCGTCGCCACGCCGATGATCCAACTCGCGGGGGTGGTGACCTCCCGCTCCGCCGCCGGCGCCGATGATGCGTTCCAGGTCCAAGTCGGGTTGCCGGTGGCGAACCTCTCGACCCTCAGCGTGACGCAGGCGCGGCGCGCCGGCGCGTCTCCGCTGATCGTCACGGTGTCGTCGACGGTGCCGGCCGTGGGGACGCTCGTCACCACCGGCCAGGTGGCCGGTTCGCTCACCGTGCAGATCCCGGCTGGCGCCTCGGCCTCCGCCTCCTCGGTCGCCGCCGGCGGCATCGCGCTCCGCTACCTCGCGCCGGGCACGACGACCATCAACATCTCGCATCCCCAGATCGCGAGCACCACCACCAGCGGCTCGGCGGCCATCACCGTCACGGTGCCCGTGATCACGCTCGCCGCGATCCCGACCGTGGGTGCGGGGCTGCAGGTCAGCGCGAACGGTACGCTCACCGCGTCGCAGCATGGGGGCATCACGATCGTCGTGCGGAGCGCCGATCCGACGGTCGCCCGTGTCGCGCTCACGGTGTCCGAGGTCGCGACGGACTCGATCCTGATCCCGCTCGCCGACGGCGTGGCCAGCTTCTCGTACGTGGTCGCGGGCATGGAGGGCGCGGTCGGTACGCCGACCATCACCGCCTCGCGCGCGACCTATACCTCCGGCACGCAGACCGCCACCGTCGTCGCACCGCGCATCGACATCAGCGGACTCGTGGCGTCCCGTGCGGCAGGAGGCGCGGACGATCCGTTCCTCGTCCGCGTGGGCATCCCGGCCGCCGGGAATGCCACGCTGAGCTCCACGCAGGCCGTGCGAGCCGGGGCCGCGCCGCTGATCGTGACGCTGACCTCGAATTCGCCGGCCGTCGGCACCCTCGTCACCACGGCGCAGGTCGCTGGCGTCGTGACCGTCCAGATCCCCGCCGGGGCGTCCTCCTCCGCCGCCTCCGTCGCGACGGGCGGGGTGGCGTTCCGCTACCTCACGGCGGGCACCTCGCTCGTGCAGGCTTCGCACGCGACGATCCAGGCCGCGACGACGAGCGGGAACGTGACCGTCACGGTCACGCCGTAGGCGCTGCGCGTGCCCGCGCTCGAGGACGCCCACCCGTGAGCACGCGCGCGGCGATGGTCGTCGCCTTCCTCTTCGCGGCGCCGCTCCTCCAGGCGCCCCTCCCCGACCTGCGTCCCCTGCATCCGGAGCTCTTCGCGACGCCCGGCGCACTGGTGAACGCCGCCGCCGACATCGATGGCGACGGCGACCTCGACCTCTTCGTCGGCTTCGGCGGCGCCCCCAACCGCCTCTACCGGAACGACGGCGACGGCTTCACGGAGATCGCGGCCACGGCCGGCGTCGCGGACGCGCGCGCCACCCGGGCCGGCGCCTTCGGCGATTTCGACGGCGACGGCGATGCCGACCTCCTCGTGGGATTCGCGCCCGGGCCCGAGCCCGTGCTCCGCCTCTACCGGAACATCGCGGGACGGTTCGAGGACCACACGCGCGCGGCCGGGCTGCGCGTCGACTCCGGCGCCGTGCGGCAACCCGTCTGGGTGGACTTCGATGCGGACGGCGACCTCGATCTCTTCGTCGCGATGCGCGACCGCGCGAACCTGCTCTTCCGCAACGACGCCGGACGCTTCACCGAGATCGCCGCGGCGGTCGGGCTCGCCGACACGCGCCGCAGCGTCGGCGCCGTCTGGGCGGACCTCGACGCCGACGGCGACCTCGACCTGCTCGTCGGCAACATGGACGGCGACGCCAACGGCGTCTTCGTGAACGCGGGAGGCCGATTCACGGACCGCGCCGAGCGCCTTGGGCTCGAGTGGGGCGGCCGCGCGCCGCGCGATCCCGCGAATGGCACGGTGCGCCCCTGCGTGGCGGATGTCGATGGCGACGGGCGCTTCGACATCGTGACGGCCAACTACGGGACGCCCGGGCTCTTCCTCTCGCGCGCGGACGGCAGCTGGCAGGACGCTGGCGAAGCGTGGGGCATCGCGGTCGACGGGCGCTACGACACCTGCGCGCTCGCCGACTTCGACCACGACGGGCGGCTCGACCTCTACCTCAACGGGACGCTCACGCAGGGGCGGAACTGGCCGGATTTCCTCTACCGGAACAACGGCGCGCGCTTCGAGACCGCGATGACCGTCGCCCTCGAGTCGGTGCCGTCGACGCATGGCGCGCTCTGGGCCGACTTCACCGGTGACGGCACGGCCGACCTCGCCCTCGCGGGACAGGGGCCGCATGCACTCCTTTCGAGCGTGTTCCCGGCCGCGACCGCGCGGCGCTCGCTCCGGCTCCGGGTCCTGGACGCTCGCGGGCTGGCGACCCGCGCTGGCGCCGAGGTGCGCGTCTATGCGGCCGGCACGCGCCGGCTCCTCGCCACGCGCCTCGTGGATGCCGGGTCGGGGTACGACGCACAGTCGGACGCGCCTGCACACATCGGACTTCCCACCGCGGACCCGGTGGACGTCGAGGTCACCTGGCCGGCCGCGGGCGAGCGGCAAGTCTCTCGCTGGAGCCGGGTCCCGGTCGACGGGCGCCGGGTGACGGAACTCCGGATGCGGCGCTGAGTGCGGCGAATGGCGGGCGACACCGCGTCGAGCGATCTTCCCTGCGTGCGCCGCTCGGTCCTCGTCTACGGCACCCTGGGGGGAGTCCTCATCGCGCTGCTGGAGGCGATCGAGTACCGCTACCTCGTCATCGAGCACAGCGCCCGGATCTACGGCGCGCTCGTCGCCGTCGTGTTCGTGTCGCTGGGGATCTGGCTCGGCCGGCGCCTCACGGCGCCCAGGGATCGCGTCATCGTCCGCGAAGTGCCCGTCCCCGCCGGCGCCCCCTTCGTGCGCAACGAGGCAAGGCTTGCGGAGACCGGGCTCACGCCGCGGGAGCTCGAGATCCTGTCGCTCATCGCCGAGGGGCTGAGCAACCGGGAGATCGCCGAACGGGTCTTCGTCAGCGAGAACACGGTCAAGACGCACTCCAGCCGCGTCTTCGAGAAGCTCGGCGCACGGCGGCGCACGCAGGCCGTCCAGCGTGGCAAGGAGTTCGGGCTGATCCCCTGACTGGCCGCGAGGCCGGCGCGCAGGGTCACCCGAACCGACGATTTCGCGGCCCCGGCGGAAAATCATCCGAACGGGTGACGCGCGCGGCCGGCTGCTCGCCTATGCTCACGGCGCACCTCCCCACTCCCCGCGCACACGGAGCGACACATGAGACGGATCGTCTGGACCTATGGGCTCATCGCGGGCGGCATCATGGCCACCCTGATGACCGCCGCCCTGGCCTTCGAGCAGCAGATCAGCACGGACATCGCCGAGTTCCTCGGCTACACGACCATGATCCTCGCCTTCCTGATGGTCTTCTTCGGCATCCGGACGTATCGCGACACCGTGCTGGCCGGTTCGGTGCGGTTCGGCCAGGCATTCAAGGTGGGCCTCCTGATCACGCTCGTGGCCTCGGCGTGCTACGTGGCCGCCTGGCAGGTGGTATCGCGGACGATGGCGCCCGACTTCATGGAACGCTATGCGGCGCAGGCCCTCGAGAAGGCGCGCGCGAACGGGGCGACCGAGGCGGCGCTCGCGGCACAGAAGGCCGAGATGGACCGCTTCACGGAGCTCTACAAGAACCCTCTCGTGAACGTCGGGATCACCTTCCTCGAGGTGTTCCCGGTCGGGCTGGTGGTCGTCCTCGTCAGTGCAGGGGTCCTGAGCCGCTCGCGGTCCGTGTCCAGCGAAGGCGCCTCCCGTGCGTAATTTGCGAGTCTTCCCTCACCCCGTGACCTCCGGTGCCCGTGCTGCGCTTCCCTGCCCTCCTCCTCCTCGTGATCGCCGGCGGTGCGCTCTCCGCCCAGACCCAGTCCCGCGCCGGAGAGGGGGGCGGCCGCACCATGGCGCCCGCCGCCCGGAACGCGCCCGAGCGACGCGAGGTCCAGGCGCTGCGGACCGCGACGCCGATCAGGCTGGACGGCATCCTCGATGAGGACGTCTGGACCCGCGCCACCGCCGCCACCGGCTTCGTCCAGAGCGAGCCCCGCGAGGGCGAGCCTGCGACGGAGCGCACGGAGGTGTGGGTCGCGTTCGATGCGGACAACCTCTACATCGCCGCCTTCATGCACGACGCGGCGGCCGACCGTGCGATCGTGAACGACATCCGGAAGGACTTCCGCGAGGACGACCAGGACGACTTCGAGGTGATCCTCGACACCTTCCGCGACCGGCGCAACGGCTACGTCTTCATCACGAACCCCGCCGGCGGGCGCGTCGACCGGCAGATCTCCAATGAAGGTCGCGAGATCAACTCGAGCTGGGACGCGATCTGGGACGTGCGCACCGCGCGCCGGGAGGACGGCTGGACCGCGGAGATGGTGATCCCCTTCCGCACGCTCCGGTTCGAGCCGGGCGCGGACCAGCGCTGGGGCATCAATTTCGCCCGCCGCATCCGGCACAAGAACGAGATCACCTTCTGGTCGCCCGTGCCGCGCGCGTTCAACCTGATGCGCCTCTCCCTCGCCGGGGACGTCGTCGGGCTCGAGATGCCGAGCGCCGGGCGCGACCTCCGCCTGAAGCCCTACCTGCTCGCCAACACGGTGCGCGACGTCGGCGTGCGCGCCTACGACCAGTCGTTCGACGCGGGGGTCGACCTCAAGTTCGCCGTGACCCGCGGGCTCACGCTCGACGCCACCGTCCGCCCCGACTTCGCCCAGGTCGAGGCGGACGAGCAGCAGGTGAACCTCACGCAGTTCGCCCAGTTCTTCCCCGAGAAGCGCGAGGCCTTCCTCGAGAACTCGGGGATCTTCTACGTGGGGGACGCCGCGCGGAACAACCGCGTCTTCGTCCCCGCCACGCCGGACGACGACAACCTCCTCTTCTTCTCGCGCCGCATCGGTATCCGCGACGATCGCCGACCCCTCGAGATCGACGCGGGCGCGCGCCTCACCGGGAACGCGGGCGGCTTCGGGATCGGCCTCATCAACATGCACGTCCGCGGGGACGCCACCACCCCGGACAACAACTACAGCGTGATCCGACTGCGCCGGAACGTCGCGCTCGGGTCGGACATCGGCGTGCTCCTGATGCAGCGCCAGTCGACCGAGGACGGCGGCGACTACAACCGCGTCGCCGGCGTGGACGCCAATATCCGGTTCTTCCGGCGGCTCGACTGGAACTCCTACGTGGTCGGCACGCGGACCCCGGGACTCTCCGGCGGGCAGTACGCGGCCCGCACCTCCCTCAACTGGGAGGGGAACTTCTTCCACGGCAAGGGAGGTGTCCTCTCGCTCGGCGAGGACTTCAACAACGACCTCGGCTTCTACCGCCGCGTGGGCGTGAAGAAGTGGTTCACCGACATCGGGATCCGGCCCCGCCCCGAGTTCCTCCGCCGCCGCGGGATCCGCGAACTGCACCCGCACATCGTCTGGGACTACTTCACGGACCAGCAGAACCACCTCGTGCAGAAGCGCCTCCACACCGGGCAGAGCTTCTTCTTCGAGAACGGTGCGGTGGTGGAGCTCTCGTACAACCCGGCATTCAACCTCCTCTCGCGCCCCCTCCGGCTCTCCCCCCAGGCGGACTCGCTCCCGGCGGGCGGGTACGGCTGGAACGAGTGGGGCCTCCTCGTGAACTCGGACCAGAGCCGGATGTTCGCGCTCAGCACGCGCTACGTCTGGGGTGAGCTCTACAACGGCACGCAGCAGACCGTCAACTCCACGCTGACGTTCCGGCCCAACTATCGGGTGCGCGTCAGCGCGGGCGTGCAGCGCACCGCGGGGGATCTCGCACTGGCGGACGGGAAGTTCGTGAACAGCTTCTGGACCACGCGCGCGAACTACTCGTTCTCGCCCCGCATGTTCATCGACGCGCTCTCGCAGTACGACCCGACGTCCAAGCAGCTCAACGCGAACGTCCGCTTCAACTTCCTGCACCACCCGCTGAGCGACCTCTTCATCGTGTACAACGACCAGCGCTTCCTCACCCCGGGCGCGCCCGTGGCGGGACGCTCGGTCATCGTCAAGTTCACGCAGATGATGGCGTTCTAGGAGGCCGATGCCGGCTGCGTCGGAGGACGAGCACGTCGCGGCGGCGAGGGCCGCCGGCCTGGTGTACGTGACGGACGCGATGCCCGGCATCGCGCGACGCCGTACCGGCAAGGGGTTCGCCTACTACACCCCCCGCGGCGCGCGCATCACGGACCCCGCAGTGCGAAAGCGGCTCGCGGCGCTCGCCATCCCTCCCGCGTGGACGGACGTCTGGATCTGCCCCGACCCGCGAGGACACCTCCAGGCGACGGCGCGCGACGCCAAGGACCGGAAGCAGTACCGCTACCACCCGCGCTTCCGGGCCGAGCGCGACGAATCGAAGTTCGACCGGATGCTCGCCTTCAGCGCCGCCCTCCCGCGCCTGCGGGAGCTCGTGGAGCGCGACCTGATGACGCCGGGGCTCACGCGGCGCAAGCTCCTCGCCACCCTCGTGCGCCTGCTCGACAAGACGTTGATCCGGATCGGGAACGAGGAGTACCTCAAGTCCAACAAGTCGGTCGGGCTCACCACGATGCGCCGCCGGCACGTGGTGGTGGAGGGGCACACGCTCACCTTCTCCTTCCGCGGCAAGAGTGGCGTGCAGCACGAGATCGCGGTCACGGATCAGCGGCTCGCCCGCATCGTGAGGAGCCTGCAGGACCTTCCTGGGCAGGAGCTCTTCCATTATCTGGACGACGAGGGCCGCCGGCTCACGGTCGACTCGGGGGACGTGAACGCCTACCTGCAGGAGCTCACCGGGTCCGATGTCACCGCCAAGGACTTCCGCACCTGGAGCGGCACGATGCTCGCCGCGAGCGCCCTGCGGGAGTTCGGCCCTCCGGCGTCGGCCGCGGACGCGAAGCGCAACGTGAACCAGGCCCTCGACCGCGTGGCGAAGCGCCTCGGCAACACCCGCGCCGTGGCGCGGAAGTATTACGTTCACCCGGCGATCGTCGAGGCCTACCACCGCGGCGTCGCCGCTCCCGCCCCGCGCCGTGCTCGGCGGCGCGAGCGACCGTCGGCCGCGCTCCGGCGCGACGAGGTCGCCGTGCTCCAGTTCCTGCACGAGGAACTCGACGACCGTCCGCCATCAGCCCGCCCATGATCCAGGCCTACCTCGCCCGCTTCGACCTCTGGCAGTTCCTCCTGACGCTCGTGCCGCTCGTGGCAGGAGGCGCCGGAGGCGTGATCGCCGCGCGCTGGACCCAGCACCTCGGCAAGGTGGTCATCGCCTACTCGGCCATCTGCATCGGTGTCGGCCTCGCGCCGCAATGGCTCCCCGTGGCGGGACTCGTGCCCGGGGGTCCGCTGCGACCGGTGCTCGTCGAGACCAAGCTCTTCTTCATCGTGGGGATCCTCGCGATCCTCGCGGCGGCCGGGCGCGCGATCCAGCGCAGGTCCCGCACCGCACCCGCTCCCATCACCCGCTGAGGATCCCATGGAACTCGGAGCCTTCTCCATCAGCCTCGCCGTGAAGGACATCGCCGCCTCGCGCGCCTTCTATGAGAAGCTCGGCTTCACCGTCTTCGGCGGGAAGCAGGAGCAGAAGTGGCTCATCATGAAGAACGGCCCACACGTGATCGGGCTCTTCCAGGGGATGTTCGACAAGAACTGCCTCACCTTCAATCCGGGGTGGGACCAGGACGCGAAGCCGCTCGCGAAGTACACGGACGTGCGCGAGCTGCAGCGCACGCTCAAGAAGCAGGGCGTCGCGCTCACGACGGAGGCGGACGAGAGCACCACCGGACCCGCCAGCTTCGCGCTGCTTGACCCGGACGGGAACCCGGTGCTCGTCGACCAGCACGTCTAGGCGGCTAGCGGAGCTCGACGGTCCGGTCGCCGACCTTGAGTGTGGCGACGAGCGCGGCACGCGACGCCCGAGCGACCTGGAGATCGATCGCGAGCGCCGCGAAGGCCTGACGGAGCAGTTCCGGCGCTTGGTGCTCCGCGCGCAGGCCGACCAGCGCTCCCGCCGCGGGTGCGGCGGTACCCGGATGCGGCGTCGAGCCCCACGCGATCAGGAACGGGACGAGCCCGTCCACGGGCATCGCGTACGGATCGGTGAGGCGCCAGCGGACCATGCTACCATCGGGACGTGCGCGCTCCCCGCCCTGCACCGTCCCGAGCGCGAGTCCCGCCGCCGCCGCCCGGGCCGCGCGCTCCTCGATCGCCTCGTCCCGCAGCACCCAGGTCGCGAGCCGCGGGAGCCCGGGTGCCTCGACGCCGAACGGACGTCCGCGATCCGGGCGCGGGAGCTCCGGGTCCGCCGCCACGATCTCGAGGTAGGTCGCCGGCCCGAGGCTCAGGAGCGCGTTGTGCGTCCCGTAGCGCGGGTGACGCCCGCCGATCTCCGCACGAACGCCGAGCAGCCGCTCCACGGCGTCGATCCCGGACCTGAGGTCGGGAACCGCGTAGACCAGGTGGTCGACGTCCGGCGGCGTGTTGGCAGGCATGCGCCGCGGGAACTTGCGGCCGGTCGGCGGTGTCAGCAATCTCCGGCCCCGCCCCCTCACCTTCCCACCGCACCCCCGCCATGGCGCTCGACAAGTCCCTCGCTCCCTCCGCGCTCCTCGCCGCCGGCATCGCGCTCGGCGGGCTGCTCGTGGGCAACGGCTTCGTGCGGGCGCGCGCGGTCGACCGGTTCGTCGAGGTGAAGGGCGTGGCCGAGCAGGAGGCGAAGGCGGACCTCGCGCTATGGCCGCTGCGCCTCGTGACGGCATCGAACGACCTCGCGGCCGCGCAGGCGGCGCTCGCGCGGAACACGAGCCAGACCTTCGCCTTCCTCCGACGCCAGGGCATCGACACCTCCCGCGTCGAGATCCAGAGCGTGCAGGTCACCGACGGCTACGCCAACGTCTACGGGGGGAGCCGGGAGGGCGCGCCGCGCTACGTGGTGGCGCAGGTGCTGATGGTCCGCACCACGGAGATCGACCTCGTGGTGGCCGCGAGCGGGAAGATCGGCGAGCTGATCAGCGCGGGCGTGGTGCTCAGCTCGGGACGAGAGGAGTATGGAGCGTCGGGCCCGACCTACCTCTTCACCCGGTTGAACGACCTCAAGCCGGCCATGATCCGCGACGCCACGGCGAGCGCGCGCGAGGCGGCCGAGCAGTTCGCGCTCGATTCGCAGAGCAGGCTCAAGGGCATCCGGCAGGCGAACCAAGGCGTGTTCGTGATCCTTCCGCGCGACCAGGCACAGGGCGTCTCGGAGGAGTCGCAGCCCACGAAGACGATCCGCGTGGTGGCGACCATCCAGTACTACCTCGCCGGGTGATCCCGCCCTTGGGACGGCCCCGGACGTAGCGGCGCCTCCCGGATCGTGTAGCTTCGCGGCATGCGCGCGTCCCACTTCCTGCTCACCTGCCTCACGGCCGGCCTCGCCTGGATCGTCGTCGAGGTCTCCGGGGGTCTCTTCTTCCTCGCGCTCGGCGTCCGGCTCTGGCGCTACGAGATCGTGCCGCTGTGGTACGACATCACGTCGCCAGTCGTCTGGTGCTTCGCCGTCGTCTTCATCGTGCCGCTCAGCGTGGTGTTCGACCGCGCCGTGACCTCCCGCTACGAGGGATTGCGGGCGTGGACCGTGCACTGTCTCTTTCTGATGACGACGGGGACCATCCTCGAGGTCGTCTTCAACGACCTGATCTTCCGACAACACTTCGGCGGCCCGCTCTACGAGTACCTGGTGCTGCCGACCTTCAACGGATCGGGATCCTTGCTCTCTCCGCTCTACTATGCGACGCTCCTGATCCATCGCCCCCTGTCGGAGCGCCTGCTGCGGCGGGAACCCATACCCAGCGCAGCCTACGCCGTCGCGCCGTCGGTGCGCGCATGATGCCACGCCTCGGCTGGTGCGCGGCGTTGCTGCTCGCGCTCGGGTGGAGCGGGACGGTCGCCGCGCAGGGGGGCACGATCTCCGGACGGGTGACGACCACCGCGGGCGCCGCACCACTGGCGGGCATCAACGTGTCCGTCGCGAACGCACGACCCGCCGTCACCGATGCGGACGGCCGGTACGTCCTCCGGAACATCGCCGCGGGCACCGACACGGTGCGCTTCCGGTGGATCGGCTACGCGCCCCGCGAACTGGTGGTCTCGCTCGAGGATGGCGAGCGCCTCACGCTGAACATCGAGCTCGAGCCGGAGCCGGTGCAGCTCTCGCAGGTGCGCATCTCCGGCGCCTCGCGGCAGTTCGAGCGCGTGGTGGACGCGCCGGCCGCCGTCTCGGTCGTCGCGCCCGAGCGCGTACGGGAGATGGCGGGCGCCGGGCAGGTCCCCCTGCTCGTCGCGGACCTGCCGGGGGTGCGGGTCGCGCAGAGTGGCGTGAACGACTTCAACGTCAACGCGCGCGGGTTCAACACGCCGACCAACCGCCGGCTGCTCGTCCTGGTGGATGGCCGCGACGTGTCCGTTCCGATCCTGAACAACCAGGACTGGGCCGACCTCTCGCTCAGCGATCCGGCGACGCGAGTCGAGTTCGTGCGCGGCCCGGGGTCCGCCCTCTACGGCGCGAACGCCTTCTCCGGCGTCGTCGCGATCACGACGCCGGCGGTGCGCGAATCGCGCGGCACGCGGGTCGACTTGAGCGGCGGCGAGGTCAGCGCGCTCCGGGCGACCGCCGGCTCGGCGTGGCTCTCCGACGACTATCGCTGGGGGTTCCGCGCCGGTGCGGGATACTCCACCACCCAGATCCCCGACGTCGCACGCACCAACATCGGGGACCTCGAGCGGGAGTACGCGGCCGCCGGCATTCCCGCCGGAGCCGCCCGCATGCCCGCACCCGGCTACGAACTCATCCCGCTCCAGGGCCAGACGAAGAGCGGCGTGCTCGGGCTTCCGGGCGCCGCCGCCGGCACTCCCGACCCGCTCCGCACCTCCTTCGCGAACGCACGGCTCGACTACTATCCCGCGAACGGCGCGATCGTCACCGCCGAGGGGGGCTGGTCGAGGATCGAGAACCCGGTCGCGACGCTGACGGCGGGCCGCTCGCAGACCATCGACGCGACCCGCCCGTGGGGCCGGCTCGCCTGGACCTCCGAGGGCTTCTCGGTGATGGCGTACCACACCGCGCGCACGGGGGAGAACATCTCCCTCGCGAGCGGGCAGCGCGGCGACGACATCACGTCCACGACGCACGTCGAGGGCCAGCTCAACCGGCGGTTCGCGGGAGCGCGCGGGCGCTACGTCGTGGGCGGATCGCTCCGGACCGTGATGGTGGATACGAAGGGGACCCTGCTCTCCCCCGCCGACGATGGCCGAAGCGACCGGTTCTACGGCGCGTTCGGCCAGGTGGAGTACGAGCCTTGGGCGCGCTGGAAGGTGATCGCCGCGGGCCGCGTCGACGAGGGCTCGCTCAACGAGACGAACTTCTCGCCCAAGCTCGGCGTGGTGTACGCGCCGGCACGGGACCAGGCGGTGCGCCTCACCTTCAACCGGGGGTACCTGAACCCCTCGGTCCTCGAGCGCTTCATCTCCTTCCCCGTCGGTCCGCCGCTCGACTTCTCGCTCCTCGAGGCTGGACTCCGCGCCTCGCCGCTCGGCCCTGCGCTGGCCGGCGTGCCGAACGGCACGCTCTTCACCACCTCGAACGCGGTGCCGCTCCTCGCGCTCGGGAACGACCGGTTGCGGTCGTCGAAGGTCAATGGCGTCGAGCTCGGCTACAAGGGACAGTTCGACCGGCTCTTCCTGACGGCCGACGTCTACTACAGCCGGATCAGCGAGTTCGCCTCGGGTCTCCTCCCGGGTGCGAACCCGCGCTACGCACCCTGGACGGCGCCGGCCGCGGTGCCGGGTGCCGCGGCCTCCGGCCTCGAGGGCGCCGTCGCGGCGGCGGTCGGTCCCGGCCTCACCCGCCTCGCGAACGGGAACACCGCGCTGGTGCTCTCCAGCGGGAACTTCGGCGAGGCGCGCGAGTACGGCGCGGAACTCGGGGTCGGCGTGCAGGTGGACCGCGCGCTGCGCTGGGACGCGAACTACACCTACTACGGCTTCGCGATCAACCAGCCCGCGTTCTACGCGGGCGACACCCTGCTTCCCAACACGCCGCGCCACGCGGCCAACCTCTCCGGCTCGTGGACCGGGGCGCAAGGGGCGCGCGTCCGCCTTGGGTGGCGCTGGGAGGATGCGCACCGCTGGCACGCGGGTGTCTGGCAGGGGTTCGTCCCGTCGAGCGGGAGCGTGGACCTGAACGCGAGCGTGCCCGCGGGCGAGCGCCTCACCTTCTCCCTCTCGGCGACGGACCTGTTCGACCAGAAGCGCTACCACATCTACGGGGGCTCGATCGTCGGGCGCCGGGTGATCGGCGGCATCTCGTGGCGCCGCTAGGCTGACCTCGTGGAGAATCCCCCACTCTGGATGCTGCTGGGGACGCTGATCCCGACCTTCGGGTTCGGGCTCTTCTACCTCTGGCGCGCGGTGCGCACCAACCGGTTCGATGCGATCATGTTCCCGCTCGTCGCGGCGTACGGGATCTGGATCGAGCATGCCACCGTGAAGTCCACCGAGGCGTACGACTACCCGGACATGCTGCTGATGATCTGGTCCCCCCCGGACTGGATCCCGGTCGCGGTCGGGGTCTCGTGGGCGATCGTGGTCTATGTCGCGATGCAGGCGACCGACCGCATGGGGATCGCGAAGTGGCAGCGCCCGTTCGTCGACGGGGCGATGGCGGTCATGATCGACCTCGTGATGGACCCGGTGACCAGCGCCAGCGTCTGGGTCCCAAGCAACAGCACCGCCTCGACCTGCATGGCGGTCGAGGGAGAGCGCTTCGGCGGCGTGGGGATGTGGCTCTGGTGCGTGCCGGAGCACCACGCCTACCTCTGGTACAACGTCCCCTACTCGAACTTCATCGGCTGGTTCCTCGTCGTCTTCGTGGCCTCGGCGGCGATCCGCGCGGGCCGCGCCCTGACGCGCGTGGACGAGCGCCCGCTCGGCGCACAGCTCGCGATCGCGGTCGGCGTGACACTCGTCGCCTCGGTGCTGGTCTCGCAGGCGGTCCAGGGGATGATCCGCATCCTGCGCTTCGACCTCGTCTCGCCGGCGATGATGTTCTACGCCGTCTGCGCCCTCCCGGTGCTCGTGCTCGGATGGCAGCTCCGCCGGGTCGAGATCCGGAACCGGTTCGAGTTCGGGTTGATCGCCTTCCCGCTCTTCGTCTTCGTGGTGGAGCCGCTCACCTTCATCATCATGGGGATGGATCGGGCGAACTGGCCCGGCTCGCTGCTGCTCCTGCTCGGCACCGCGCTCTTCGGCGCGCTGCTCTTCGCGCTCCCGTACGTCGGCCACCTGCGGCGGATGCCGAAGGCCGCGCCCCCGGCATAGGGCGTGCATTTCACGCTCCTCCAATCCCTGCTGCTGACCGGCCCCACGCTGGCCTTCGGCGCCTGGTTCGCGCACCGGGCGCGGCAGGAGTCGCGTCCGGCGCTCGTCGCGTTCATCGGCCTCGCGGCGTACGCCTTCTCGCTCGAGCTCGCCGACGTCCTGACCACGCAGGACTACTCGTACAGCGACCTCGGCCTGATGATCGGTCGCGCGCCCGCGTGGGTGCCACTCGAGGTCCCCATCTCCTGGGCGGTGATCGTCACCTGCGTGATGCGCACGAGCGACCGCCTCGCCCTGCCCTGGCGGCTCCGGCCCCTCTTCGACGCGCTGATGGCGCTCGCGCTGGACATCGTCCTCGACCCGATCCTGAGCGCCAGTCGCGCCGTCCCCGCGCTCGGCGGCGGATGCCTCACGGGTGACCAGCCGGCCCTCGGCGGGCTCGGGATGTGGATCTGGTGCCTCCCGCCCGGGGAGCAGGCACTCTGGCTGCGCGTGCCGCTAACGAACTTCTTCGGCTGGCTCGTGGTGGTCTCCTTCGCCTCCTTCGCCGTGCGCCGTGCGGTGCGCTCGCTCGTGGGCACCGATCCGTCGTTCGGCCGGACCGCCTGGGTCCTCGCGCGCCACCTGCTCCTCGCGCTGGTCGCGGTGGTCCTCACCCTGATGACCTACCGCGCGCTCGTCACGACCCCGGTGGTGGCGTGGGCGGTGCTCGCACTCGCCGTCGCCGCAGTGCTCGCGATCCTCGCCCCGGCGCTTCGAGCGGCCAGGCTGCAGAACCCGGTCGACGTCCCCGTGGTGGCCTTCCTCCTCTCGATGGTCCTGCCGTATGGGGCACTCTTCTACTGGCGCGGCGAGGGATCGGAGGCGGGCGTGCCGATGGCGATCGCCTATGCCGGTGCCATCGGCGTGATCCTCCTCCTCACGGCGTCCCCTTACCTGCGCGGCACGCGCCCCTGACCGGCACGCGCCGCCAGGCACGCCCGGCGGGGCGTCAGGACGCGGCCAGCGGCATCGCGAACAGCGTCTCCGCCTGCTTCCGCCCGCGGATCGCGACGTCGGGGTGCCGCACGAACCCCTGCGCGACCTCGCGGCCCCGCTCCCACGTCGTGGAGTCGACGAGCACGCTCGCCGAGCGCTCGCGCGTGAGCGTCTGCAGCCGCGCGGCCAGGTTGGTCGTGCTCCCGATCGCAGACCAGATCGTGCGGTCCGCGGCCTCGATGTTCCCGACGAACGCGGGCCCCGTGGCGACACCCACGCCGACGGACATCGGGACCCCGCCCCCGGCGGCACTCCCCATCGCGGCGACCTCGGTGACGAGGCGCCGCGCCGCGCGCAGCGCCGCCGCCTCCTTGTTGGCGAGGGGCCGCGGCGCACCGAAGACCGCCATCATCCCGTCGCCGTTGAACTCGACCACCACGCCCCCCTCGGCGGTCACGATCGTGGAGACGGTCTCCGTGTACCGATTCACCGTCGAGAAGATGTCCGTGGCCTCGCGCCCGTCCGCGAAGGCGGTATAGCCGCGGAGGTCCACGAAGAGCACCGAGACCTCCCGCTCGCCGGTCTCGAGGTTCTCCCCCATGGCGATCGCTTCCGCCACGGCGCCGGGCACGTACCGCCGCATCCGCTCCTGCGTCGCGCGCGCGCGCTCCAGCAGCTCGGCCTCGTCGAACCGCAGCATGTGGCTCGAGAGCGTTTTCGAGACCGCCGTGAGGAGGGTGAGGTCGGTCTTGGTGAAGATGTCCCCGGACCGCTTCGCCCCGAGGCAGACGAAGGCCTCCAGCGCTCCGGCGCGCTGGATGGGGAAGACGACCTGCGTGCCGAGGTCCGCCAGGATGGCGGCCGAGAGCGGGTCCGCCTGCCGGATGCCCGTCCGCGGCACGAGTCGCGCCTCGGGGCTCGCCGCCACCCAGCCGACGAGCGAGGTCTCGGCGGGGATCTGCGGCGGGAGCGCGTCGCCGCCGCTGAAGACGGGCACGTACACCCGGTCGGCCTCCACGAAGATCACGCAGCTCGTCGGCCGCAGGTTCTGGACGAGTTCCCCGCCAGTGAGCGCCCACAACTCGGCCGCCCGGCGCACGGAAGCGAACTTCTCCGGCAGGTCCTTCATCGCCTGCTCGAGCGCGAAACGCTCCCGGAAGAACACCCGCTCCACCTGTGGACGCAGCCGTCGCTCCGTGAAGATGACGATCGCCGCCAGCGCCACGGTGATGGACGAGCGGCCGAGCGTGGGATCCACCCCGAGCTGCGAGGTGAGCGTCCCGGTCAGGCTCGGCACCAGGAAGAACCCGCCTCCCACCACGACGATCGCCAGGAGGTTGTACGAGACCGTGGCGCCCAGCAACCGGTCCACGTCGAAGAGGTCGAACCGGAGCGCCGCGATGAGCACGGCCGCGGGGAACATCGCGAGCGCGACCGAGGTGGCGACATGCGTCCAGAGCGGTGCGTCCGCCGCGCCGGCGTCGCCGAACACGTAGGCGAGCACGGCGATGAGCGACGAGACATAGACGGCGTAGGCGATCCACTTGATCTTGCGCCGCCCTACCGGCCCCGAGCGGCGGAAGTTCATCGTCACCACGCTGACGTTCGTCGCCACGAAGAGCAGCACGACGAGCGTGGTGAGGGAGCGCATCGGCTCCAGCGGCAGCGGGAAGCCGTTCACGCCGGCGAAGATCGGCAGTCCCGAGAGCGTGAAGAGCCAAGGCCAGTACCGGTGCACCCCCTTGAGGGAGCCGGCCTCCTCCGGGAACGCGAGGAAGGTGAGGACGAAGAGCGGCTGCACGACGCACGCGACGGGCAGGGCGTAGACGAGCATCGCGACCGCGACCGGCGCCGGCCCCTGCATGAAGCTCGAGTAGAGGAGCGCTTCGACCGCGAGCGCCGAGAACATCAGGCGTGACGAGACGGACGGCTTGGCCCGCACCATCAGCAGGATCGCCGCGATCCCGAGGACGATGGAGTTGATGAGGTTGGGCAGGCGTCCGCGGGGCGGGCGTTCCGGGATCGGCTCCGCGAGCACCACCCGCTCCCCGTTGCGCTCGACCTCGACGCGGATCGGCCCCTGGTCCGCCCACGCCTCATCCGAGAGCGCGACGAGGAAGGTCGGCTGCCCCTTCGCCGCGAGGTCCCACCGACCGACCCGGACCACGCGATCCCCCGGGCGGAACACCGTCTCCTCGCGGTGGTGCTCGGTCGCATACCCTCGGACGACCGGGAACTCGCTCTCCGCGTCACGCTCGACGTACACGGCGCGCGGGACCGGTGCGCCCCCGCCCGCGACCTGCAGCCCGTTGGTCGCGACCCAGAGCGCGATGAAGACACCCAGCAGGATCCGGTCTCGGAGGGACACGCGTCGCGGAGTGGTGTGGGCTTGCGGCGGGGGGCGAAAGGCGGATAATAGCACGATGAGGCGACACGAGCACACCCGCAGCCACGTCCAGCAGATCCTCGGCCTCCTCGCGCTCATCGGTGCGCCGGCCGCGCTCACGCTCTGGGCGGTGCAGCCCCGCCCCGGCCCCGGATACGACGCGCACGACCCGACGCCCTACGGGTACACCATCAGCCTCACGCTCTTCGCGGTCCCCGTCGCGGTGATGCTCGCCCAGCTCGTCTGGCGCGCGAAGACCCCGGTGCACCGGCACGCGCTGATCGCCGCCTCCGCCGTGATGGCGCTCGTCGGGTTCGTGCTCGACCTCTTCTTCGGCGAGTCCTTCTTCACGTTCTTCAACCGGGGCGCGACGCTCGAGTGGCACCTCCCGGCCTGGAGCTTCGCGGAGTGGCGCTGGGTGCCCAGCTACCTGCCGATCGAGGAGTTCGCGTTCTACATCCTCGGCGGGCTCTTCCTGCTCACGCTCTACGTCTGGATCGAGGAACGCTGGCTACGCGACGACGAGCTGGAGTCGCGCATCGAGCACGCGCAGCAACTACCGCGGCTGGTCCACGTCCACTGGACCGCGCTCCTCCTCTGGCTCGCGGCGATCGCGGCCGGGTACGTGTACAAGCGGTTCGTCGCGCAGGAACCGGGGATCCCCGGCTACTTCCTCTTCATCATGGTCATCGGCGTGCTGCCGACGGTGCTCTTCCTGCACGCGGTGGAGCGCTTCGTGAACTGGCGCGCCTTCGCGCAGGCCTTCGCCGTCCTCCTCCTCGTCGAGCTCCTCTGGGAGGCCACGCTCGGCGTGCCCTTCGACTGGTGGAATTACAAGGAGGCGCAGATGCTCGGGATCCGCGTCGCCGCCTGGTCCGACCTGCCGATCGAGGCGATCCTGCTCTGGGTCGTCGTGGCCTGGGACTGCATCGTGGCGTACGAGATCTGCCGGGTCTTCCTCCACATGGATGACCACGAGCATCCGCGGAGCGTCCGGGAGCGGCTCTTCGGCTCGGCCCCAGACTCCTCATCCTCGGCACCGCCGTCGAGCTATGGTACCAGCGGCCGGCGGAAGATCGAGTCGTAGGTGGCCAGCGCGGGCTTCGCCGCGAAGGTCGCGGTCACCAGCCCGTTCGACGCGAAGAGCGGGAGCACCGAGCCCGGCGGGAGCGGCTGGTAGGCGGCGAGGTCGAGGTCGGTGTAGGTGAGTTGGAAGAGCCGCACGGCCTTGGCCGAGTCGAGCACGCGCTCATGCCGCCGCCAATAGCGCGCCTGGGTCTGCGGCGAGGAGGAGACGGTGCCCACCGCGGCCGAGGTCCAGCCTCCCTCCACCACGAGGATCGGGAGCGTGCGGCCACCCGCGAGCCGCATGTAGTAGTCGAGCGGGATCTGGTCGGGATCGGCGAAGGTGAAGTAGGGATACGAGGAGATCGCCAGCACCTCCGTGAACGGGAAGTCGCGGAAGTCGGCCTCGACGCCCACGTACGGTGCGGGCGCGGGTCCCCACGCCACGTCGGCCTGCACGCTCGCATAGAGCGCCGGCAGCGTCCCGCCCATCGCGCGCACGAGGGAGGCGGCGTCGTTCGCCATCGCCACCATCGCCGCGTAGACCGCCGGCGGCGAGAGCGCGCGGATCAGGTTCGACTCGGCGATGAGCCCGAGGTACTCGGGGCGCAGCTGGTCCACGACCGCCACCACGTACTGCCGGTATGCGGCCTGCACCGCCGGCTCCGTGACGCTCCGCCCGAGCTGGACGAGCTCCGGCGACTCCGCGGCGCGGTCCAGGCCGTCCCCGGGGTCGATGGTGATCGTGAGCGGGAACCCGCGCGCCCGATAGAGGTTCGCGAGGGGAAGGTCCACGGTGCGCACGTACTCCGTTGCCGTGACGCCGCCGAGGATGGCCGCGTAGGGCACGGCGAGGTGCATGATCGCCGCGTCCGCACGTGGGGCCCACGCGTTCACCGTCGCGACCCCGCTCGCGGACGTCGGGAGCGGTGGCACCACGGAGAACCCCATGCGGAAGGTCCGTGCCCGGAGGTCCGGGTCGGGGCGCGGCCCCCCGGCGCCATCACCGCACGCGAGCGCGCTGCCCATCAGGGCGATGACGGATCGTCGCGCCAGCCGCCGCACGCGCCTACATCACCGGGCGCGGCGGCAGGACGATCGCGCCCAGGCCGAGGCGCCGCAGCAGCTCGTTGAATGCCGGCACGTCCCGCTCGATGATCGCACGCAGTTGGGCCGAGAGCGGCGCCCACTCGCGGAGCACGTCACCGAGGCGATCCGAGGCTCCCCGCGTGGGACGACCCTCCGGGCCACCATAGATGTACGAGTCGTCGCCGGTGATGTTCGCGTAGAGTTCCACGAGCTGGTTGTCGAGCTTCCCTGCGTGCCGGATCGGGTCCTGGCCGCTCTCGCTCTTCGTCTGGTTGAGTGCGCCCTCGACGCCCGAGAGCTTCGCCGTGAGCTCGTTCGCCGCGGGCGTGACGTCGGACGTCCGCCCGACGCGCCCCGCCAGTTCCACGGCCTGCTTCGCCTGCGTCGCCACCGAGCGGATGAGCTCGAGCGACTGGTTCACCACGTTCATCGAGTCACGGAGCGCAGAGGCCACGCGGAACTGTTCCTCGTAGTCCGCCTGCGTCACCTCGGGGATGCGCGGGTCCGCGAGGAGCCGGAAGCTCCGCGTCTGCGTGACGGCGCCTGCGGTGAGCCTCACCTGGTAGGTGCCGGGCGGCGCCTTCACGCCACCGGTGTACCCCCAGATCGTCTGGCCCTTGAGCACGCGCGGCCCGGGGTACGTGAGGTCCCACATCACGCGCTGCGCGCCCGCCGAGCGCTTGAGCGCCGGCTGGCTGAGTTCCCGGGCACGCGCCGTGTCGGTGGTGAAGCTCCGCACCACGACGCCTCGCGCGTCGAGCACCTCGATCCGTGCCGCGCTGTCCGGGGCCGCGGCGAACCAGGCATGCAGCATCGCGCCCGTGGGAAGCGGGTCGGGCGCGTTCTCGATGCCCCCTGCTCCGCCCCCGCCCACCTGGATGCGGTACACGTCCCGCGGGGTGTAGAGATGCGCCGCGGCGACCCGCGCGACCTCCGCCAACTGGTGCAGCGGCGTGAGGTCGTCGAGGATGTAGAGCGAACGCCCCTGCGTGGCCACGACGAGGTCGTTGCGGTGCACGCGCATGTCCGCCACCGGGGAGATCGGCAGGTTGAGCTGCAGCGACTGCCAGCGGCGCCCGCCGTCGAAGGTCACGTAGACGCCGTGCTCCGTGCCCGCGTAGATGATCCCGTCGCGCACGGGGTCCTCGCGCACCGCGCGCACGGGCGATCCCGCCGGGATGCCGTTCGTGCCGTCAGTGAGGAGCGTCCACGAGCGCCCGTAGTCGTCCGTGCGGAAGATGTAGGGGCGGAAGTCGTCCATCCGGAAGCGCTGCACCCCCACGTACGCCCGCCCCGCGCGATGCGCCGAGAGGTCGATATTCTCCACCGTGCCGTACCGCGGCATCCCCGGGGGCGTGATCTCCTGCCACGAGGTGCCTCCGTCGCGCGTGATGTGCACGCGGCCGTCGTCGCTCCCGGCCCAGAGCGTGCGCGCGTCGCGCGGGTCCTCGCTCAGCGCGAAGATCGTGTTGAAGATCTCCACGCCCGTCACGTCATGGTTGATCGGCCCGCCCGCCGCCTCCTGGTGCGCCGGCGTGTTGGTGGTGAGGTCGGGCGAGATCGTCTCCCAGGTCATCCCGCCGTCGCGCGTGCGGTGCACGTACTGCGACGCGTGGTAGACCACCGCGGGGTCGTGCCGCGAGACGACGATCGGCGCCACCCATTGGAACCGGTACTTGAGGTCCTTCGCCGCCTGCCCCAGCTGCAACTGCGGGTAGATCACGACGTTCCGGCGCTGGTCGGTGCGCGCGTCGAAACGGTTGATGGCGCCGCCATAGCATCCGCCCCACATCACCTCGGGATGGTCGGGGTGCAGCGCCACCGGTCCCGTCTCGCACCCGGCCGCATAGCGCCACTCGTTCATCGGGTGCAGCACGTTCGGGCCGGACCAGGCCGGGATGGAGATGCTCGTGTTGTCCTGCTGCGCGCTGTAGACGCGGTACGGGAACCCGTTGTCCACCGCCACGTCATAGAACTCGGCCGTGGGGACGTTGTTCATCGACGTCCAGCTCTTCCCCTTGTTCAGCGTGACCTGCGCGCCGCCATCGTCCGCGAGCACCATGATGCGGTTGTCGCGCGGGTTGATCCAGAGGTCGTGCGTGTCCCCGTGCGGGACCTCGATCGGCGCGAAGCTCTTCCCTCCGTCGATCGACCGGTAGATCGAGGTGTTGAGCGCGTACACCGTGTTCTCGTCGACGGGGTCCGCCTCGATCCGCGTGTAGTACCAGGCGCGCTGGCGCAGCTTGTTCTCGCTGTTGGTGCGCGTCCACGTCTTGCCCGCGTCGTCCGAGCGGTACACGCCACCGGCGGGCTCCGCCTCGATGATCGCCCACACGCGGTCGCCGTTCGCGGGCGACACGCTCACCCCCACCTTGCCGACGAGGCCGGCGGGAAGTCCGCCGCCGAGCTTGTTCCAGGTGTCGCCGCCATCGACGCTCTTGTACACGCCGCCCTCCGGCCCGCCCGAGAGCATCGTCCAGGGCTTCCGTTCGGCCCGCCACATCCCGGCGTAGAGGATCCGCGGGTTCCGCGGGTCCATCGAGAGGTCGCTCGCGCCCGTGGAGTCGTTCAGGAAGAGCACCTGCTCCCAGGTCGCGCCGCCGTCCTTCGAGCGGTAGACGCCCCGCTCCCGGTTCTTGCCGAACATGTGGCCGAGCGCCGTGACGAAGACGAGGTCCGGGTTCGCGGGGTGCACCACCACGCGGCGGATCGCCCCCGACTCGGGGAGGCCGACGAAGCGCCAGGTCTTCCCTGCGTCGAGGGACTTCCAGACGCCGCGCCCCTGCGAGGAGTTGCCGCGGATGTCCGCGGACCCGGTGCCGACGTAGATGACGTTCGGGTCGCTGTCGGCGATGTCGATCGCGCCGATGCTCCCGCCGAAGAAGCCGTCCGTGATGTTCTTCCAGGAGGTCCCCGCATCGTCCGTCTTCCAGACGCCGCCGCCGGTGCCGCCCTGCAGGAAGGTGAAGGGCTCCCCCGCGATCCCCGCGACGGCGGTCGAGCGCCCGCCGCGGAAGGGTCCGATCATCCGGTAGGTGAGCGAACTGAATAGCGCGCTGTCGTAGGCGGGCGCACCCGGGGGAGTCACGCCGGTCCGCGTGCCTTGGGCGTGTGGCGCGACGGCCGGGAGCAGCAGCGCGGCGACCAGGGAGAGGCGGAGCGCGACGGCGAGGCTGCGGAGCGGACGCAGGCAGGGGGAGGCCATGACGATGGATGCGTGAGGGGGAACGTGCGGCGAGGCTGTCGGTCCGCAGGAAGTTGCGTCACGCAGCGGGGGGCTGCAAACCGCGCTTCTCAGCGCGCCGGCGCGGACCTGCCTGCCGCGACCGCGGCCGCGAGCGCGGATTCGATCGCGCCGCGACTGACCGGTTTCGAGACCGACCTTAGCGCCGGCTGCTCGGTGAACCGTCGGAGCGAGTCCGTCGTCGCTCCTCCCGTCATCAGGATGAACTTCGCGTCCTCCCCGCGCTCGTGTGCGCGCCTCCAGACGTCCGCTCCCGTGCAGCCCGGCATCATCAGGTCGCAGAGGATCGCGTCGAACCGCTCGGCCTCCATGGCGCGGATGGCGGCCTCGCCGTCGGACACCGCCGTGACGTCATGCGCCTCGAGCAGCCGGCAGAGGCCGCGCAGGACGAGCGGCTCGTCGTCCGCGACGAGCACCCTGAGCGCCGCCGCGCCCCGGTCCGCCGCGTCCGCCGCGTCCGCCTGGGCGACCCCCACCGCACCGGTCGCGGCCGCCGCGCCGCGCGACGGTGCCGATGCTGCCGGCGGCAACAGGACACGCGCCGTGGTGCCACGCGGGCGTCGCGCGCTGAGGTGGATCTCCCCCCCGAGCTCCGCGACGATCCCGCGACAGATGAAGAGCCCGAGCCCGGTGCCGCCGCGCGCGGTCCGCGTGGTCACGAACGGATCGAACACCTTCTCCACGAGCTCCGGCGGGATGCCGAGGCCGGTGTCACTGACCTCGACCACCGCCCATCCGTCCGGTCGCGTCGCCGACGACACCCGGACCTCGTGCGTCGTGTCCTCGTCGGGGATGGCCTGGAAGGCGTTCACGAGCAGGTTGAGGAACACCTGGCTCAGGCGTCGCGGGTCCGCGAGGACCGCCGGCGTCGGCCCGAGGTCGAGCGTGAGGCTGGCGCGGTGCCGGATCGTCGCGCTCGCCACCTTCACCGCATACTCGAGCGCCGCACGGCAGTCCACGGCGCTCCGCTCGGACTCGGCACGCGTGAAGGTGTTCATGTCCCGGACGATCTGGGCGATCCGATCCGTACCCATCACGCAGTCGGCCACGTGCTGTCGCAACTCGTCGAGCGCCGCGGCGTCCTCGATCGCGGCCGGTGCCTCGAGCGCCTCCTGGATGAACTCGAGGCTCATGCTCACGAACGTCAGGGGGTTGTTCACCTCGTGCGCGACGCCCGCGGCGAGCGTCCCCACCGACGCGAGGCGGTCCGCGACCTGCAGCCGCTCCAGCAGGTGCTCGCGTTCCGTGACGTCGTGCACCGAGACCAGCGTGCGTGGCGCGCCATCGAGCGCGAGCGCGAGCCCGGTGACCTCGGCCATGCGCACGCCCTGCCCCTCCTGCTGGAACCGCCACTTCACCGGCGGCCCCGCCGCCAGGTGGGTGCCCAGAGTGGCCAGGTGTCGCTCAGCCTCCGCCGCATCATCGACCTGCACGGCGTCGAGCAGCCGCATCCCCTCCAGCATCTCTCGGGGCCGACCGAGGAACCGCACCCCCGCCTCGTTCACGTACTCGATGCGGCCTTGGTCGAGGATGCAAAGCATGTCGGGCACCGCGTCGAGGATCCGCCGGCGGCTCTCGAGCGCGCGCGCCAACCCCCGCCCCCGTTCCTCGAGTTCGGCCGTCCGTTCGTCCAGGGACTCCTGCAGCCCGGCGAAGTACTCGCCGGCGCGGGAGAAGATGGCCGCGTTCATCGCCAGGATCTGGAGGAAGAGCGCGAAGTTCACGAGTTCCACCGTGACCAGGCGCCCCGAGTAGAGCAGGACGTCGTTGGCCAGCGCCGGCAGGAGGAGCAGGAACGCCACGTCCCCGGGGAGGCGCAGCCGCCAGTGCAGCCGTTTCCGCGGCACGGGGGAGGCGCGCGCCACATAGAGCAGGTAGCCCGCGATGGCCGCGAGATAGGGGAGCGCCACGGGCGCGATCGGCGCAGGCACGGGGCCGAGGATCGAACCCGTGAGCGTCGTGAAGGCCTGCACCTGGTCGCTGATGATCCAGGTGGTCAGCCAGATGAGGGGGATCGGGGCGCTGGTGCCCAGCACCACCACCCAGAACAAGCGGCCGCGCGGCACTTCGCGGATCTCGTGCGCGAAGGCGAGGCCGAGCGGGACCAGCGCGAGGACCCCGGTGTGGAAGACGCGCGCTCCGAGCAGCACGGTGGCGGGGTCCGTGGTCGCATGCTGGATCGACCGCCCGAGCACCATCAGCAGCGCCGCGATGGCCCAACCGGCGTTCAGGTAGAGGAAGAGCTCGCGGCGGCGCGCGAGCGCCACCCAGAGTTGGTACCCGATCACGAACACAAGCATGCCCGCGAACGCGACGCGCGCATGCTGCTGCAGCGTCGGGTAGAGGTCGGCGAGTCCGCCGATCCAGTCGGCCGGTCTCATGGCGCGCGCACGCTCACACGGGTCGTCCAGGTCGAGGGGGCCACCGCCGACGCGCTACGGAGATTTCGCGCGCCGGGGGCGTGAGCGCAAGCAGGCTTGCCGGCGGCCTCAGGAGCCGAGGTTGAGCTGTCGCGTGAACTTCACGAGGAACGCCCGCTCCAGCGGCCCCTCCGGCAACGCCGTGCGAGCGAAGGTGCCGGTGTTGTCGATGTTGTTGAAGACCAGGAAGAGCCCGGTGCCCGCCGTGTTGAGCCAGCCGAACCGGATGTTGCTCGAGAAGGTCTCCGACTGCCGGTTGTACTGGAGCAGCGTCTGCAGGTAGACGCGCGGGGTGAACGAGTACGCGGTGCGCAGCCGCCAGAGCACCGTGGTGAAGTGCCCCTCCGGCAGGCGGATGTCGTAGTAGTCCCCGCGGAGCGAACTGGCGAAGGTCCGCCCCACGCGCACGTTGAGCGTGGATCCGGTGCCGGCCCGGTGTCCGGTGTAGAAGCCACCGATGTCGATCCGCCCCTGCAGCGACACCGGGGCGCTCAGGTTCGTGTTGTACGCGAACCCCCACTCCGCGTTGTCGTACGTCCCGGGCGGCACCACGACCCCCGGCGAGATCGTGAAGGGCGTCCGCAACGACTCACGCGTCAGGTTGAACGCCGGGAGCTGGAAGAAGGCGCCGTTCGCGAACTCGAAGTGGCCGTCGATGTGGATGAGGCGCGTCTCGCTCAACCCGTCCAGCCCGATGAACTCGTTGTACTGCAGGTGCGGACGCCACTCGCGGAACCAGGTGACGTTCGGGAACCGGACGTTCCGGCTGATCCGTGCGGCCCGGTAGCGATACGAGGAGCGCGGCAGGAAGCCGGCGCCGGGGTTGAAGGCGCTCCCCACCTCGCGCATCGACCCCGTGATGCTCCAGTCCCGGCTCGTGTACGCGCCCCCGATGCCGTACGCGTAATCCCCCGTGGTCACGCCCGGCGTCTCGGAGCGCGCGGCGTACGCGTCGAGCGTGAGCGGCGCACCGATCCCCAGGCGACCGTCCACGGCGTAGGTCCGGTTGAACTCGGCGCCATCGTCCGTGTTCACCCGGTTGACGACCATCGCGCCGATGCGCGAGCGGTTCGGGAAGTCCCGGATCAGGCGCCCCACCGCGAAGTTGGTGGGGGGCGCCACGCGCACCGGCGCTCCGGAGTCGTCGCGTACCGAGAGCTCATCCGCCTGCAAGTTGAGCAGCCCGACCGTGTAGTTCCCGATCTTGCCGGTGACGCGCCCGCCCCCCTGCAGCGGCACGGCCTGCCCGGACTGGATCCCGATGCGGCGACTGAAGAACATCTCCACGCTCTGCGGCGTCCCGACGGCGAAGGTGCCGGCGTTCTCCAGGAAGAAGGGCCGCTTCTCGGGGAAGAAGAGGGCGAAGCGGGTGAGGTTCACCTGCTCGTCGTCCACCTCCACCTGCGCGAAGTCGGTGTTCACGGTGAGGTCGAGCGTGAGCCCCTGCGTGATCCCCACCTTCGCATCCCCGCCGAACTCCGCGGTGGACCGCACGGGTGCGCCCGTCACGTAGTCCTTCCGCGCCGATCCCAGCGCGTAGGGCGTCACGGTCAGGAGCCGCTGTTGCGGCGCCTCGAACCCCACCAGGTCGCCCGCGAGCGACACGCGATTCAGGTCGAACTGCCGAGGCACGGGCGCCCAGAACGACTCCTCGTTCCTCCGCCGGATGTTGCGCGCGATGTTCAGCCCCCACCGCTGCGCGCCTCCCTTGCCGTAGCGCAGCGTGGAGAACGGGATCCGGAACTCGGCGTACCACCCCTCGGCGTCGCGCGAGGTCGCCACGTCCCAGCTCCCGTCCCAGTTCAGGTTGAACCCTCCCCCCGCCCCGCGCTGCTGCCGCTGCTGGCCCCCCGATCCCCCCTGCCCCTCGCG
>CAZHAG010000004.1:40478-57595 GCA_964529705.1 uncultured Gemmatimonas sp. | reverse complement strand
TGGGACCTCGCCGCTCGCGGCGGGACGCACATGCCGGAGTGGGTGCGGGAGGTGCCTCCGCTCGAGATCGACCCGTCCGCGGACTCCCTTCGCGCAGAGGGGGAGTACCTCGCCATGACGGCCTGCAACGAGTGCCACGGACTCGACCTGCGCGGGTCGACCGACGGCCCGCCGGACCTCGCGATCGTGGCCGGATACACGGTGGAGGAGCTCACCCACCTGCTCCGCACCGGTGTCGCGCGCGATGGGCGCAGCGAACTCGGCCTCATGGGCAGCGTCGCACGGAACCGCTACGTGCACCTCCGCGACGAGGAGGTGTCGGCGCTCCACGCGTACCTGGGCTCGCTGGCGGGGCGGCCGGTGCCGGAGGGTGTGTTCTGGCGGGGAGCGCCCTGAGGCGGGATCAGCGCGCGGCGAAGAGCCGCGCGAGTTCCACCACCAACGGCGCAGCGGCATCCGCGGGCTGCCAGAGGACGCGCTCAGTCTCGACCGACGGGAAGGCGGCGTCGGGCGTCCACACCTCGACGCTTCGGCGCTGCGCATCGACCAGCCAGAGCGTGCCCACGCCGCGCGACTGGTAGAGCCGCCGCTTCTGGAAACGGTCGTGCCGGGCGGTGCCCGGACTCAGGACCTCCGCGACGAGCCGCAGGGTGCGGACCGATCGCCAGTCCTCGCCCCCCGACTCCGCGGGGGCGATCACGAACACGTCGGGCTGGACCAGGGTGTCCTCCCCCCACGAGATGTCGGCGGGAGCGATCATGGTCTCGCCGAGTGATAACCGCTCGCAGTGATCCGCGAGCACTCGGGCGAGGCGCAGCACGAGCCGCTGGTGCTCCTGTCGTGGCGACGGACTCACCAGCAGCTCGCCCCAGACGACCTCGTAGCGGTTCCCGTCGTCCGGGAGGGCGCGGGCCATCTCGGCCGTGAAGTACTCGGGGGCGAGGACCATGGCCATACCGTACGCTCGGCGCGGAAGGGGACGCAAGACTGCATCCGCCGAGGATGAACGCGTGCCGGAGACCAACGTCACCGATCACGCGCCGGGAGGTCGATTGCCGCGCGCGACCCCGCGCCGCAACTTCGGGGCACCCGAACCCGACTGGAGTCCCGTATGTCCGTCCGATCCATCGCCACCCCGCGCGCGGCATCGCGCCGCATCGCCACAGAGCTCGCCGCGATCATCATCGCGACGCTCTCCGCGAGCCTTGCCGCGACCCTCGTCGCGACCACACTCCCCGCCCAGGCCCCGACGCCCGCGAACGCCGCGGCGGCGACGGCAGACGCGAAGCGCCCGCTCTCGCTCGAGGACCTCCTGAGCTGGAAGGGGATCCGCTCCCCCACCCTCTCGAACGATGGCCGATGGATGGCGTACATCCTCGCGCCGAACGAGGGGGACGCCGAGTTCGTGGTGCGCGGTACCGCCGCCGGCGCCACGGAGACACGCGTGGCGATCGGGGAGCCGCCCTCCGGCTTCGGCGCCGCGGGCGGCATCGCGATCTCGGGGAACGGACGCTGGGCCGCGTACACGGTGTATCCGAACGCCGAGGAGGCGAAGAAGGCGCGGAAGGACCGGCGCACGCTGCCGACCACGGTCGGCGTGCTCGAGCTCGCGACGGGCACCAAGCGCGAGTTCGAGCGGGTGCGGAGCTTCCGCTTCGCGGGAGATCGCTCGGACGTGATCGCGCTGCAGCACCTCCCGCCCGACGCGCCGGCCGGTGCGGGCGGCGGCAACGCCGGCGGTGGAGCCACGAGCGGCTCGCTCGTCACGATCGTCGACCTCGCGGGGGGCACGCCCTTCACGCTGGCCGGCGTCGGCGAGTTCGCCTTCGACGCGGCCGGCCAGTTCCTCGCCTGGACGATCGACCAGCGCGACCAGATCGGGAATGGCGTGCAGCTGCGCGAGATGGCCACCGGCGTGGTGCGCGCGCTCGACGCGGAGAAGGCGAAGTACCAGCGGCTCACCTGGGCGGACACGGGCGACGCGCTGGCCGTCCTCCGCACCCGCGCCGACTCGGCCACCAAGGACACGCTGTCCACGGTGCTCGGCTGGACGCGGCTCGCCTCGCGCACGCCGGCGACGGTCACGATCGACGAGAAGAGCGCCGGGATCGCGGGCGGACTCGTGGTGAGCGCGGACCGCTCCCCGCGATGGAGCGACACGCAGGGGACGATCTACTTCGGGCTCCGCGCGCCGCGGGAGCCCCTGCCGCCCTCGACGGGAGCGCCGATCGGCGGCGGCAACGCCGCACCGGCGCCCGGTGCGGGCGCGGGCGGGCAGGTCGCCCCCGCACGCCAGGACGACGAGACACCGTCGCTGATCATCTGGCACTGGAAGGACCCGCGCCTCCAGAGCGCGCAGCAGGTGCAGGAGAGCCAGGACCGGAGCTTCAGCTACCTCGCGGCCTGGCACGTCGCGGAGAGGCGCGTGGTGCAGCTGGCCGACGACAAGGTGCGCACGGTGACCACCGGCTTCGGCGACCGCTTCGGACTCGGCGCGGACCAGACGCCGTACGAACGGCAGGCCTCCGTGGACGGTCGCCAGCTGCGCGACCTGTACGCGATCGACCTGCGGAGCGGCACGCGCGAGCTCATCGCGAAGGGGATCCAGAACCCGGGGGGCAGCTTCGCGAGCCTCCTCGCGCCCGACGGGCTCCGCACGGCCTGGTACGACGACGGCCACTGGAACGTGTATGACTTCGCCTCGAGGGGCTCGCGCCGCGTCTCGGAGGGCGCGAATGCGGTGTTCTGGGATGACGAGGACGACCACAACGTGGTGAAGCCCCCGGCCGCGCCGCCATTCGGCTGGTCGCGCGACTCGAAGTTCCTCTTCGTGCGCGACAACTGGGACGTGTGGCGCCTCGCGGTCGCCGGTGGCGCCGCGCTCAACGTGACCGGCGGCGGCAAGGCGACGGGCGTGCGCTATCAGGCCCGCGTCGGTGCGGACCCGAAGGAGCGCGGCATCGACCTCGCACGCCCGATCTTCATCGAGACGTATGGCGAACGCACCAAGAAGGAGGGGCTCGCGCAGGTGGATCCGCAGCGCGGCGGCACCCGCGCGCTCGCGTGGGAGGACGCGAAGGTCGACTACCGGAAGGCGCGCGACGCCGACACCTGGGCGTTCACGCGGCAGACCTTCACGACCTTCCCCGACTGGCATGTGGCCGATGCGGCACTCTCGAACCCCCGCCGCCTGACGGACGCCAACCCCCAGCAGAAGGACGTCGCCTGGAGCCCGGGGATGCGGCTGGTGGACTACACCTGCGACAACGGCGGCCCCGCACTCCAGGGCGCGCTCTTCCTCCCCGCCGGCTACGAGGAGGGGAAGAAGTACCCGACACTCACCTACATCTACGAGAAGCTCTCGCAGGGGGCACACGCCTACGCGCAGCCCAACGCCACGCGGTACGCGAACCCGAGCGTCTACACCTCGCGTGGCTACGCGTACTTCATGCCGGACATCGCGTACCATCTCGACGATCCGGGGCGTTCCGCGGTCTGGTGTGTGGAGCCGGCCGTGAAGGCCGCGATCGCGACCGGGATCGTGGACGCCGAGAACGTGGGGCTGCAGGGGCACAGCTGGGGCGGGTACCAGACGAGCTTCATCACCACGCAGAGCAAGCTCTTCAAGACCGGGATCGCGGGCGCGCCGCTCACCGACATGGTCTCGATGTTCAGCTCGGTGTACTGGAACTCGGGGAACACGAACCAGGGGATCTTCATCTCGAGCCAGGGGCGCTTCCGGAACAGCTACGCGAAGGACCCGGACGCCTACCTGCGCAACTCCCCCAACCGGTTCGCGAACGACCTCGACATCCCGTTCATGATCCTGCACAACGACCGGGACGGCGCGGTGGACTTCAACCAGGGGATCACCTACTACAACACGCTCCGCGAGCTCGGGAAGGAGGTCATCCTGCTCGAGTACGTCGGGGAGAACCACGGCCTCGCCCGCCCGACCAACCAGAAGGACTACGCCGTGCGGATGCAGGAGTGGTTCGACCACTTCCTGCAGGGGAAGCCGGCGCCGGAGTGGCTCAAGGAAGGGGTGCCGCGGCTCCAGATGGAGGAACACCTGCGCGAGCGGAAGTCGCTGGTGGACCCGAAGGCGAAGGCGGTGGAGAAGAAGAAGGTGGCGATGTAATCATGGCCACCGCGAAGAAGTCCGCCTCGAAGACGGCGAAGAAGCGGGCCCCGAAGAAGTCCAAGAAGGCCGCGGCGGCGAAGACGCGGGGGCTCGACGCCCTGCGGCTCGACAGCGCCGCGCCTCCCGCCGCGGTGGAAGCACTCGCGGCGCGGATCGCCGACGACGGCGGCCGCGTGCTCGCCACCTACCGTGACCCGCTCGGCGGCCGCTGGCAGCTGCTGGCGTCGTTGCCGATCGACATCGTGGCACCGACGCCCTTCCAGCGCGACCTCTCCGACGCGCATGTCGCGCGGCTGGCCGACGCGATCGACAAGATCGACCGCTTCCTCGACCCGATCGTCGCGGTCACGGCCGAGGAGGGGCAGTACTGGTCGCCCAACGGCTACCACCGGCTGGGCGCGATGAAGCAGCTCGGCGCGAAGGCGATCGTCGCACTCGTGGTGCCGGAGCCCGAGGTGGCGCACCGCATCCTCGCGCTCAACACGGAGAAGGCGCACAACCTGCGCGAGCGCTCGCTCGAGGTCGCACGGCTGGCCGAGGCGCTGAGTGCGATGGGGGACCGCACGGAGAAGTCCTTCAGCGAGGAGTTCGAGGAGGCGGCGCTGATCACGCTCGGGCTCTGCTACATGGAGAACGGGCGCTTCTCGGGCGGGGCCTACCACCCGATCCTCAGGCGCTGCGACCAATTCCTGGGCGCGAAGCTCCCGGCCGCGCTCGAGACGCGCCGTGCGCGCGCGGCCAAGCTGCTCGAGCTCAACGAGCACGTGAACACCGCGGTGAAGGGACTCAAGGAGAAGGGGCTCGAGAGCCCCTACCTCAAGGCCTTCGTGGTGGCGCGCATCAACCACCTGCGGTTCGTGAAGGAGAAGCACCCCGACTTCGACTCCACCATCGAGAGGATCCTCGGGGCCGCCCGGCGCTTCAACCCGGGGAACGTGAAGGCGGACCAGGTCGCGCGCAGCGGCGGCGCCCCGTCGAGCGAGGAGTGAGGTGATCCGGCTCCGGGAGGCGACGGAGGAGGACGCCGAGGAGATCGCGACGCTTCGCAACGCCGCGGCGGATGCGCTCACGACGCGCTTCGGGAAGGGGCACTGGTCGGGGCAGTCCACGGCCCAGGGCGTCATCCACCGGATGCGGCAGGGGACGGTCTACGTCGTGCGCACGCGGGTGCGGATGGTGGCGACGCTGGCGCTCACGGGGCGGAAGCCCTGGGCGATCGACCCGAGCCATTTCCGGCCGGTGGAGCGGCCCCTCTACCTCGTGGACATGGCCGTCCTGCCGGCGCGCCAGGGGCATGGCGTGGGGCGGGGTGCCCTGGTCGATGCGGTCCGCGTCGCACGCGGCAGGGGCGCCGGATCGCTGCGCCTCGACGCCTACGACACCCCGGCGGGCGCCGGCGCCTTCTACGAGCGGTGCGGGTTCCGCGAGGTCGGGCGCGGCTCGTTCCGCAAGGTGCCACTGATCTTCTACGAGCGGATCATCGAGGGGTAAGGCGGGTCTAATGAATCACGGACGCCCCATCGCGCGTACGGTACGTAGATTACGGGGTACAACCCGGACCGTCCGGCCGCTGTCCAACTCGCGGACATCCACCGTCATGACGCACTCCAAGCTCACACTCGGCGCCTCACTCGCGCTCGCCGCACTTTCGCTCGCGGCGTGTGCGGGTCCCCGCGCGTCCGCCAGTGCCACCGCGCCCGTCCCCGCAGCCGCCCCCGCAACGCACACGATGGGCCCGGATGCCGCCAAGGCCCAGGCGCGCGCCGACAGCCTGCGCTACCCGTACACGCAGGCCGACATCGACTTCATGCGGGGGATGATCCACCACCACGCGCAGGCGATCGTCATCTCGCGCTGGGCCCCCTCGCGCGGCGCCGACGCCGAGGTGATCCGGCTGACCGCGCGGATCATCAACGCGCAGAACGACGAGATCCGGCTCATGCAGACCTGGCTCCGGGACCGCGACCAGGAGGCACCGGAGGTCACCCCGACGGGGATGATCAAGGGCCACGAGGGCATGGACCATTCCATGCACATGCCGGGGATGCTGAGCGCGGAGCAGCTCGCCGCGCTCGACGCCGCCCGTGGCGTGGACTTCGACCGCCTCTTCCTGCAGTACATGATCCAGCACCACCGCGGCGCCGTGCAGATGGTCCAGGCCCTCTTCGGGTCGCACGGCGCCGGGCAGGACGAGACCATCTTCAAGTTCGCCTCCGACGTGCAGGTGGATCAGACCACCGAGATCCGTCGGATGATGACGATGTTGCTCGCACGAGGCGGGATCCCGCCGCAGTGATGCGCCGGCGATCCCGCTGGAGGATCCACCTTCATCTTCAAGAGGAGTCCGTGATGTCCCCCAGTCTTCGGCGCCGCTCCGGCGCGATCGCAGGCACGGCGCGCGTGGCCGTCGCCGCGCTGCTCGGCGTGGCGGTGGCCTGCGCCCCGTCCACCACGTCGTCCCCGTCGCAATCGCCGACGCCCTCGGCCTCGCGTCCCGACGCGCGGGTGGGCCTGAGCGCCGGCCTGCACAATGCGGGCGAGGCGGTCTCGAACCTCAAGGTCGTCGCCAAGGCGGTCTCCCCGCCGGGCTTCGCCGGGATCACCAACTCCGACCTGACCTTCACGGGCAACTACGTGATCCAGGGCAACTACAACGGCCCGGTGATCTGGGACATCTCGGACCCGGCGAAGCCGGTGCTGGTGACGGCCTACACCTGCCCGGCCTCGCAGAATGACGTGTCGGTCTACCGGAACCTGATGTTCCTCTCGGCCGAGGCGAACAACGGGCGCGTGGACTGCGCGCCGGGCGGCGTGCCCGACACGGTGAGCGCGATGCGCTTCCGCGGCGTGCGCGTGTTCGACATCACCGACATCAAGAACCCGAAGCTGGTCGCGAACGTGCAGACCTGCCGCGGCTCGCACACGCACACGGTGCTCGAGGACCCGAAGGACCGCGAGAACGTCTACATCTACGTCTCGGGCTCGGCCGGCGTCCGCTCGCCCAACGAGATGGCCGGCTGCGTGCGCGAGACCCCCGACAAGAACCCCAACTCCTCGCTGCTCCGGATCGAGATCATCAAGGTCCCGCTCGCGAACCCGGCGGCGGCGGCGATCGTGAACCGCGCGAACATCTTCGCCGGCCTCACCGATCCGCCGAGCCACGGCCCGGCCGAGGCCGACAAGGCCGCGGCGGCGCGCGCGGCCGCGGCGGCGCGTGCGGCGGGTGGCTTCACCGCCACGATCCCGAGCTCCGGCGAGGAGATCGTCATCGGCGGGCCGTTCCTCCGCTCCCTGCTCGACTCGCTGGTGAAGGAGCGCGGCGGGACCGGCGCCCCGACGGCGGCCGACAGCACCAAGCTGCGCGCCGACCTGCAGGGGCTCATCAACCGGCTCGTGGGCGGCGCGGCGGAGCCCGGCGGCCCGATCTCGGTCGGCTCGCAGTGCCACGACATCACCGTCTACCCGGCGCTCGGCCTGGCCGGCGGCGCGTGCGAAGGACATGGCCTCCTGCTCGACATCAGCGACCCGGTGAACCCCACACGGCTCGACGCCGTGGCGGACTCGAACTTCGCGTACTGGCACTCCGCCACCTTCAACAACGACGGGACGAAGATCCTCTTCTCCGACGAGTGGGGCGGGGGCGGCGCGCCGAAGTGCCGGGCGACCGACAAGATGGAGTGGGGCGCCAACGCGATCTTCTCGATCGAGAATCGCAAGATGAAGTTCCACAGCTACTACAAGATCCCGGCCGCCCAGACGGTGAACGAGAACTGCGTCGCGCACAACGGGTCGCTGATCCCGATCCCCGGGCGTGACGTGATGGTGCAGTCCTGGTACCAGGGCGGGATCTCGGTGTTCGACTGGACCGACCCGGCGAAGCCGTTCGAGATCGCCTCGTTCGACCGCGGGCCGGTGGACTCCACCCGGATGGCGATGGGTGGCTCCTGGTCGGTGTACTGGTACAACGGCGCGATCGTGAGCTCGGAGATCGCCCGCGGACTCGACGTCGCGGAGCTCGTGCCGAGCGAGTTCATCTCGCAGAACGAGATCGACGCGGCCAAGAGCGTGCGCTGGACGCACCTCAACGCGCAGGGCCAGCCGAAGATCTCCTGGCCGCCGACGTTCGCGCTCGCGCGCTCGTTCGTGGACCAGCTGGAGCGCAAGAAGTGCCTGACCCCGACGCGCATCTCGGCGGTGCGGGACCAGCTGCGGGCGGCCGAGCGGGCAGCGGCGGCGCAGCGCACGACGTTCCTCTCGACGCTGGCGATCCAGCTCGAGGCGGATGCGCGCAACTCCTGCGACGCGCCGAAGGTGAACATGCTCCGCAAGGCCGTGCAGGACCTGCAGAACGTGGTCGTTTCGTAGCACGGTCGGCTGTGCCGGGCGGGTCCACCGGGTAGACTTCAGGTGGATCCGCCATGCACACCCTCCGCGTAGTCCTCGCACTCGGGCCCTTCGTCGTCTCCATTCTCCGCGATCAGCGGCGGTGGATCGGCTGGGGCCCGAGGCTCGTCCGGACCCCGGCGTTCCACCAGCGGCGCGCGGAACGCCTCGTGGCGCGCATCGCCGCGCTCGGGCCCACCTTCGTCAAGCTCGCGCAGGTCTTCTCGGCCCGCGCCGACCTGATCCCGGAGCCCTACCTCTCGCAGCTCGGCACGCTGACCGACCGCGTGCCGCCGGTGCCCTGGCCGGAGATCCAGCGGCTCATCCGCGAGGCCTACGGCGCCGAGGCGGACACGCTTTTCGAGCGGATCGATCCCGCCCCGGTCGCGGCAGCGTCGCTGGGCCAGGTGCACCGCGCGCGGTGGCGCGGGCGCGACGTGGCCGTGAAGATCCTCCGCCCGGACATCGAGGCGGCGGTGGCGCGCGACGTGAAGGCCGCGCTCGCGATCAGCGCCTGGGCGGCACGCCGCTGGCCGATCCCCCATGTGCTCGGGTTCCGGGCGCTCGTCGAGGAGTTCGCCGCGCGCATCAGCGAGGAGATGGATTTCCGGCTCGAGGCGGAGTATGCCACCGAGGTGCGCGCGAACTTCGCGGGCAACCGGCGCGTCGTGGTCCCCGAGGTGATGCACGAGATGACCCGCCAGCGGGTGCTCGTGCTGGAGTTCATCCAGGGCGCGCGCGTGGACCGGCTCGACCCCAGGGGCGTGGACGCGCGCCGCCTCGCGGGCGCGGTGGTGGAGGCGTACGTGCAGATGATGCTCGTCGACGGCCTCTTCCATGCGGACCCGCACCCCGGGAACCTCCACGTGGCGCCGGACGGCCGGCTGATCCTGCTCGACTTCGGGATGATGGTCCGGGTCCCGGCGGAGTTGCGGCTGCGCCTCATCCGCACGGTGTTCGCGGCGATCCGCCGCGACCCGAAGGGCGTGGCCGAGGGATTCTACGCGCTCGGACTCGTCGCGGAGGGCGCCGACCCCGCGGAGATCGCGAAGCTGACGGAACTGCTGGTGGAGATGGCGGACCAGCGCACGACCACGCAGGAGCGGATCGAGAAGATGCTGACCAACCGGATCATGTCGTCGCTGTACGACTTCCCGGTGATCCTCCCGCGCGACCTGGTCTACTTCGCGCGCGCGGCGTCGCTGATCGAGGGGATCGGGACGCGGTACGATGCGTACTACAACGCGATCGAGGTCGGCACGCCGATCGTGACGCGGATGCGCAGCCGCATCCTCAAGTCGCTCGGCGAGGACGCGAAGCCCACGGTGGAGGAGGTGGCCGCGGTCGCGGGTTGGGCCGTGGGACGCGCCTGGCGCGACGCGCGCGAATGGCTGCACGGGCTGGCTGTTGCCCCGGCCGGCGATGCCCCACAGACTTGACGCTCGTCCCTCACCCCAGGAGATCGTCATGCGCCCCTCCCACGCTGCCGCCCTCGCCGCCGTCGCGCTGCTCACGGGAGCCGCCACCCCCGCGTCGCCTCCCGCGGAAACGATGAGCTTCTTCATCACGAGCACCGGGACCGGCACTGGCGCCGACCTCGGCGGACTCGCGGGCGCCGACCGCCACTGCGCACGGCTCGCCGAGGCCGTGGGCTCCGCGAATCGCACTTGGCGCGCCTACCTGAGCACGGTCGCGAGCGGCGGTCAGGGTGCGGTGCACGCCCGGGACCGGATCGGGAGCGGCCCCTGGTACAACGCCAAGGGCGTGAAGGTGGCCACGGACGTGGCCGACCTGCACAGCGATGCCAACCTGCTCGGGAAGGAGAACAGCCTGAACGAGAAGGGGGAGATGGTGAACGGGCGCGGCGACTCGCCGAACATGCACGACATCCTCACCGGCTCCACGCTCGATGGGCGCGCCTCGTCCGACACGACCGACACCACCTGCCGGAACTGGACCAGCGGCGCGGAAGGGAGTGCGCTGGTGGGCCACCATGACAAGCAGGGGGGCGGCGCGAACCCGACGTCGTGGAACTCCGCGCACGGCTCGCGCGGGTGCAGCCTCCCGAACCTACAGTCGAGCGGCGGGAACGGGCTCTTCTACTGCTTCGCCATCTGAGGCATGCGCACGCGTAGCCGTTGGCTGGTCGCCGCCACCGCGCTCGCGGTGGCGGCCGCGGTAGGGTTCTTCGTCGTCGTCCCGCGCGTGGTGGACGGACGGATGAACGCGGTGCACGAGGGGAAGGCGATCGCGGTCGGCGAACGGGCGGCGGCGCTGCACTCCACCCTGCGGGTCGCGGACTTGCACGACGACCTGCTGCTGTGGGACCGGTCGGTGCTCGGCCCCGGCACGCGCGGCCACACGGACGTCGCGCGACTCGCGCAGGGGAACGTGGCCGTCCAGGTCTTCAGCACCGTCACCAAGACGCCGAAGGGCCAGAACTACGAGCGCAACAGCGGGGAGACCGACAACATCACGCTGCTCGCGGTCGCGTCGCGCTGGCCGCCGCGGACCTGGGGTTCGCTGCTGGAGCGGGCGCTGCACCAGGGTGCGAAGCTCGAGCGGGCGGAAGCCGCCTCGGACGGGCGGCTCGTCATCGCACGCAGCCGCGCCGACCTCGAACGCGCGATCGCGGCACGCGAGACGGCCACCGACCCGAAGCCCGTGATCGGGATCCTCGCCACCGAGGGGCTGCAGGCGATCGAGGGACGACTCGAGAACGTCGACACGCTCTTCGCGCACGGGTTCCGCGTGGCGGGCCTCACCCACTTCTTCGACAACGAGGTCGCGGGCTCCGCGCACGGCGAGGCCAAGGGGGGCCTGACGCCGCTGGGCCGCCAGGTGGTGCGCCGGATGGAGGCGCTCGGCATGATCATCGACCTTGCCCACGTCTCGCCGCAGGCATTCGACGAGGTGATGCTCATGGCTGAGCGTCCGGTGGTGGTGAGCCACACCGGCGTGCACTTCGTCTGCCCCGGGCCCCGCAACCTGAGCGACGTGCAGCTGGCGACGCTGGGCGCGCGCGGCGCGCTCATCGGCATCGGGTACTGGGACGGCGCGGTCTGTGACCCGGCGCCGCGCACCGTGGCCGCCGCGATCCGGCACGCGGTGAACGTCGCCGGCGAGGACCACGTCGCGCTCGGGTCGGACTGGGATGGTGCCACCACCGTGGCGATCCGTGGCGACCGCGTCTCGCAGGTGACGCAGGCGCTGCTCGACCTCGGCATGGCGGAGGAGGTCATCCGCAAGGTGATGGGCGAGAACGCGATCCGGTTCCTGCGCGAGAACCTGCCCTAGGGTCAGCCCGCGCCCGGGATGCGCACGGGCGCAGTCGTCCGCGTGAAGAGCTCGGTGCGCCGCCGTCCGCTCCAGGTGAACTGCACGATGTTCACCTGGTCCGCGTGCAACTCGGTCAAGAGCAGGTTCCGGAGCTCCCCGAGACCGGCCCCCGGCGCGGCCGCCGCGCGGAAGCAGAGTTCGTAGACGTCCGCGCGGCGCTCGATGCCGCAGCCGTCCAGGGTGAGCTGGCCGCCGCGGGCGTCCGTCACCAGCAGCGTGGCACGCACGTACCGCTCGACCTCGTCCGGACGGACGCTCGAGTCGGCCGGGGCTTCCCGTCCCGCGAAGCGCGCAACGGAGGCGGAGAAGTCATCCGCGAAGGTTCGGATCCGCATGAGGAGCTCGCCGCGCTCCACCTGCACGGTGGTGTGCGTGCTGTGGATCTCGTGCACGAGCGTCGCGGATTCCCGATCGACGGATGCGCCCCAGCCGAGGGCGAGCGCGAGGAGCACCGGTGCGATCATGGGTAGCGCTGCCAGGCCCAGATGGAGGCCACGCAGGCGACGGCGGCGGAGACCGAGACGACGCGCACGCGGAAGACCGGGCCGTCCGGGCCGGCCAGTCGACGGGCGCGCGCGATCCCCTGCTCCACGGCGCCGAAGAGGAGCGCGATCAGGGCGAGCATGAGCACCTGTCCCAACTCGACCCCCAGGTTGAAGCCGAGGAGCGGCCAGGCCACATCGTCCACCAGGAGCGTGCGCAGGTAGCCGGCGAACCCGGCGCCGTGCACCAGCCCGAAGAGGAGGGCGATGACCGGCCGGTGCCGGGCGACGCTCCTTTCGGCGTCGCGATCCCGGTGAATCAGGTTCCCGACTCCGGTCGCGACGATCGTCACCGGGATCAGGAACTCGATCCAGTCGGACGGCAGCACCACCCATCCGAGCACCGCGACGGCGAGCGTGATCGAGTGCCCCACGGTGAAGGCGGTCACCACCCAGAAGAGCGCCCGCCAATCGCGAAGGCGATAGATCACCGAGAGCACGAGCAGGAACAGGATGTGGTCGGCGGCGTCGACCGACACGATGTGCCGGAACCCCAGCTCGAGGAACGCTCCAAGGTCGCCCATCGGTCAGTCCCGCCGGGCCGGGACGGTCGCCACGTCCCGTCGCGACGCGGCCTGCCGGATCGCGGCGGCATGCGCCTCGAGCTGGGGGTCGCGGGTACCGAGCCGGAGTGCCGAGTCGATCGCGATCGCGGCGTCGTCGATGCGGCCGGACTTGAACAGCGCCCATGCCAGCAGGTCATAGGCATGGATGTCCTGCCGCTCCTTCAATTCGGCGCGGGCGCGCTCGAGGAGGACGGGCACCTGTTCCCCGCGGTCCAGGAGGGCGAGGCTCCACTGCCGATGGAACGGGCCTTCGACGGCCGAGACCGCCGCGTCGAACGCGGTGCGGGCGCGCGCGGCCTGCGCGGCGTCCCCCTTGGCAGCGTACGCGTCGGCCAGGAGGAGGAGCACCTCCGGGTCGAGTCGCTCACCGATCGCGCGCTCTCCCCAGGCGATCGCGCCGTCGGGATCGCGGGCATCCGCGTGCAGTCGCGCCATGGCGAGGAGGAGCCGCGGGTCGTCCGGGGCGAGTCCGAGGCCGCCGCGCAGCGCCAGCTCCGCTCGGCGGGGTCGTCCGGCACGGCGCTCGAACTCCCCGAGGCGGAGTGCGAACCACGCCTTCACCTCGCGGGGCAGGTCGCGACGCTCCCACGCCTCGTCGCGCGCTCCCTCCAACAGGCGTCGCGCGCCCGCCTGGTCCCCAGTGAGCTCCCGCCAGCGCGCGAGGCGTGGCGCGACGGAAAGGTGCGAACGGAGGGGCCACACCTTCCCGAACTCCCGCTCCGCGACGACGTAGTCGCCGCGTTCCATCGCGACTTCCGCCAGCATCGCGCGGTACTCGAGCACGTCGGGTTCACGGGCGACGAGGGCCGCGGCCACCGCGTCGGCCTCGCGGAAGCGGTGCTGCGCCACGAGCGCGGCCACCAGCGTCGCGGCGGTGGCGCCGTTCCGCTGTGTACGTTTCGCGAGCGAGACGCGCGCGTACGACTCGGCCCGCAGCAGGTCGTTCCACGCGCCGGTCTCGCGCGAACGCTGGAGGTGCAGCGCCGCGAGCTGCCCGAGGACCAGGGCGCTCCCCGGGTCGGCCTCGAGCGCGGTGCCCCAGACGCGGATCTGCACGTCGCGATCCGGCCGGTCGTCCGTCGCGCCCGCGCGTGGCGCCGCATCGGACTCCGGTGCGCGGGCCGCCCGCACCCCGCCCCAGACCCCGGCGCCGAGCAGCGCCACGGCGACGAGGACGAGGTGCAGGCGCCAGCTCATCGCGGCGCCTCCAGGTACGGGAAGGTCGCGCTGAACGTCCGCGTGCTCATCGGCACGTTGTCGGACGTCAGTCCCGCCACCACCGTCGCGGACGGGTCGAGGAGGTTGCCGAAGACCGCGGTGAGGCCGGCATCGACGACGTCATCCTGCAGGCGGCGCCCGCCGTAACCGTTCGCCAGCGCCCAGCTGAGCCAGCCCGCCGTGTTCGCGGCGCGGTTCGGATAGACGACCAGCATGTCGGGCACGAGGACGGCCACCAGCGTGTTGCCGATCGTGTTGCCGCGGTTGAACGCATCCGTAAAGGCCTTGATCTTCGGGCCGAACGCGTTGGCGACGTCGGTCGCGGGTGCGGTGGTGTTGTGCAGGCCGTGGTCGCGCTTGGCGAAGAAGACCTCGCTGACGAGCGGATTCCCGAGGCGTTCGATCTGCGTGTAGACGCGCGCGGTGTCGGGACCGGTCACGTCGTCGCTGCAGGCGAGCAGCGCGAACGGCAGGAGGAGGGCGCCGGCGAGGCGGCGTGTGCGAGCGATGGTGCGCATGAGAGGACTCCGTGGAGTGGTGAGGTGAGGTCGGGTGGGATCAGCGGCTGATCGTGCCCCAGACGCCGATGCCGGCGTCCGCGGCCCCGCTCGCCACCAGGAGCGACTTGGGCAGCTCGATCACGATCGCGAGCGCATTGAAGGGACGCAGCAGGTCCACGCCGGGGTTGCGGAACTGCGACGCCGTGGGCGTGGAGGGCCCCGAGAGCGGCCCGGTCGACGGGCGGCGGTCCGGGACGATGTTGAAGAACTGCTCGAGGTCGATCACGAAGGGATCGGCCCGGAGTCCGGCGAACGCCTGGATGCCGTTCGCGCCGCTCGCGACCGACCCGACCTGGCCGCGGACGAGCGGCCCCGCGTCGATGAGCATCGCCCGGGTGCCGGTCATCTCCGGTGCCACCGGACCGCGGATGGAATAGCGCTGCGCGGCGCCCACGGCGTCGTCGAAGGTCACCTGGAACACCAGGTCCTCGACCGCGTCACCGGTGCGATCGACCTTGATCTGGTAGAGCAGGTTCGGGTCGAAGGACGCGCTCGTGCCGGCGATCGGCGACGAGGTGGTCATCACGAGCGTGATGCGGTCCGCGGAGGCGCCGGGGAACGCGTACACGTCGTTGATGTCCATGCGCGGGTTCAGCTCGACCTCAGGGGTGTCCTGATGGTCCGACGCGAGGACCGCGTTCGCGACGAGGATGGTGCTCGCGCCGAGCGCGAGGAGGCCGGCGATACGCCGGGCCGGGCGGGACAGCTGCATGCCGACTCCTTCCAGTGGGATCGAGGGGGCCCCGGCCGCGACGAGCGCGCACCTGGGCGGGTGATCACCACTGCTACGACACGACCCCCGCGGACGGATGTGTGATCCTGCTCACCGACCGGGAGGGCCCGCGCGTGTCAGCTGGCGGGGAAGCTCCCGCCCATGAAGGGCGCGGTGGTCGGCTGCTCGGAGCCCCCCTTCGGCTCCACCGACACGAGCACCGCCGTGACGCCGGCCGTGCTGGGCGGGAGCGTGAGCGACTCGACGAGGGCGTGGCCGTCGGGGTCGGAGTTGAAGACCCCGAGGGAGACGGGCTTCCCGTCGACGAGGGCCCAGATCTGGTAGTCGCGACCGTCCGGTGCCGGCGAGAGCCGGAAGACGTGCGCGACTGCCGTCCCCTGCTTCGCGTTCCAGAAGAACTGCATCCCCGGCGCCGTGGCGTCGCCGTCGGCGGGGCGGAGGTAGACCACCCGCAGGTCGCGTTCGGCCTCGAGGAGCGTGTTCAGGGTGCGCTCCCTCGCCGCGAGGCGCGCATCGAGCGCGGCGACGGACGACCGCATGACGTCCAGCTCCCCTCGCAGCGTGACGGCACCGGCGGCGAGGCCGGCGGCGAGCACCAGGCTCGCGGCGAGGGCGACGGGCACCCAGCGCGGCAGTGGGGACCGCCCCGCCGGCCGCTGCCCCGAGGACACCGCCGACACGGCCGCCCCGCGCACGGGCGCCGCCGGGACGGACTTCTGCTTCTCCGTCGCGACCGCGTCCAGCAGGCGCGCACGAAGCTCGGGCGATGGCGCCACGGAGCGCGCGGTGGCCAGCGAGGTCGCGACGTCGCGATAGGCGGCGACCTCGAGCGCCAAGGACTCGTCCTCCCGCACAGCGCGCTCGACCGCCGCCGTCTCCTCGGGCGTCGTCGCCCCGGCGGCATACAGCGGCGCCAGCTGCAGCAGCTCGTCGCGCGTGTACGGCGTCACGAGGCGATCTCCTTCGCGAGTGGGGCCAGCAGTTCCCGCAGACGCATCATCCCCGACCGTATCCTTGTCTTCACGGTGCCGAGCGGCTCCGACAGGCGCTCGGCGATCTCCACGTGCGTGAGTCCCTCGAAGAGCGCCAGCTCGATGGCGGCCCGCTGCCCCGGCGGCAGCGATGCCAGAGCCGCCTCGACCCGTGTCCGCGTCTCCCGCTCCTCCACGGTCGCACTCGGGTCGGCGCCGATGCTCTCGTCCACGAGCACCACCGGCGTCGCACCGTCGTCCCCGAGCGGCTCCCGCCGTTCCCGCCGCACGGTGGCACGCACGTGGTCCAGCGCACGACTGCGCGCGATGGTGCTGAGCCAGCCGAGCACGGAGCCGCGCTCCGCGTCGAACGTCCCCGCCGAGCGCCACGCCTGCAGGAACACCTTCATGAGCACCGACTCCGCCTCCGATCGCTCGCGGACCACGCGCATCACCTGGCCGAGGAGCCGGGCGGCGTGCCGGTCGTAGAGCGCGGCCAGCGCGCGCTCATCCCCGGCCTTCATGGCTGCTACGAGCGGACGGTCGTCGGCGGATGTCACGCCTAGCGATTCGGCACGGGGCTCGTGCCGTACGACACCACGCGCCGCGCCTTCATGTCGTACACGTCGCCGGGGCCGAGCACGAACCAGGACTTCTCCCA
>CAZHAG010000004.1:36071-40378 GCA_964529705.1 uncultured Gemmatimonas sp. | reverse complement strand
ACGATGTTCCACTGGCGGCCGCCGACGAACCAGACGCCGTCGGCGTCCGCGAGGATCGAGGCGAAGGCCTCCGTGTCCGCGACCTTGGGGTCGTGCGTGTGGAGCATGCGGACGTGCTGCAGGCCGCGCGCCTTCCAGCTCGCGACCACCTGCTCCTCGAGGTACGGGACCGGCGTGCCGTCCGGGCGCCGATTGCCGCCGGCGGTGGGGACGATCACGAAGCGCTTGTCGGGCCCACCCGCGAGGGCGATGAACTTCTCGATGATCCCGGTGCCCTCGAGGTTCCCGCCGCCGACGATGAGGAGCTTCCCGGCGGGGGGTCCGTACTCCGGCGCGCCCTGGGCGGCGGCCGGACGCGCGCCGACCGCCGTGGCGACGAGGAGCGCGGCAGCGATCGCCGCGCGCGCCGGGCCGGCGAGTGCCGTCACTTCTGCCTCAGGCTCGCACCGATGATCCGCCCGCGTGAGTCGAGTGTGTAGACCGGTCCGCGGTAGATGTCGTCGACCATCTCGATCCCGTTCGGGGTCCCCGACCCCTCGGCGCGGATGCTGAGCGAGAGGAAGAACGCGTCCGCGTTCGCGGTGTTCACCGTGTACCCGAGGTCCTGCATCGAGCGCACGGTGAGCATGCTCATCGGGTTCGAGCCGGCATTGATGAAGCCGGTCATGAGCTCGTTCACGAGCACGCTCTCCCGCCAGTGCGAGTCGCGGGTGCCAGACCCGCCCTGGGAGTTCTCGACCGGGACCTTGCCGCCGCCGGTGTACGTGGTGCCGCCGATCGCATCGAAGCCGGCCACGGAGTTGACGCCCGTGAAGCGGGTGTCGACCCCGGGGCTGCTCGGGAGCGAGGGCTGGAGGAGGAGTCCGGTGCGGTTCCAGAGCGTGCCCACGCCGAGCACGTGCCCCATCTCGTGCATGATGACGGCATTCAGGCGCCCCGACGACTCGAGCCCGGCAAGGTCGGCGATGTCGAAGCGCATCGAGCCCACGACGGTCAGGCCGGTGGCGCCGGACCGGAGCGCGCAGGGGCCGGCGGAGCCGAGGATCTGCCCAGGACCGTCGATCGGCTCGAGCGCCGCGAAGATCACGAGGTCGTCGACCGTCTCGTTCATCCCCGGACTGTTGCACTGCCCCGCCGAGAGCACGACCGGCTGCGCCGCGAGGTCGTTCGTGAGGACCGACTCCCACTTGCCGGCGGCGGCACTGAATGCCTGGAGCTGCGAGAGCGTGGGCAGCGCCTTGAACTTGACGTCGATGTTGAAGCCCGCCGTGGAGGCGCTGCCACTCGCCGAGAACATGGCGGGGCTGCCGAGCACGCTCGCGCTGGAGGCGACGGTCGCGGCGAGGGCGTTCACGCCCGCGGCGAGCGTCCAGCTGCCAAGGGTCGCGATGCCCGAGGCGTTGGTGGTCGCGACGGCACCCGTGATCGCGCCCACCGAGGGCACGATCGCGAAGGTCACCTGCGCCCCGTTCACCGGGTCCCCGAGGGCGTCGGTCACGCGCACCGAGGGCGCGATCGGCACGCTCGCGCCCGGGGCGACCACCTGCGAGTTGCCGCCGGTGATGGTGATGGCGGTCGGCACGCCGGGGATGGCCTCCAGGACAGAGAGCGCGTAGGTGCCGAACTGACCCGGGTCGAAACTGCGCGCCCGGATGAGATAGGTGCCCGCCGCGAGCTGGATCACGATGCGCGCATCCTGCACGACGCCCGGGACGATGTCGTCGTGCTCGGCGATCAGTGTGCCCGCTGCATTGAAGAGCTTGAGGTACGCGTCGAAGCTCGCGGTCATGCCGATGATGACGGTGGTCTGGGACGCGAGGCTGAGGGAGTAGAGGTCGTAGTTCGTCGCCTCGTTCGCGATACAGTCATTCGACGCGAGCGTCCCGTTGATGGTCCCGCCGAGCACGATCGGGGGTGCGCCGCCCGGACTGCAGGGGTCGAGCGTCGCGGTCGCCGTGAAGTTGACGGCGGGAAGGCCCGCAACCGTCGCCTGCAGCGTGTTCGGACCGACGGCCGGTCCGAGCGTCCAGCTCCCCACGGTCGCGATGCCGCTGGCGTTGGTCGTGGCCGTGCCGCCGGTGACGCTGCCGCCGCCCCCGGTCACCGCGAAGGTCACGGAGGCACCGGCGACGCCGTTCCCGAGCGCGTCACTGAGCTTCACCGCGGGGGGCACCGGCACCGCGGTGCCGAAGGGCGCCGACTGGCCGTTCCCGGCCGCCGTCGGCGCGAAGTCGAAGGTCGTGGCCGGGCCCGCGAGCGCGGTCGCGCTGAAGGTCGAGAAGACCGACGCGCCCGTCACGGAGACCGAGACGAGCTGCGGGACCGAGGTGTTCGTGCCGAGAATCCACGTGGTGGAGACGATCCCGTCGGCCGCGGTGGTGGAGGTCGGCGTGCCGACCGACCCGGAACCGGAGGTGACCACGAAGCTGACGGACTGGCCCGCCATCGGGGAGCCGAGGCGATCATGCACGCGCGCCTGCAGCGGCATCGCCAGGGCGGTGCCGATCGTGGCGCTCTGCCCATTGCCGCTCAGCGCCGTCGGCGCCACCGCGACCTGCGCCACCGTCACCGCCACCATCGCCGTCGCAGTCCCGGAGGTCGCGGTGACCTGCGCGCTGCCGTTCGTGACGGCGGTGATCAACCCCGTCTGGTCGACGGTCGCCACGGTCGGGGTCAGGGACGTCCAGGTGACCACCGCCCCGGACATGATCTCGTCATTCTGGTCCCGCACGGCCGCCGAGAGCTGCCGGGTGGCGCCGAGCGCGTCGAGCGCCACGGTGGTCGCGGTCACCTGGACGGTCGTCGCACGCGGCGGCGAGGTGGAGTCTCCGCAGCCGGTGAAGAGGACGGCGCCGAGCAGGATGCTCGCGGCGCGCACGGGGAGCTTGATCGTGGGCATATGCGCTCAGATTTACCGGGCGGACGAGGGTGGGTCAATCACCGCACGGCGGCGCGCCCCGGGCGCCGAGGAGGTGCGCCTAGGGCAATGCCGTGTAGTGGCCGTGGATGCAGAGCCACCGGCCGTTCTCCCGGACGAAGATCCGCGTGGACTTCCCCCGGCTGGTGAAGCGCTGCCCCCCACTATACCCCTCGTCGGTCCAGTAGTAGGTGATCCAGGCCACATCCCCCCGGACGGTCACCTCGGGCTGGTGCATCTCGGTGTGCACCCCGGTCGCGCGCCGGAGATACCCGGTCATGCTCCGCACCTCGAGCGCCTTGCCCGAAGCGAGGTACGGGTCGTTCTCGCCGAACTGCGTGAAGTCGGGATGGACGTACGTCGCGTACCGTTCGGCGTCCCCCGCCTCGATGGCTGCCCACATCGCGGTGAGGGTCGCCTTCACGGCGTCGGCGTCGCGCGCCGCGGTGGCGGCCGCCTGCGCCTGGAGTGCCGGGGCGCCCACGACAGGGAACGCGAGGGAGAACGCGAGGAGTGCTGCAAGGGTGCGCGCGCGCATCGATCGATCCTCAGGAAGAGTTGTTCAGAGCGGACAGAGCCCGAGCCGCCACCGGACGACCGCGCGCGAGACGACGCGGTCGGTCGTCATGCCCCCGACGATCCACCCCGTGTCGCCGCGGATCAGGAGGCCACGATGGTCCATCGTGGGTACAGGGGCGGGCGGAAGGAGACGCCAGATGCGCAGCTTGGTGTCGAGCGCGACCGCGCTCGCCAGGGGCTCCGAGGGCACGCCATCGTACCCGATCCCGTTGTAGTTGTACGGGTTGTCGGTGCCCCCGGCGAAGATCACGAATCCGCCGCAGGTGCCCGCGGCGGCGCGGTAGCGGACCGGCGCCGGGTGCGGCGGGAGCGCCTCCCACGAGATCCTCGTCGGGCGCGCTGGATCGATCGTCCCCATCCAGGCCTGCGGTTCGTTCACGTACCTCGGCCCGCTCGCGCTGCGCACGGCGCCATCGATGTAAACGATGCGCTCACCCGCCATCCCGCCGGCGTGGCCGAACACCCCGCGCCCGGGGATGGGCGTCGCCGCGCTCCATGCGTCGCGCACGACATCGTAGACCTGCACGTCGCGCACGTTGTCCGTGTCGTGCCATCCGGAGACGAGGTAGATGAGCGAGTCGCGATAGACACCGGAGACGGCGTCGTCCACTGGCACCGGCATCGGCTTCGCGGCGCTCCAGGCGAAGCGCGCCGGGTCCCAGATGTCGACCTCGGGGACTGAGCGTTCCCTCCCGAGGGAGTCCACGGTATAGCCGCCGAAGAGGTAGACGCGGCCGCGTACCACCTGTGCCGTCGCGGCGAGCCGGCCGTGGGCGCCGGGCACCTCGGGGAGCGCACGCCACGCCGTGTC
>CAZHAG010000004.1:25545-35971 GCA_964529705.1 uncultured Gemmatimonas sp. | reverse complement strand
GACCATCGTCCTTTGATACTTCCCGGAACGCCGGCTGTCGAGGGCCGGCCCGCGCTCAGCGCGCGATGCGGTCGATGCGTGTGCCCAGGAGGACGTAGAGCGACCCGTCGAGCCCGACCCCCAGTCCCGTGGGGCTCCCGCCGGTGTGGGCGAACGCATACGCGCGGTCGTCGTTCTCGAGGTCCAGGCGGTAGATCCAGCCGGCCACGTAGTCGGCGAAGAAGTAGTCGCCCAGGTAGTCGCTCCCGAAGAGTGCGCTCACCGGGTTGTAGAACGCACCGCCGACGATCGCGCCGCCATTGAAGAGCGTGGGGCTCGCCGAACGGCCATAGGCGAGCACGGGCGTGTCGAACGCCGGGACCGACGTCGCCCCCTCGGTGGAGGGCCAACCGTAGTCCGCGCCGGCGCGGCCGAGGTTGATCTCCTCCCAGGAGGACTGCCCGACATCGTTGATGTGCATCCGCCCCGTGCCGGGCTGGAAGGCGAAGGTGTACGGGTTGCGCAGCCCACGCGCCCAGATCGCGCGGTTCACTCCCGTGGTCTGCGCGAAGAACGGATTGTCACCGGGGATCGAGCCGTCCGCGTTGAAGCGCAGCATCTTGCCGAACGGCGAGGTGAGCAGCGGCGCGAGCGCACCGTTCGCATTGTCACCCACGGCGACGTAGAGCCTGCCATCCGGACCGAACGCAAGCGCGCCACCATTGTGGTTCGTGGCGGCCGAGAGTGGCGGCAGGTCCACGAGGATCTCCTCGGCCGATCCCGCCACGTCCCCGAATGCCGCGAAGCGGCTGATGCGGTTGTGCGTGCCGCCCTCGGTGGTCGTGTAGTAGACGTACACCCAGCCCATCGAGCCGAAGCCGGGGGAGAGCGCCACACCGAGCAGGCCCCGCTCGCCACCGGTGAGCGCATTCACCGTGGCGAAGGGCTGCGCCTGCAGCACCCCGTCGCGCACCACGCGGATGGCGCCGCCGATCTCCGTCACGAAGAGCCGGCCGTCGGGCGCGACGGCGAGCGAGGTGAGGAGCCCGCCGAACCCCTGTACGAAGGGCGCGCGCGTGAACCCGAGCGGGAGCGCCACGGTGCCGCCGAAGGTCACGGTCGCCGCCGACCAGGGCGACCAGTTCCCCGCCACGTCGCGTGCGCGAGCCCGGATGACGTGGGCCCCCGAGGTGTAGCTCGCCGTCGCGGGGAGCGTCGCCGTGTACGGCGGGGTGTCGTCCTGCGCGAGGAGCGCGCCGTCCACGTCGAACTGCACGAGTGAGACCCCGACATCGTCGGTGGCGGTCGCCGCGAGGGTGATCGCGCCGCTGAGGTTCAGTGCGCCGTGGGAGGGGCTCGTGAGGGTCGCGACCGGTGCGCCGGTGTCGCCGACGCCGGTGGCGGCATCGGAGCAGGCGGCGGACAGCGCGAGGAGGGCGAGCGGGAGGGCGGTGTGGGGACGCAGCATGTGGGAAGGACGACTGTCGAGGGGCTTCGACCCGGCACGAGGTCACGATGTGACGCACACGGCGGCGGATGGAGCCCGGGTCGTCACGAGGGGTCCGGCGGTGCACCTTGTGTCCTGTCATGTACACTCGACCGGCGGTCCCGGGTCCTCTCGACGTGCGATCACTCGTCGCCGCCGTCCGCGAGCTCTCCGCGCGCGACGCCGGGCTCGCGGCCATCGTCGAGCGCCACGGCCCCCCGCCGCTCTGGGCGCGGCGCGGCGGCTTCCGCACGCTCGCGCGCATGATCCTCGAGCAGCAGGTCTCGCTCAAGTCCGCCGCGACGCTCTTCCGGCGGCTCGACCGAGAGCTCGCGGGCGGGATCCGGGCGGCCACCATCGTGGCGGCGGGCGAACGGGGGCTCCGCGCCCGTGGCCTGACGCGACAGAAGGCCGCGTACTTCGTCGCACTCGCCCGGGCCGTCGAGGGCCGCGACCTGCGCTTCAGCGAACTCCAGCGCATGCCCGACACGGACGCACGCGCCGCGCTGGAAGCCGTGCGCGGGATCGGTCCTTGGACCTCGGGCATCTACCTGCTGCTGGTGCTGCGCCGCCCCGATGTCTGGCCCCCCGGTGACCTCGCGCTGCACGTGGCGCTCGGTCGGCTGCGGCGGCAGAATAGGGTGCCGAGGAGCGCCGAGGCGGCCGCATATGCGGAGCGCTGGCGGCCCTGGCGCTCGGTCGCGGCGCGCATCCTGTGGCACGACTACCTGTCGGAGCGCCCCGCGCGCGGGGCGGGAGGAGAGTGATGACCGAAGCGTCGGGTGGGCGCGGACGCATCGCCTCCCTGGACATCGTGCGCGGCGCCGTGATGGTGCTCATGGCGATCGACCACGTGCGCGTCTTCGCGGGCGTGCCCGCCGGCGGACCGACACCGGGTGTGTTCTTCACACGCTGGGTCACGCACTTCTGCGCGCCGGTCTTCATCTTCCTCGCCGGCACGGCGGCGTACCTCTACGGCCAGCGGCTCGCGTCGCGGCCCCCCCTCGCGCGCTTCCTGGTGCTGCGCGGACTCTGGCTCGTGCTGCTCGAGCTGACGGTGCTCCGGTTCGGTTGGACCTTCAACTTCGACTACGCGTCCTTCACCTTCGCCGGCGTCATCTGGGTGATCGGTTGGTCGATGGTCGTGCTCGGCCTCCTCGTGCGGCTCCCGTCGCGCGTGGTCGGTGCGATCGGGGTGCTGCTCATCGTCGGGCATAACGCCATCGGGCCGGCGCTCTTCGGCATCGAGTCGCCCGCGTGGTGGCTCCAGCTCGTCTACGTCGGCGGTGCGTTCGAGCTGCCCGGGCTGCACTGGCAAGTGGTGATCCTCTACGTGCTCCTCCCCTGGGTGGGGGTGATCGCCGCCGGGTACGGCTTCGGGGAGATCATGCGGTGGGACGAGGCGCGCCGACGCCGCGCCTGCCTCGGCATCGGTGGGGGCGCGGTCGCGCTCTTCGTGCTGCTCCGCGCGACGGCGCTCTACGGGGACCCGCGCCCCTGGTCGCCAACCGCGGAGGGGATGCCGAGCGCGCTCGCCTTCCTGAACACGGCGAAGTACCCCGCCTCCCTGCTCTTCCTCCTGATGACGCTCGGCCCCACGCTGCTGGTGCTCCCCTTCCTCGACGATGCGCGCTCACGCGTGGCGCGCTGGCTGAGGGTGTTCGGCGAGGTTCCGTTCTTCTACTACGTGCTGCACATTCCGCTCATCCACGTCGCGGCGGTGCTCGTCTCGCTGGTGCGGACCCCGGCGAGCACGGGCTGGCTCGTCGGCAACCATCCGATGATGCCGCCGGAGGTTCCGGACGGGTACCGCTGGAGCTTGGGGCTGCTCTACCTCGTGACGGTGGCCGTCGTGGTCGCGCTGTACCTGCCCTGTCGATGGTACGCGCGACGGAAACGCGAGGCGCCGCACCCGTGGATGCGCTGGCTCTGATCCGAACCTTTCTGGAGCGCTGACGTGGTCGCACCTGCCCGCTACCCGGCGCTCGCCGCCGAGGACCTGGTCTCGACGCCGATCGAGCGCTCGTGGACGATCCCGTCGCGCTGGTACACGGACCCGGCGTTCCACGCGCTCGACCGGGACGCGATCTTCGCGCGCACCTGGCAGGGCGTCGGGCACCTCGCGCAGGTGCAGGAGCCCGGGATGTACTTCACCACGACCGTCGCGGACGGCCCGGTGATCGTGCTCCGCGACAAGGAGGGCGTGCTGCGGGCCTTCCACAACGTCTGCCGCCACCGCGGCGGCCCGCTCGCCACGGAGCCCACCGGGTGCGTGAACGCGCTCACCTGCCAGTACCACGGCTGGACCTACCTGCTCGACGGCACGCTCCGCGGCGTCCCGCGCTGGGACCGCGTGGACCTGTTCGACAAGAAGGACTATGGGCTGGTGCCGATCCGCGTGGAGACCTGGCAGGACCAGGTGTTCGTGAACCTCCAGGCCGACGCCGCACCGCTCGCGCGCTACCTGGACGGCGTCGCGGAACGCATCGCGCCCATCCGGCTCGACCGGATGACCTTCGCCAAGCGGATCGACTACGAGGTGGCGTGCAACTGGAAGGTCTACGTCGACAACTTCCTCGAGGGGTACCACGTCCCCTACGTGCACCCCGAGCTCATGAAGATGTACGACTTCCGGAAGTACACGACCGAGACCTTCGAGCACTATTCGCTGCAGTGGAGCCCGCTCGCGCCGGGCGACGCGCCCTACGACATCAAGCCGGGGGACAACGCGTACTACTACTGCCTCTTCCCGAACTACATGGTGAACATCGTGCCAGGGCGGGTGCAGACGAACCTCGTGGTGCCCCTCGGCCACGACCGGTGCCGCGTGGAGTTCGGCTTCTTCTATGAGAAGGCCGATGGCCCCGCGGCCCGCGCGGCGATCGAGGAGGACCTCGCCTACAGCGACCGCGTGCAGCGCGAGGACATGGAGATCTGCGCGTTCGTCCAGCGCGGGCTCGGCTCGCCCTCGTACGACCGCGGACGCTTCTCGGTGGAGGCGGAGGGTGCCGTGCACCACTTCCAGGAGTGCGTGCGCCGCGCCTACCGCAGCTGGACCCCGCGCGTCGAGCAGTGAACCCTGCACCATACGCCCTCCGCCCCACCACCCCAGCGAATCCCATGATCCGTTCCCTGCTGCTCCTCCCGATCGCGTTCCTCATCGCCTGCGCCCCCGCCGGCCCCTCTCCCGAGACCCTCGCGCGCTGGGAGGCGCAGGCGGAGGCCGTGACGATCACGCGCGACGACTGGGGGATCGCCCACGTCCGCGGCACCACCGACGCGCAGGCGGTGTTCGGGATGATCTACGCCCAGGCCGAGGACGACTTCAACCGGGTGGAGACGAACTACCTGAACGCGATGGGCCGCCTGGCCGAGGCGGAGGGGGAGGAGGCGATCTGGCGCGACCTGCGGATGAAGCTCTTCATCCACCCGGACACCCTGCGCGCGCAGTACGCCGCGAGCCCCGAGTGGCTGCGCGCCCTGATGGACGCGTGGGCGGACGGCCTCAACTACTACCTGCACACGCACCCGGAGGTGACGCCGCGCGTGATCACGCGCTTCGAACCCTGGATGGCGCTCTCGTTCAGCGAGGGGAGCATCGGCGGCGACATCGAGAGCATCTCGCTCGCGCAGTTGGAGGCGTTCTACGGGAAGGCGCCGAAGTCGGCGCTGGCGAGTGCGGAGCCGCCGGTGCTGCGCGAGCCCTCGGGTTCGAACGGGTTCGCCATCGCGCCGTCCAAGAGCGCGAGCGGCAAGGCGCTGCTCCTGATCAATCCCCACACCTCGTTCTTCTTCCGCTCCGAGCTGCAGATGACGAGCGACGAGGGGTTGAACGCGTACGGCGCGGTCACCTGGGGCCAGTTCTTCATCTACCAGGGGTTCAACGAGCGCGCGGGGTGGATGCACACCTCCAGCGGCACGGACAACATCGACGAGTACGCCGAGACCGTGACGCAGGTCGGGGACCGGTGGAACTACCGCTACGGCGGCGAGGAGCGCGCGGTGGTCACGGAGCGGATCATCATCCCGTACCGCACGGCGCAGGGGATGTCGACGCGTGACTTCACCGTGTACCGCACGCACCACGGGCCGGTGGTGCGGGAGGCGGACGGGAAGTGGATCACGGTGCGGCTCATGCAGGAGCCGGTGAAGGCGCTCACGCAGTCGTACTCGCGCACCAAGGCGACGAACCACGCGACGTTCAAGGAGACGATGCAGCTCCACACCAACTCGTCGAACAACACGGTCTTCGCCGACGCGGAGGGGAACATCGCCTACTTCCACGCGAACTTCGTCCCGGTGCGCGACCCGAGCTTCGACTGGTCGCGCCCGGTGGACGGGAGCGACCCCGCGACGGAGTGGCAGGGGGTGCACGCGGTGGACGACTCTCCCAACCTGCTCAACCCGCGCACGGGCTGGCTCCAGAACACGAACAACTGGCCCTACTCGGCCGCGGGCGCCGCGAGCCCGAGGGAGCGGGACTATCCGTCGTACATGGACCGCGCGGGGGAGAACCCACGTGGGATCCACGCCCTCGAAGTGCTGCAGCGCGGGCGCGACTTCACCCTCGCATCGCTGATCGCCGCCGCGTACGACCCACACCTGACGGCGTTCCAGACCCTCCTCCCCGCGCTCTTCCGGGCCTACGACGCCCTCCCTCGCACCGACGAGCGCCGCGCGGCGCACGCGGAGCCGATCGCCGAGCTGCGGAAGTGGGACCGACGCTCGTCCGTGAGCTCGGTGCCGACCTCCCTCGCCGTTTTCTGGGGCGAGGACCTCTGGCTCCGCGTCCGGGCCGACCCCGAGGCGGAGGGCGCGGACCTCTATGCCTTCATGGCGACGCGGACGTCGGCGGACGACCGACTCGCCTCGCTCTCAGCGGCGGTCACCAAACTCACGGCCGACTTCGGCGACTGGCGCACCCCATGGGGGGAGATCAACCGGTTCCAGCGGCTCACCGGCGACATCGTGCAGCCCTTCAGCGACTCGGGCCCGAGTCTCCCCATCGGCTTCACTTCGTCACGCTGGGGTTCGCTCGCCGCGTTCGGTGCGCGCAGCTATCCGGGCACCAAGCGGATGTACGGCACGAGCGGGAACAGCTTCGTGGCCGTGGTGGAGTTCGGCGACTCGCTCCGCGCACGCGCGGTGACGGCGGGCGGGCTCAACAGCGTCCCCGGCTCGAAGCACTTCAACGACCAGGCCGAGCGCTATGCCACGGGGGACCTGCGGGAGGTCTACTTCTATCCCTCGCAGCTGGTGGGGCACACCGAGCGAACATACAAGCCGGGGAAGTGAGCGCCGGTCCCGGTCAGCGGCGCGGTGCGGGGACCGGTCCCTGCACCGCGCGCACGAGCCGCTCGAGCGTCCGCGTCTGCGGCAGCGAGGGAGGCACCGGGAGGATGTTCCAGCCGTTGAACACCACGACCATGTCGTGTTCCGGGAACGCGAACGGGAACTGGCCGCCGAACCCCGAGCCGGCCCAGATGGTGCGCGTCGCGTCCGTGGGGTCGGGGACGAGCCACCACTTGAATCCGTAGCTCCGCGCGGTGGGCGCGGGGCCCGTGCGCACGGCCGGCGCGGTGGAGGCCTTCACCCAGTCGGCGCTCACCACCTGCGCGCCGTTCCAGTTCCCGTCCTTCAGGAAGAGGTACCAGATGCGCGCCAGGTCCGACGCCTCGAGGTAGAGTCCGCCCTCGGTGTCGACGAGCCCGCTCGGCGTGCGCTTCCAGAACCAGCGCGTGATGCCCAGCGGTGCGAAGAGGTGGCGCGCCGCGTACTCCTCGAGGTCCACGCCGGTGGCGCGCTTGAAGATGTGCGCGAGCAGGATGGTCTCGCCGCTGTTGTAGTTGAACTGGGTGCCGGGCTCGCGCGCCATCGGGCGGTCGATCGTGTACTGCTCCCAGTCGTAGCTCCCTTCCATCACGATCGTCGTGTTCGCCGGGTCGATGTAGGGGAGGTTCTCGTTCCAGTCGAACCCGCCCGTCATCGTGAGCAGGTGGCGGATCGTGAGCCGGCGCTTCCGCGCGTCGATCGCGCGCACCTTCGTCGTGTCGAAGAAGGTGAGCACCGGCGTGTCGAGCGGCGGGAACTCGCCGCGCTGGGCCGCCGTGCCGATCACCACCGAGGTGATGGTCTTGGTGACCGACTGCAGGGAGTGCAGGTCCCCGCGCCGGTAGTACGGATGCCACCAGGGGTTGAAGTAGTTGTACGAACCCGTCGGGTCGTGGAGCACCAGCGCGCCGCGCGCGCGGGCCGAGTCGCCGTAGATGCGGTCGTAGTCCCGGTCGTACCGCTTGTCGATCACCGCACGGCCACCGCGGATCACGAGGAACCGGTCGACGTTCCCGTAGCGCCCGGACGCGATCTCCTGGTCGATGCTGTCGAGCACCGCCCCGTTGAGCCGCACCTCGGCCGGCGTCGCGACGGGCCAGGACGCGCCGGGGAACTGCGCGGCCGCGGCGCCCGGCCAGGCACCGACCGCCGCGAGCGCGAGGCCCGCGGCGGTGGTCCGGAGCAGGAAGGCCCTACTTGATGACGACACCCAGCTCGCTCTTGGCTCCTGTCCCGCGCCCCGCGAGCTCCATCGTGTAGCGCGGCTGCTTCTCGTTGTCGACCGCCGCGAACTTCACCCAGCCTCCCACCGAGTCGTCCACGAGCCACCACTCGAGCGTCCCCCCGCCCTGCCCGAAGCGCACGTGCTTGGCGCGGAAGGTGCCGGCCGCGGTCTTCACCTCCTCCGTGCCGATCGTGGCCCCGTCGATGCTCTCCTGCGTCGGCTTGTAGGGGAAGGCGCCCATCATGTTCCAGGTGGCCCACTGCTCGGGGACCATCATCTCTTGCGGCTCGTCGTTGCCGGGGAGCTTGGCCCGCATGCGGACGAGCTTCTGGAGGTAGTCGTTGTCCGGCTCGGGGCGGAAGAGCGCCTCCAACGAGACCGTGTCCGCCTCGTCGCCGCTGATCGTCACGGTCTTCATCCGCCACCACTCGCCGCCATCCGCCTGGCGGCCGATGAACGCGCGCTCGACCGTCTGCACCTCCTCCTCGTCCTCGACCTTCACGGTCCACTTCGTCCAGTCACCGGGCGCGTAGTCCTTCTCGAACATCGTCGCGCCGGAGAGGTACTGCACCGCGAAGAGCTGCGAGATCCAGATCCACGCGAAGTCCGTGGACCACACCGCGGGCGTGCGCATGCCGCGTCCGCCACCGCCACCGCTGCTCATCGAGATGCCGAAGGTCGCCGCCAGGCGCCCCTCGCGGGACTTGAGCAGGTCGAGCGCGCCCTTGGTGAAGCCCGAGCGGTCGCCATTCAGGTAGCCGCGCAGCCGGTCCCGCAGGTTGCGGTACTCCGGCACCTTGAACCCGCCGGCCGCCGCGGCCGAGTTCTCCGGGCCCGCCATGATGCGCTCGCGCTCCTTGCGGTACCCGTCCGCATCCGAGGCCCCGCACTTGGCCTTGATCGCCACGCGCGCGGCGAGCCCGCCCAGGCGGCTCCCCGTGGCGGAACCGGCCGCCTCGAAGTCGCGCTTGCACTGCTCGAACTTCGCGATCTTCGCGTCGGTGTCCTGCAGCTCGGACGAGAGACCGGACGACTCGTTCTTCTCCTTCTCGTGCGCGGTGAAGAAGCGGTCGAGGATCTCCTCGGTGATGTCGAGCGCCTTGGATGACTGCGCGGCCATCGGGACGGACGGAGCCAGCACCAGCACGGCAACGAGCAGGAGCAACGACCGGGACGGACGCATACGGCCTCCAGGATTGTGCGGGCGAGCGGTCGTCAGGACCGTCGCGCTCTATAGAATGGCGCGGGCGGCCCCAGGGCGCCAGAACGCCGGCTGCGAGGGGAGGCGTGTGCAAGTCCTGGCCCTCCCGGCGTCTCCTTGGAGCCGCACCCCCGGACCGGCGACCGTTCGCCGTCCCGGGCCACCGCCTCCGAGGACCCGTCCCGTGACCCTGAACCCCCTCTCGACGCGCATCGCGCGCGCACTCCTCCTGCCACTCCTCGTCGTGACCGCGTGCAGCTTCGCCTCCCCCGCATTGGAGGACGACGCGACCAACGTCTCGACCTCCGTGGTCGCCACCGAGGCGCCGAGGGGCGTCGCGGGTGGCGTCGCCTACAGCGCCCGGAGCGTTGACGCGCTCAAGGAACAGGCCCCCGGCGACGCGCTGCCCAGCGCGCCCCGCCAGTCCTCAGCGAGCTCGACGATCCCGAGCATGATCATCCGGCGCGGCGACGTCTCCATCCGCGTCGACACCCTCGAGGCCGCGGTCGCGGCCGTCCGGCGCCTCGCCGGCTCGCTCGGCGGCTACATCGGCGATGTCTCCATGAGCGCCGGTGAGTACGAGGTCCGGCGGGCCACGCTGGTGGTGCGGATCCCCACCGCGCGCTTCGACGACGCGATGGCGGGGATGTCCCCCCTCGGCCGGGTGGAGCACTCCAGCGTCAGCGCCGAGGATGTCGGGGAGGAGTTCGTGGACGTGCAGGCGCGCATCACGACCGGGCGCCGGCTCGAGTCACGACTGGTGGAGCTGCTCGCGACGCGCACGGGGAAGCTCGAGGAGGTGCTCCAAGTGGAGCGCGAACTCGCACGCGTGCGCGGCGAGATCGAGCGGTACGAGGGGCGCGCCCGCTTCCTGAGTGCGCGCGTGGCCACCAGCACCATCGCGGTGACGGTGAGCGAACGCGCGCCGGTCGTGGGATCGAATCCGGGACGCAGCGTGATCGGGGAGGCCTTCGTGAACGCGTGGCGCAACTTCGTCGGGCTCGTCGCGACGGGGATCGAGTCGCTGGGCGTCGTCGTGCCGCTGCTCCTGCTCGCGTGGGGCACGGTGCGCCTCGTGCGGTCGCGTCGGAGGCGCCTCGAGTGACGGGTGCGCTCGGGGCGTCCGGGGCGTAATCTCCATGGGCCGCCGATCCGGCGGCCCCGCCCTGGCACCCTCCCGGAGCGCACGTGAGACGCACGGCCC
>CAZHAG010000004.1:18642-25445 GCA_964529705.1 uncultured Gemmatimonas sp. | reverse complement strand
ACGCTCCAGCACCTCGTGAACATGGGACGCGATGTCGCGGGAGCGGTGCGCATCCCCGAGTTGACGATCATCGACGCCCCGCGCTTCCCCTATCGCGGACTGCACCTCGACGTCGGACGGCACTTCCAACCCGTCGCGTTCGTGAAGCGCTACATCGACCTCATGGCGCGCTTCAAGTTCAACGTCTTCCACTGGCACCTCACCGAGGACCAGGGGTGGCGGATCGAGATCAAGAAGTACCCGCGCCTCACCGAGGTCGGCGGCTGCCGCGCCGAGACCATGGTGGAGAAGCGGTTCGACCCGTACGTCGGCGACGGCACGCCACACTGCGGCTTCTACACGCAGGAGGAGATCCGCGAGGTCGTGGCGTACGCTGCCGAGCGGTTCGTCACCGTGATCCCGGAGATCGAGATGCCGGGACACTCCCTCGCGGCGATCACGGCGTACCCCGAGCTCGCCTGCACGGATGGCCCGTTCGCGGTCCGGACCACCTGGGGCGTCTCCGAGGACGTGCTCTGCCCGAGCGAGCGCACCTTCGAGTTCCTCCAGGACGTGCTGACCGAGGTCCTCGATCTCTTCCCGTCGCCCTACATCCACATCGGTGGCGACGAGGCGCCGAAGAAGCGCTGGAAGGAGAGTCCGCTGGCGCAGGAGGTCATCCGGCGCGAGGGGCTGAAGGACGAGGAGGAGTTGCAGAGCTGGTTCATCCGCCGGATCGAGCGGTGGCTCTCCGAGCGCGACCGTCGCCTCATCGGCTGGGATGAGATCCTCGAGGGGGGGCTCGCGCCCGGCGCGACGGTCATGAGCTGGCGCGGGGTGAGCGGCGGGATCGCCGCGGCGCAGCAGGGACACGACGTGATCATGACGCCGGGATCGCATGTCTATTTCGACCACTACCAGGGCGATCCTCGGTACGAGCCGCTCGCGATCGGCGGCCGCACCACGCTCGAGCGCGTCTACGGGTTCGAACCCATCCCGGATGCGCTCACCGCCGCCCAGTCGCGACACGTGCTCGGCGCGCAGGCGAACCTCTGGACGGAGTACCTCAAGACGCCGGCCGCGATCGAGTACATGGCATATCCCCGGGCGCTGGCGCTCTCCGAGGTGCTCTGGTCCCCACGGAGCCGCCGCGACTGGGGCGACTTCCTGGGGCGACTCCCGTACGCGCTCCGCACGCTCGACATGCTGCGGGTGAACTACCGCGTGCCGGACGTCATCGGACTCGAGGGGGACGCGCTGACGCTCGGCACGCGGATCCCGGTCGCACTCTTCACCCCGATGGGAGGCGCGATCATCCGGTACACGTTGGACGGCTCGGAAGTGACGATGGCGAGCCCGCTCTACCGGGGACCGTTCGATCTGCCCGTCCCCGCGGAGGGGGTGACGCTCACGGCCCGCGTCTTCGTGCGCGATGGCCGGGCGAGCGCCCCTCGCAGCGCGACCTTCCGCCGGACGACCTACCGGGACGCGGAACGGATCGGGCGGCGAGCCAGCAGCGGCCTCCGCTTGACGTACGCCGAGGCCGCGGTGCGCTCCACCGCGGCGATCGATTCGCTCCCCGCGATGCGAACGGAAATCATCGCACGCGTGCGGCGACCGGGGAACGAGCGGCCGGAACAGTACGCGCTTCGCTTCGACGGGTATCTCGACGTCCCACAGGACGGGCTCTACGAGTTCGCCCTCACCTCGGATGATGGGAGCGTGCTGGACATCGGTGGGGTGCGCGTGGTGGACAACGATGGCCTCCATGGCGCGGAGCAGAAGGCTGGGATGATCGCGTTGCGGAGGGGCCCGCACCCGATCATGGTGCGCTACTTCCAAGCCGGAGGAGGGGCCGAGCTCGGGCTCTTCGTGCGGCGCGCGGGCGAGGAGTGGCGCGAGGTGCCGGCGGAGTGGTTCCGCCACGCGCCCTAGGGGCGCGCGTCCGCTCCGCCTGACGCCCTCCCGGTCCCCGCCCCCGGAAGCCGCTGCAGCAGCCGGTGCTCCACCACGTGCATCGTGACGTCGGCGCCCGTCTTGAGGAGCCCGAAGAGCACGACTCCCGGCCCCGACCCGATCACCGCGCCGAGGATGATCGTGATGTGCATCGGGATCACGCGGGCGTAGGGGAGGAACATCAGCGCCCCGAGGTTCGGCCGTCCGGCGAGGTCCGCCGCCACGTGCTCGAGGTGCGACCGCCGGTGCGTGAGCCAGAACCCGCCGCCGAGCGCGGCGATGATCAACGGGTCCCAGCGTCCCAGGCTCCCGACCATCCCTCCCATGGCGCCGAAGGACCCCAGGAACATGAAGTACACGAGGTGGAAGAACCCGTAGTGCACCGCGAAGAAATTCTTCGTCCAGCGCTGCGTGGCCGTCGTGGGAGCGGCCGCGCGGCCGTTGATCTTGAGACCCTCGGTGCTGAACGCGCGCAGTCGCCCGATGCGGCGGTAGGCGTACACGCCGATCACGACGCTCTGCAGCCAGTAGGTCCAGAGGAGCAGCAGGAGCGCCTCGCCGGAGAGGACGGCGACGACGATCGCGAAGAGGTTCGCGGCGACGATGTTGCGCACCGCCTCGTCGCCGGAGAGCAGGCGGCGGAGGCTGCCGACGCGCGGTTCGAGGTGGACGCTCATGCCGGAATTCTGCGCGGCGTGACAGCGGCGCGCGAGCGTGCCACCTTACGGCCATGATGCGTGCGAGGTCCCTCCTGGCGCTCCCGGCCACCCTGCTCTCCTGCGCCGCTCCTGCGCCCGTCCCCGAGCCGGGCGTTCCGCCAAGCGCTCCCCCGAACATCGTCCTCCTCCTCGCGGACGACCTCGGCATCGGGGAGGTCGGCGCCTGGGGACAGCGGCAGATCGCGACACCCCACATCGACCGACTCGCGCGCGAGGGCCTCCGCTTCACGGAGTTCCGCTCGAGCGCCGCGGTCTGCGGTCCGGCGCGCTGCTCGCTCATGCTCGGGCTGCACAACGGGCACTGCCGGCTGGACGACAACGACAACGACTACCTGCGCGCCGCGGACCTGACGCTGGCCGAGCGCCTGAAGGAGGCCGGCTACGCCACCGGGCTCTTCGGCAAGTGGGGGCTCAGCTGGGACGAGCGTCCCGAGAGCTGGCCCAACGCGCAGGGGTTCGATGCGTTCTTCGGATACCGCGACCAGGTCCACGCGCACAACTTCTTTCCGGAGTGGCTGCTCGACGGCACCGATTCGGTGCGCACCCGCAACGTCGTCCCCGCCGGTGGCCGACGCGGCGCCGGACGCGCCACCACGCGCCTCGACTTCGCGCCGGCACTGCTCCGGGAGCGGGCGTTCGCCTTCGTGCGCGCGAACAGGGATCGCCCCTTCTTCCTCTACTGGGCGACGAACCTCCCGCACATCAACAACGAGGGGAGCCGCGGCCACGACGATGATGGCTATGAGGTCCCCGACCTCGGCCCCTACGCCGACAAGCCCTGGCCGATGGGGAAGCGGAGCTACGCGGCGCAGGTGCACTGGCTCGACCAGGACCTCGGGGCGCTTCGAACCCTGCTCGACTCCCTGGGGATCGCGGAGCGCACGCTGATCGCCTTCCTCTCCGACAACGGCGCCACCTTCCTCCGCCGGACCAATGACGGCACCACCGACGTGGTCGGCCGATGGTTCGATGGCACGCTGGGCTACCGCGGCTACAAGGGCGACCTCTACGATGGCGGACTGCGCGTGCCGGGCATCGCGCACTGGCCGGGGAACACGAAGGCCGGGAGCGTGTCGAACATCCGTGTGGACTTCACCGACCTCCATGCGACGCTGGTCGAGGCCGCCGGCCGGCCCGCGCCCGACGGCATCGACGGACGTTCGTTCCTCCCGGTGCTCACGGGTCGCGGGACGCTCGCCCTGCGTCCACACCAGGTGTGGTACTCCCCCGACCGCGACCAGTCGGCGGTGCTGGAGTGGCCGTGGAAGGGCGTCTGGATGCGGGACACGCTCCGCCTCTTCCACCTCGAGCGGGATGCCGGGGAGCGCACGGACCTCGCGGCGCGTGAACCGCGGATCGCCGCGCGCCTCGACTCGATCCGCCGGGCAGAGGACCGGCGCGTGACGCATCCCGTGGAGAGGAACCGCCAGTGACGCAGCGCCGTCCCGGGTCACGCACCCTTCGCCGCACGGGCGTCATCGCCGCGCTCCTGCTGGCGGCGCTCGCGAGCTACGGCTGGGCGCAGCGCGGCGGCCGGATCTACGTGGAGCCGAACGCCGTATACGACGGCCGCTTCACCTTCGTGCGCCTGCAGTACACGAACTACGGGCGCGGCGGCTGGGCGTTCGACTACCCGGCGATGGAACGGAACTTCATGACGATCCTCACGGACCTCACGACGATCCATCCGCACGTCCGCGAGAGCAACATCCACACGATGGACGATCCCGCGCTGGCCCGATACCCGATCGCCTACCTCTCGGAGCCCGGCTACTGGCTGCCGAACGCGCGCGAGGCGGAGGGGCTGCGCACCTGGCTCAAGAAGGGCGGGTTCCTGATCGTCGATGACTTCCTGCTCAACCAGTGGGACAACTTCGAGCGCTCGATGCGCCTCGTGCTCCCCGACGCGCGCATCGACCGGCTCGACGTGACGCACCCGATCTTCCACTCCTTCTTCAGCCTCACCACGCTCGACGGGCTGCACCATCCGGGCACGCCGAGCGCCCGGGCCGTCTACCTCGGCATCCACGAGGACAACGATCCCCGCAAGCGCCTGATGGTGATCATCAACTACAACAACGACATCGGCGACTACATGGAGTGGTCGGGCGAAGGATGGTACCCGATCAACTTCACGAACGACGCGTACAAGCTCGCCACCAACTACATCGTCTACGGCCTCTCGCGCTGAGCCTCGGCGGCTGCCGGGCCTCCCTTTCCGGGCGCGCGCACGAGGCAGACGCCCGACGCCACGAGCCAGGCGGACTGCGCGAGCACCACGAGGCCGAAGTGGTGCACGTCGAGCCGCAGCCGCCCGAGCAGCGTGATGGCGACGAGCGCGACGCCGACGGCGAGGCCGAGCCAGGCGACCCAGCGCGGGAAGTGGCGCGTACCGAGCATCACGAACGACCAGAGCGCGATGGCGATCGACGAGGCCGCGACGAAGACCGTCGCGAAGGCGTGGTTCAGCGTGCTGGTGTAGCGCAGGAACTGCCGCGCGGATTCGGCTTCCGCGCCCGCGCCGGCCAGGATGTCCGACACCATGGCCGTCGCCACGATCCCGCTCGCGATCGCGGCGAGGAGCACCGCGACCTGCCCGAACCCGTAGAAGGTGAGCGCGAGTCGTGCGATCCCGGCGCCGGGGTCGAGCCGCCGGGCGAGCGCCATCGCGCCGAACATCGCGATCGGGACGGCCAGCATCGCCAGTGCGTGCGCCGCGATGTTGGTCGTCGCCCGTCCATCGAAGTCGCGCAGCATCTCCGCGCCGGTGGGATGGAACGCCATCGTCACCAGGCCCATCGCCGATCCGACGATCAGCGCCCATCCGCCCATCCGCTCATCACGCATTGCCGTTCCTCCGTGGGATGCGCAGAATCTGACACGCGCCTGACCTCGGTCCACTCCACGCCCCCAGATCATGAACAAGAAGCCCCGTGGTGTCCGGAAAACCGGGGCCAGGCCCGATGCGCGCACTTCGCGCACCCAGCGGGCGCTGGGCGGCGCGCTCGTGGAGCTGATGCTCTCGCACGAGTTCGAGACGATCACCGTGCAGGATGTGCTCGACCGCGCGGGGATCGGGCGCTCGACCTTCTACTCGCACTTCCGCAGCAAGGAGGACCTGCTGCTGAGCGATGCCGAGCGATTCCTCGGGCTGCTCGAACGCCATTTCGAGACGGTGGCCGCCGGCACGGCGCGCGTGGCCCCGGTGGCCGAGCTCTTCGCGCACGTCGACGACTACGCGCACTTCGTGCGCGCGCTCGAGCGGTCGGGGCAGCGGGAGGCCGTGTACGGACTGATCCTCGGCCACCTCTCGCGGATCATCGCCGCGAGGATGCGCGAGCTCGTCGAGTCGCCCGAGTCGCTCCCGCTGCCCGTCGAAGTGACCGCGCGCGTGTGCGCGGCGATGGCGCTCGAGATGATGCACTGGTTCATGGCGCACCGGGACGCCGCCACGCCGCAGGAACTGGACACGCGCTTCCATGAGATGGTCTGGCGCGGGGTGCCGGGGCCACGCCGCCGGGACCGCGGCTGAGTGGGCGCCCCCGTCCCGCGGGGCGGCATGCGCGGCGCGCTCCGGCGCGCTGGCTGGCGGCTGTGGCGAGCGACGCTCGTCGCGGTACTCGTGCTGCTCGCGCTCCCCGTCCTGCTCGTGCTGCCGCTCAACCTGGTGCAACCACCCACGACCTCGGTGATCCTCCAGCGCTCCTGGGACCGGTGGCGGGCCGGGAAGGCGCCGGCCTATCCGCGGCGCCGGGTGGTGAGCCGCGACGCGATCGCCCCCGCGCTCCGGCGCGCGGTGCTCGCCGCCGAGGATGACCGTTTCTACCTGCACTGGGGGTTCGACCTCGAGGAGATCGGGAATGCGATCGAGCGCGCGCAACGCGGCGGGCGCCTGCGCGGCGCCTCGACCATCACCCAGCAGGTGGCCAAGAACCTCTTCCTCTGGGAGGGGCGCTCGTTCGTGCGCAAGGGATACGAGGCGTACCTCACGCTCGTGCTGGAACTCTGCCTCTCGAAGGACCGGATCCTCGACCTCTACCTGAACCTGGCCGAGTGGGGGGACGGGGTGTTCGGCGCCGAGGCAGGCGCCCGGCACCATTTCGGGAAGGGCGCACGCGCCCTCACGGTGGAGGAGGCGGCGCGGATGGC
>CAZHAG010000004.1:0-18542 GCA_964529705.1 uncultured Gemmatimonas sp. | reverse complement strand
TCCGACACCGCCGTGGCGTCGGCCGCAGCGCTCACGGCGCAGCGCGTGCCGATCAGCGTGACGCAGGTGGTCGCCTCGGTCCTGCTCACCACCGCTGGGAGCGACACGCTCCGCACCACCACCCGCACCAAGCAGTACAGCGCCGTGCCGCGGGACTCGCAGAGCAACACGGTGGCCGGGGCAACGGTCACCTGGTCGAGCTCCTCGGCCGGCGTCGCCACCGTGGGGGCGTCGACCGGGCTCGCGACCGCGGTGGCCGACGGCAGCACGAACATCGTCGCCACCTCGTCGGGCATCTCCGCGCAGCGCGCGCTAGTGGTGCGGCGCTTCGCGTCGACCTTCGGGATGAACCCCAACGCGGCGTCGATCACCACGCCGCTGGGCACGCAGAACTTCACGGCGACGGCGCAGGACAGTGTCGGCACGAACCTGCCGATCACCTGGGTCTCGCGGAATGCGAACGTCGCGACGGTCAGTCCCCTCACGGGCACCGCCGTGACCGCCACGGCCGCTGGCAACGGCACCAGCCAGATCGTGGTGAGCGCCGGCACGAGAGCGGACTCGGCGCTGCTCACGGTCTCCGGACAGTCGACCGCGCCGCTCACCGCGGGTGTGACGGTGGGCGACCTCTTCTTCCGCAGCAACCGGAATCTCTCGCAGAACATGGCCGTGGACACGATCGCCGTGGGCGGGATGGTGACTTGGACCTGGACCACACCGACCACGCACACCGTCACCGCCACGGGCTCGCCCACCTTCGGCAGCAGCGGCAACATCTCGAGCGGGACGTTCCAGGTCACCTTCAATACGGCGGGCTCGTACGCGTACCTCTGCTCGATCCATCCGTCGATGACGGGGACGGTCGTGGTGCGGTAGCTTCCCGGGCAGTTCACCACCACGCCTCGGGGACCTGATGCGCCGCACGCTCGGACTCGCCCTCGCCCTCCTCCCGTCCGGATTGCTCGCGCAGGAGCCGGCGAGCTGGGGTTCGCCGCTGGAGTTCGCCACCTTCTCGATCGCCGCGGTCGACCCACGTACCGGCGAGACCGGTGTCGCCGTCACCACGCGGGTCGCCTGCGTGGGGAATGGCGTGCCCTGGGTGCGCGCAGGCGTGGGCGCGGTCGCCACGCAAGCCAACACGCGGACCGAGTACGGCACCCTGCTCCTCGATGGTCTCGCTGCCGGCCTGACACCCGCGGCGGCGTTGCAAGCCGCGCTCGCCGCCGACAGTGGTGCCGCGAGTCGCCAGGTCGGGGTCGTGGCGCGGAGTGGTGAGGGCGCCCAGCACACCGGCACCGGCACGTCTCCATGGGCCGGCCATCGCGCCGGGACCAACTACGTCACGCAGGGCAACCTCCTCACGGGGCCCGAGGTGCTCGACGCCGTCGCCCGTACATTCGAGTCGAGCGCCGGTGCGCCACGGCACCTCGCGGACCGACTGATCGAGGCGCTCGCGGCGGGCCATGCCGCCGGCGGCGACGCACGCAAGGGACGCGCGCAGTCGGCCGCCGTGGTGGTGGCGGACCCGCGTCCGGGGCGCTCGCGCCGCCCGGACCAGGTCACGGTGGACATCAACGTCTGCGAGCACGCGGAGCCCGTCGGCGAGTTGCGCCGCATCTATGACGCCGTCTCGCAGACGCTCGGGTTCCGCACGCTCGAGCAGCACACCGGGAACGACGTCTGGCAGCTGCGCGTGATGCTGCACGCGCTGGGCTTCCTCTCCCCCGGCACCCCCACGCTCGCACGGGAGGCGAACGCGACGCGCTACACACCGGACGTCATCGCGGCGGTGGATGCGTTCCGCGCGTCGGAGCGCCTCTCGGGTCCGGCACAGGGCTCGCCCGCCGGGCTGGTCGACGCGGAGACGGTCGCGCGCCTCTGGGCGGCGCTCGAGCGCGCCGGGAAGGCGACCGCCGTTCGCGAGCAGTTGCTGGAGACCGTCGCGATCCGTCGCTGAGCGCGCCGCGCGCGGCTGCGGCCGGCCGTGAACAGCCGCACGCGGTTCTGCGTACCTTAGGGCGGTGCCGGCACGCCCTCGCCGCGCCTTGAACCCCAAACGCCCAGACGACATGCGCGCTCCCCGCCTCGCCACACGTGTCCTTACGCCCGCGGCCCTCGGACTTGCCATCGCGTGCGCCGTCGCCCTCGTCGGCACGCCGTCGACGACCGCGGCCCAGCAACGGACCGCCACCGCGGCACCGACCGTCGCCAGCGGCGTCCCCGCCGCGACGCTCTCGCAGCTCCGCTGGCGGATGGTCGGGCCCGCCCGTGGCGGACGCGTCACCACGGTCACCGGCGTGGTTCAGGAACCGCACACGTTCTACTTCGGCTCCACCGGGGGCGGGGTCTGGAAGACCACCGATGCGGGCGCGAACTGGGAGAACGTGAGCGACGGCCAGATCACGGTCGGCTCCATGGGCGACATCGACGTCGCCGACTCCGACCCCAACGTGATCTACGTCGGCACGGGATCCGACGGTCTCCGTTCGAACGTCTCGATCGGCAAGGGCGTCTGGAAGTCCACGAACGCCGGCCGCACCTGGACGCACGTCGGGCTCAAGGACGTCGGCAACATCGGCGGCGTGCGCGTCCACCCCTCCAATCCGGACATCGCCTTCGTCGCCGCGATCGGCGACCCCTTCCGTCCCACCAGCGCGCGCGGCGTCTACCGCACACGCGACGGCGGGAAGAGCTGGGACCGCGTGCTCTACGTGAGCGACTCCACCGGCGCGGTGGACGTGGAGTTCCAGCCGGGGAACCCGAACGTGCTCTACGCCTCGATGTGGCGCGCGGAACGGAAGCCCTGGACGATCATCTCGGGGGCGATGGAAGGGGGCGTCTACAAGAGCACGGACGGCGGCACCACCTGGGCGAAGCTCACGAACGGCCTCCCGAACGGCCTCGTGGGGAAGAGCAACATCGCCGTGAGCGCCGCGGACCCGCAGCGCGTCTACGTGCTGATCGAGGCCAAGCCCGGCATGGGGCTCTACCGTTCGAACGACGCGGGCGCCTCGTTCACCGTGGCCTCCACCAACCCGCAGCTCAGCACGCGCTCCTTCTACTACACCACGATCTCCGCCGACCCCACCAACGCCGACGTGCTGTACGCTGGCGCCGAGGGGTACTTCAAGAGCACCGACGGAGGCCGCACCTGGGCGGGGATGAGCGTGCCCCACGGCGACAACCACGACATGTGGGTGCACCCGCTGAACGGCCAGATCATGATCCAGGCCAATGACGGCGGCGTGAACGTCTCGCTCAACGGCGGCCGCACCTGGAGCACCCAGTACAACCAGCCGACGGCCGAGATCTACCAGGTGTACGTGGACAACCAGTTCCCGTACCGACTCTACGGCGCGCAGCAGGACAACTCGACGCTGATCGTCCCCTCGCTCCCGGTGGCGAGCGGCGGACTCGACGACCCCATCCAGGGGTGGTCCACCGGCCCGGGATGCGAGACGGGCCCGATCATGCCGCACCCCACGAACCCCGACACCGTCTACGGCTCCTGCAAGGGGCAGTACTCGCGGATGTCGATGCGCACGGGACAGGAGAAGCACTACTGGGTGGGCGCGCAGTCCCTCTACGGGAACGCGACCAAGGACATGATCTTCCGCTTCCAGCGCGTCTCGCCGATGGAGGTCTCCCCGCACGATCCGGGCGTGCTCTACTACGGCTCGCAGGTGGTGCACCGCACGCGTGACGAGGGCGTGACCTGGGAGGCGATCTCCCCGGACCTCACGTGGAACCCACCCGACAAGCGCGCCGTGTACTCCGGCACGCCGATCACGGTGGACAACACGGGCGAGGAGTTCTTCTCGACGCTCTACGCCATCCGCGAGTCCCCGCTCGAGCGGGGCGTGATCTGGGTGGGCGCCAACGACGGTCCCTTCCACGTCACGCGCGACAATGGCAAGACATGGCAGAACGTCACGCCCCCGGGCCTCGCGCTCGGCGGACGCGTGCAGAACATCGAGCCCTCGCCGCACCGGCGCGGCTCCGCGTACTTCGCGGTGCTCCGCTACCTGCTGGGGGACCACAAGCCCTACATCTACAAGACCGACGATTACGGCAAGACCTGGACCCTCCTCACCACCGGCACGAACGGCATCCCCGCCGACGAGCCCACGCGCGTGGTGCGCGAGGACCCCGACCGCGCCGGCCTGCTCTACGCCGGCACCGAGTTCGGGATGTACGTCTCGTTCAACGACGGGCGCACCTGGCAGTCACTGCAGCGCAACCTGCCGAACACGCCGATCACCGACCTCAAGGTCCACCGCAAGGACCTGGTGATCTCCACGCAGGGCCGCTCGTTCTGGATCATGCACGACATCTCGCCGCTGCACGAACTCTCGGACGCGGTGGCCGCGGCACCGGCGCACCTCTTCACGCCGCTGACGGCGCACCGCATGCGCTACCGCGCCGGGTTCGGCGGGCTCGAGAGCGCCCGCGGAGGGAGCACCGACCCGGAGTACCCGCCGGCGGGCGCCACCGTGGACTACTGGTTCGCGACCGCACCTGCAGGCGAGGTCACGCTCGAGGTGCTCGACGCCAAGGGCGCCGTGGTCCGCCGCTTCTCGAGCCTCGCCGCCGGCGAGCAGCGCGTGGAGCCGAGTGAGCCGTCGATGCGCGGCCCGATGTGGGAGCGGATCGGGACGCCGCGGCTCCCGGCGTCCGCTGGGGCCAATCGCTTCACCTGGGACCTCTCCCTCGCCGGACCCTGGGACCCGAACCCCGCGCGCAGCGGACGGAATGGCCCGACGGCGGTCCCCGGGGAGTATCGCGTGCGCCTCACGAGCGGCGCGTGGAGCGCCACACGGCCGCTCACCATCAAGCCCGACCCGCGGATCGTCGCGGATGGCGTGACCATCCCGGTGATGCAGGAGCTGCTCGACCACAACCTCGCGGTCCGCGAGCTCGTGAGCGACATGAACCGGTTCGCCGCGGAGGTCGAGACGGCCTTCCGCACGGCGCAGGGGCCGGCGAAGGAGCGGGTCGGCGCGGTGCGCGACCTGATCCAGTCGGAGCCCTGGCGCTACGGTCGCCCGGGGCTCGCGGCGCACGTGCAGTACCTCTACGGCGCGATGATGCGCGCGGACCAGAAAGTGGGGAACGACGCGAAGCAGCGCCTGGTGCAGCTCCGCAAGGAACTCACCGACGCGCAGGCGCAGTTCCGGGGTGCGACGGGCGCGCGCTGAGCGCGCCGGGTCACCGCACGACGACTCGCGCCTGCATGGCGGGATGCACGCTGCACACGTAGGTGTGCGTCCCCACTGTCGTGAGCGTCGCGGTGAACGTTCCTCCCGTGGAGAGCAGAGGTGAGCTCCACCCTCCGGCGTCGGCCACGGAGGAGTGGAGCTGCGCCCCGTCGTTCCGCCAGGTGACCGTCGAGCCCGCGGTGACGCAGGCCGAGGACGGCTGGAATGCGAAGTCGACGATCCGCACCACGGGTGAGCCCCCCGCGGTGGAATCCGCGGGTGCGATGCAATCGTCGCCCGTGGCCGCCACGCGCTCCGAGAAGCACGCGGCCGCGGCAGCCGCGGCGAGCAGCGAGGCACCGGCGGCGAGCCGGACTCCGCGGCCCCTCACTTGACCACCACCCGCCCCTTCATGAAGGGGTGCGGCGTGCAGTGGTAGGAGAAGGTGCCGGGCGCATTGAAGGTGTGGCTCCAGCTGCGCCCGATCGGGATCATGCCCGACTGGAACGCGCCGTCGTCCGCGGTCACGGTGTGCTCGAGCAGGTCGTCGTTCCGCCAGATGATCGTGGTGCCGGCAGCGACCTCGATGTCGGGCTGCGTGTAGGAGAGCCGGTTGATGACGATCACGCGCACCGGACCCGTCGGCTCCGGTGCGGTGGCCTCCGGCGCGGAGCGCTCGGCGCGAGCGCCGAACCAGCGCGAGAGCGTGAGCGGCACCACGAACTCGAACCCATAGCGCACGCGGTCCGTGCCGCGCGAGGCGCCATTGAGCGTCGCGGTGACGGCGTTGGATGCGAAGAGCGAGAGCGAGTGCGGCGTGGTGGGGATCCCGAGGGCGATCCCTGCGCTCCAAGCGGCCTCCGCGCCGTCGGGACGATCGACGAGGGAGACATAGTCGCCCTGGATGGCCAGCCAGCGGCGGAGGCGCAGTGTCGCGCCCCCACCGACCGCGACCTGCGCCCCGCCATCACTCGTGTCGGGATCCGCGAGCACGCGCGCGACGCCGTTGAGCCCCAGGCGCCCCCATCTGCGGCCGAGGGCGACCTCGGCGTCCACTCCGTCCGCCGCGAGGTTGTAGCCCAGTTGGCCCCCGAAATCGACCGCGGCGCCCCGCTCCTGGGCCAGGGGTCTCCACCGCCCGAAGAACTCCCACTCGTTCGGATAGGCCGGCGCGAGCGCGGAGTTGGACGAGTACGCGACGCCGACCATCGTGTGCCGCGGGAGGCCCACGCCGAGGATCAGCGTCGGGTAGTTCGAGACCTTCCGCACGGGGGCGGGGCTGGCTTCGAATCGGTGCTGGAAGTTGAACTGCGCCCGCCCGGCCGGGACGACCCAGGCGCCGGGCGTGTTCGGCGGGTGGTCGAGCACGGACTGCGCCCGCGCGGCGCTGACCGCCAGCGCGCAGCACACGACGCCGACGAACAGTGAGCGGCAGGAGAGGCGCACGGCTGGGCTCCGACGGTGCGGGTGAGGGGAATGGCTCACAGGTGAACTACCCCGTGCGCGCCCAGCGCTGTGACAGGTGCGACGGGCCCGGTCTCGAGCGCGCGGGCGCCGGGCGTCGGGTGCGCGGCCGGCCGCTCGCTAGATGTCCCCGCGCTTCGCCGCCGCCGAGATCCGTTCCCCGGCCCGGAACGCGAGCGCCATGATCGTCATCGTCGGCTGTCCGCGCCCGGAGGTGACCATGCTGCTCCCGTCGCAGATGAAGAGGTTCCGGATGTCGTGCGTGCGGTGGTCGCGGTCGATCACGCTGGTGCGCGGGTCGTTCCCCATGCGGGCCGTGCCGAGGAGGTGGGCCGTGAAGCGCTGCACGGCCGGCGGCGCTCCCCAGATCCGCTTCGCCCCCGCCGCCTCGTGCATCTCGCGCGTCCGGTCCTGGAAGAAGCGCATCGTGGCGAGGTCGTCCGGGTGGTCCTCGTAGGTGATGCGCGCGGCGGGACGCTGGAACTCGTCCTTCAGCGTGGGGTCGAGCGTGACGTTGTTGCTCGCCACGGCGAGGGACGTCGTGTGGCCGTAGAGCTGCATCGACCGTGTGTAGGCGTGCGCGAACCACGCCTTCCACTCCGCGCCCCATCCGCGCATCCCCTCGGGCACGTTGAAGCTCGCGAAGATCGGGAACCAGATCCCGCCGCGCGCGTCGAAACCGCCGCCACCGTAGAAGCCGCGCTTGGGGTCGCTGTCGTAGAGGTCCATCACGATCCGCGAGACCTCCACGCTCCGGTGCTCGTTCAGCGGGTGCTCGTACTCCCCCTGCGTGACGCCGGCGCCATTGAACATCAGGTGCTGCCCGACCATCCCCGACGAGTTCGCGAGGCCGTTCGGGAAGCGCGACGTCTCGGACATCAGGAGGAGGCGCGGCGTCTCCACGCCATTTGCCGCGAGGATCACGGCGCGCGCGCGCTGGCGCTGCTCCGTCCTCGTCGCGTCGAAGTAGAGGACGCCCGTCGCGCGGCCGCGAGCGTCCACCTCCACGCCACGGACATGGCTGTTGGGCCTGACCTCGCATCGCCCCGTCGCCTCCGCCACCGGGATCACCGAGGCGAGCGACGAGCTCTTGGCGTTGTACTCGCACCCGAACCCGATGCAGAAGCCGCAGTGCTGGCAGGCGGGGCGCCCGTTGAACGGGCGTGAGAGGATGGCCATCGGCGCGGGCTGGGCGCGGTACCCGAGCTTCGCCGCGGCGCGCTCGAGGAGCACCCCCGACGACTTCACGGGCAGCGGCGACATCGGGTAGGGGCGCGACCTCGGTGGATCCGATGGGCCCGGCGCCCCGGAGACGCCGACCTCCCAGTCCACCTTCGTGTAGTACGGCTCCAGCTCCTCGTACGTGATCGGCCAGTCCGCGAGCGCCGCGCCGGGGATGTCGCCGAGCACGCTCCGCTCATTGAAGTCGATCGGCCGCAACCGCCAGAAGTTCGCGGTCATGTGCACGCTGCTCCCGCCCACTCCCGCAGCATAGATCAACCCACCCGTGTTCGGCTGGGCGACGTCCTTCGCGGTCTGCCGCCAGCTGTACGGCGTCTTGGAGAGCAGGTCCCCGTCGAGCCAGACGGCCTTCTCGTCGTGCCGGAACTCCGACACGCTGCGCCGCGGCCCCTGCTCCAGCACCACCACGCTGTGCCCGCGGGTGGAGAGCTCCTTGGCGAGCACGCCACCGGCGGCCCCCGACCCCACGATCACGAAGTCCACCGTCTCCGTCGTGGCATAGCGCGCGGTGCGCGAAGGCTGGGCTTGCATCAGCGGCGCTCCTGCGCGGCCTGCGCGTCGTAGTAGCCGAAGGGCGCGGTGTGCGTCATCGCGTTCTCGAAGCCGATCAGCCGCCAGCCGATGCCGTCGCGGTTCCCGCCGTGCGAGGGGTCGCCGAACATCCCCATCATCGTGAACGAGCGCAGCCAGCCGAAGAAGCCGCCCTGCTCGATCTCCGCGAGGATCGCATCCTGCTCGGTGGCGGTGAGCGCCGCGAACCCCGCGGCGCCCGTTCGCCGCGCGGCGGCCCGCTTCCGGATGTCGGCGAGGCCCTCGCGGAAGTCGCCCAAGCCACCGGCCGCGAAGGTCTCGAACGCCTTGTCGAAGAAGAACACCACCCCTGCCTCGTCAGCGCCCGGCGTGTCCGTGGTCGGCACGATCCGCGCGGCGATCGCCCGCACCTCGGCCGCCTCCGCAGGGGTGAACACGGCGAATCTCCCGGGCAGGTCGCCGGCGAGGACCGCGTCCGCGTGCGCCCGAGCCTCGCGGACCCCGGCGTAGGGCGAGAGCGCTCCAGCGCCGGCCACGGCGATGGTGACGAGGAAGTCGCGGCGGGTGGCGGTCAACGCTGGCTCCGGATGCGGGTAGCCAAAACCTCCGGCGGGTGGACCGCCGATGTCAAGCGCACCAGCGCTCAGCGCTCGTCGATCTCTGCCAGCGCCTCGATGGCCGCCCGTCGCACTTCGGGATTTGGATCCCTGAGCGCGCGGGTGATCGCGGGGACGGCCGAACGGACGCGGAGGTTCCCCAGCGCCTCGATGACGCGGGTCCGCACATCCGCGTCGGGATCCGTGATGAACCGAAGCAGCACCGGCGCGAGGCCCTCGTCCTCGAACTGCGTCAAGGCCTCCAGCGCGGCGTAGCGGAGTCGTTGATCGAAGGACTCGGTGGCACGGACGAGGGAGCGTGGCGCCGTCCGGAGTCCGTCGAGGTTCCCGATGGCCTCCGCGGCGGCGACCGCGAGTCCGATGTCGCCCTGCTCGATCACGCCGGCGAGCACCGGGGCGGAGCGCAGCTGTTCCAGGTTCCCCAGCGCGCCGATCGCCGCGAGGCGCACGAGACGGTCCCCGTCCTCGGCGACTAGGCGCTCGAGATCCGGCGTCGCCGCCGGATCCTCGATCTGGCCGAGAGCCCGGGCCGCAGCGGCCCGCACGGCCGGCGCGTCGTTCCGGAGTGCGGTGCGCAGCGGAGGCACCGACGACCGAAGCTCCCACTCGCCGAGCGTCCACGCCGCCATCGCAGCCACCGGCGCCTCGCGCGCGGCGAGCATCGACGTGATGTGCGCCTGAAGGGCAGGACGTTCCCGCACGCCGGCCGCGCGCAGCGCCGCCTCACGCACCCGCGGCGACGCGTCCGCCAGGAGCCGCTGCAGCACTCCGTCATCCGCCGCGCTCCGTCCCAGCATCTTCGCCGCCAGCAGCCGTACGCAGGGATCGTCCGCAGCCAGGCGGGCCGCGAGGAGCCGCACCGCGGCGGCGTCCCGCACGGGATCGGTGATCGAGTCCTTCGCGGCTCGCGCCTCCACCCGCGCATCGGCGAACCGCCCGGCCCCCAGCTCGCCGTCGGTCCACCAGAAGTTGCCGAGCTGGTCGGTGACCATCTCGCAGAGCATGGGATCCGTGGACGCGAGCGCGCGCAGGAAGGCATCCACGCGCGCCGAGTCCGGGCCGGGACGGACCTCGCGCTGCTGCGCGGTGCCCAGCGGTCCCGCACGACGCGACACGACGGTGGTCGCCGCCGCGACGGAGACCGCGGCCGCGGCGCCCAAGGTGAGGAGCAAGGGTCTCATGGCTTCCCTTCCTCGCCGAAGAACTCCACCGCGATGCGTCGCACGTTCGCGTCCGCGTGCGTCAACGCCTTGCGGAGCGCAGCGCGCGCCGCGTCCGTGCGGATCTGCGCGAGCGCCTCGGCCGCGCGCTCGCGCACGTCTCCGTTCCGGTCGTCGAGCGCCCGCACGAGCTGTGGGACCAGAGCCACGCGCTGGCGCTCGCCCGCGAGCCCGGCGGCCGCCTGGCGCACCTCCCCGTCAGGGTCCTCCAGCAGGCGTGCGAGCAGGTCGTCGCCGAGCGGTGCCTTCATCTCCTCCATCGCGCGCAGCGCCGCGTAGCGGACCTCGGCGTTCGCGTCGGCGAGGAGTTTGGCGACCGCCGGGATGCTGCCGCGGTCGCGGATCTCCCCGAGGATCTGCACCGCCGTCCCGCGGACCTCGGGGTCGTCGCTCTCGAGCAGCCGCCGGATGGGCGCGGCCGGCACGCGACCCGGCTCGAAGTCGGAGAGTGCGTGGAGGGCTGCCCGCCTGACCTCCGCGTCGACATCGTCGAGGGCTTCCACCAGTGCATCGATCGCCATCGGATGCCCGAGACGTCCAAGCGCGTCCGCCGCGGCACGCCGCACCTCGGCCACCTCATCCTTGAGGCGCGCCATCACGGCCCGAACGATGGCGGTGTCGGTCGCCGGAGGTGGCAGCGTCAGGCTCGCGGCGTTCGCCTCCGGTCCGGCCCCGGCCTGGGGCGGCCCGGACGGACCCGCCGCTCCCGGCGCGCGAGCAACGCCCGGTGCGAACGCCGTGGTGAGTCCGATGATCGCGACCGCGAACGCCAGGACCGCTCGAGCGGAACGTGGCTGCATCCCCGGTGAACCGTTGAGCAGTCGCGCGACCCGCACCGTCAGCCGCGAACGTTCCTCCGCGAACCCCGCTACCGGCACCTCGAGCGGCGCCGCCTGGATCCATTCCGCGACCTTCACCAGCGCGCGCGCGAGGGGCACACCACCCGAGTACCGCGCCGCCCGGTCGTCCGCGAGATACTCGGCGGCCTCCTGCAGGCCGCGGCGCGCCACGCGGTTGAGCGGCTGGAAGAAGAAGACCCGTTCGACGACTCCCACGAACACGAGCCACTGCGGGTCGCGCCGCTCGATGTGCGCGAGCTCGTGCGCGAGCATCGCGCGTTGCTGGGTCGCGTCGAGCTCACGGAGCGCCGCCGCCGGCAGGCAGATCTCGTCGTCGCCAAGCGCGACGGGCGACGAGATGCTCGCGGAGGTCGAGAGGTAGACGCGGCGGCGCACGCCGAACTCCGCGCGCAGCGCCTCGAGCAGGTCGGGAAGCCCCTCGTCGGGGACCGGCCTGCGGTCCCCGAGCCTGCCGACGAGCACCAGCCGTCGCCCGACGAACCAGAGCAGGAGCGCGGTGACGACGAGGAGCCAGCCGAGCACGATCGGTCCCGCGGCGCCCGACGGCGCCTTGGCCGCGCGCGCCGGCAGCGAGGCGGGGGTCCCCGGGCGCGCATCCTCGAGGCCGGATCCCACGGTGTGGGATGGGCGGGCACCGACGGCCTCCGTCCGCGCCTCCGGAGCGGTGAGATCCCGCTCGAACCCGGGACCCGTGGCCGTTGCCTGCGGCGCGGTGTCTCCCGCGAGCGCGAGCGATCCGAACGGTGCACGCCCGAGCGCGACCTGCGTGCCCGCGGTGAGGATCCCACCCACAAGCGCGGCCTTCCAGATCACGTCGGCCGCCGAGGGCGCGAGTCGGCCGGTGCGGAGCACGAGCCAGGCGCCGCCAAGGAGCAGCGTCGAGTGCAGCAGGTAGGTGAGCAGCCAGGCGAGCAGGAGTGGAGCGACGGATGAGATCATCGTGCCTCCGAAACGCGGGACTCCGCGTGGTCGATCATCGCGCGCAACCGAGCGAGATCCCCCGGAGCGATTTCCGGCGACGAGATCAGGTGCGTCACGAGCGCGGTGACGTCGCCATCAAAGAGCCGTTCGGTGAGCTCTTCGACCATCGAGCGCTGCACATCCGCTTCGGTCACCATGGCTCGATAGAGGTACTGGCGGCTCTCGGCTCGTCGGGCCACCACTCCCCGACGTTCGAGCCGCGTCAGCAGTGTCGCCACGGTGGTCTGCGCGAGACCTCGTTCGGCGTGCAATTCCTCCCAGATCTCGGCCACCGAGGCCTCCCCGCGCGTCCACAGGTGGCGCAGGATCTGGATCTGTAGCTCCGTAAGTGCGATCGGCTCTGCCATGGTCCACCTCCAGTTAAACTACAGACGTAGAACTACAACTGTAGTTTCAACCTGTCAAGAGGGGGCTGGCTGAGTGGCGTGCGCCAGAGTTCATATAGGTGGATGAGTACGCTCAGAACCGCGCGAATTGGCGATCTCGGTGCGCTACGGACCCTGATCGAGGCGTCGGTCCGGGAGTTGAGCCGCGGCTTCTACACTCCGGAGCAGGTCGCGAGCGGCCTGCGATACGTGTTCGGCCCCGACACCCAGCTCATCGACGACGGCACCTACTTCGTGATCGAGGAGGGCGGTGCGCTCGTCGCCGCCGGCGGGTGGAGCCGTCGGCGCACCCTGTACGGGGGCGACCAGGCCAAGTCCGGGCCCGACGAGCTGCTCGATCCCACGGCGGAGCCCGCCCGGATCCGTGCGTTCTTCGTCCATCCCGCACACGCGCGGCGGGGACTCGGCCGCCGGACCTTCGAACGGTGTGCGCAGGACGCCCGCGCCGCCGGCTTCACGGCGCTCGAGCTGATGGCGACGCTCCCGGGCGAGCCTCTGTACCGTGCCCTCGGGTTCGCGGCGCTGTCCCGCGAGTCGGCGCGTCTCCCCGATGGCGAATCGCTACCGATGGTGCGCATGCGGCTGGAGCTCGGCGGGCGCTGAGCGCCGGCGCTACCCGCGCGCTACCAGCGCGTGCCAAGCGCATCCCGGAACTCCCCGGCATGCGCGAACCGGTCCTGCGGCTCCTTCGCCATCCCCTTCGCGATCACCTGCGACACGCCGACCGGGACCTCGTCCCGCACTGAGCTCGCGAGCGGCGCCGTCTCCGTGAAGTGCGCGACCATCAGCCGCGCGCCCTTGTACTCGGAGAAGGGCGCCTTCCCCGTCAGCATCTCGTAGCCGAGCATCGCGAGGGAGTAGACGTCCGCGCGCGTGTCCGCCGGGTCGTCGCCGATGAACTGCTCGGGCGCCATGTAGGCCGGCGTGCCCACGGCGAACCCGTGCTGCGTGAGGCGGCCATGGCTCAGCGCGAGGCTGCGCCGGAACTCCCCCATCGTGACGCCGGAGCTCCGTCGCAGCCCTTCGAGCCGGGCGTGGGCCACACCGAAGTCCGCCAGCATCGCATGCTCCGACTGGAAGAGGACGTTCTCCGGCTTGAGGTCCCGGTGCACGATCCCTTCCGCGTGCGCGTACGCCAGCGCATCCGAAACCTCGTACAGCGCGCGCAGCGCGTCCTTGAGCGGCAGGGGTCCGTGCGCCAGGCGGCTCACGAGCGACTCGCCGCGGACATACGGCATCACGTACCAGAGCAGGTCCGCCGACCGCCCCGTCGCGATCAGCGGCACGATGTGCGGGTGTGCGAGCACGCCCAGCACCTGGATCTCGCGGCGGAAACGCTCCGCCTCCACCGCGCCCGCCATCTCCGGCGGCAGCAGCTTGATGACGACCTTGCGCGGGAGTCGCGCGTCGGTCGCGAGGAAGAGCCGGCTCTGGCCGCCGGCACCGAACTCGCGTTCGATCTGGTACGCGTCGCCCACCGCAGCCTGCAGTCGGGCGATCAGGTCGAGGCTCATGGAGGCAGGAACGTACCGCTATTTCTTCCGGGCCGCACGGCGCGGTGCCCGCACCGCACTCCCCTGCAGCCACGCGGCCACCTCGGCCGCGTGCCCGTCGTGCGCGACGTCCCGCCAGGCCTGCTCCACCCGGCCGTCCGGGCCGATCACGAAGGTCGACCGCACGACCCCCATGTACTTCCGGCCCCAGAACACCTTCTCGTGCCAGACGTCGTACGCCTCGCAGAGCTCGTGTCCGGGGTCGGCGAGCAGGTGGTACGGGAGCCGGTGCTTCGCGCGGAAGTTCCTGTGCTTCCGCCAGGTGTCGGGCGAGACGCCGAACACCGTGACACCGGCGGCCTTGAGCCGCGGCAGCTCAGCGCGGAACTCGCACGCCTCGATCGTGCAGCCGGTCGAGCCGTCCTTCGGATAGAAGAAGAGCACGACCCGCTGGCCCGCGAGGTCCTGGGACGAGACCCACGCGCCGGTGTCGTCCTGCAACGTGAACGCCGGCGCCCGCTGCCCGCGCCTCACAGGATCCTCCTGGCACGCGCGTGCTCGACGAAGAAACGGAACGTCTCCGCCGAGCTCTTGGCGGGGGTGAACCCGAACTCCTCCTTGAGCCGCCGGTTGCTCAGCACGGGCCGGAAGCGCAGGAAGTCCACCTGCTCCGGACCATATCGCCCGACGCCCACTGCACGCGTCACGCCGAGCGCGGCCTCGAGCAACCACGCGGGGAGCGGGAGGGTCCGCTTCCCAAGGATCGTGGCGATCTCGCCAATGGTGAGCGCCCCGTCCCCCGCGACGTTGAACACCCCCGTGCGGTCCTGCTCCACGCCGAACGCGATCGCGTTCACGAGGTCGGTGTCCCAGATGAACACGAAGGGCGATTCACTCCCCCGGATGGCGAGGAGGCGGCGCCGCGCGAAGAGCGCGGTGATCTGGTTCTCGGTCGTCGCGCCGAGCACGGTGCCGATCCGGAAGACGAGCTGGCGGAGCGCGGGATGCGAGGCGCGGTACCCGGCCAGCATCTCCTCCACCAGCCGCTTGTGGTGCGCGTACGCGAATCTCTCACCCGCCCGGAGCGGGTCCGCCTCGTCGATCCAGGCCGGGTTGTCGGCGTGGTAGCCGTAAGCCGCGCCAGAGCTCGCCACGGTCAAGTGACGCACGCGCGCGGCGAGGCAGCTCTCCACCACGTGCCGCGTGCCGTTCACATCGATGTCGTGGTCGCGCTCCCGGTTCCCTGTGCTCTCCAGCACCGACGCGAGGTGCACGACGTGCGTGATGTGCCGCGTGCGGAGCAGCGCGCCCAGCGAGGGGTCGCGGACGTCGAGCGGGATGAGCTCGAACGGGAGGTCGGTGCGCGAGCGCAGGTCGGTGCCGAGCACGAACCCGGTGCCCGCCAGCCGCGCGCCGAGCTGCCGGCCGACGTACCCGGCCGCGCCGGTGATGAGCACGCGGCGCGGCGTCATGCGGGCACCAGCTCCCGCCGCGCCCACCACCCGGCGAGCAGGAGACCCGAGACGAGGTGCCAGACCCCCCAGAAAGCGGTGATCAGCATCATCGACCCCGCCGCGGGGAAGAAGGTGAAGAGGATCGCGAGCCCGAGCCCCGAGTTGTGGATCCCCACCTCGAGCGTGAGGGCGCGCCGGTCGGCGTCCCCGAGGCCGAGCGCGGTCGCGATGCCCGCGCCGACGCCGAGCGCCATCGCGTTCTGCGCGACCACGAGCCAGAAGAAGTCGCCGAAGCGCTCCACGAAGAGCGCGCGGTTCTGCCCGAACGCCACGGCCACGAAGGCGAGGAGCACCAGCAGCGAGATCAGCCGCAGCGGCCGCTCGCTGGCCGTGGCGAACCGCGGCGCCCGGTGGCCGACGAGCATCCCGAGCAGCATCGGGAGCGCGAGCACCAGCGCCACCTGCGCCAGGATCCCCGCGGCGGGGATCGAGATGGCGCTGAGCAGTTCGCGCGTGCGCGGATTGAGCCAGCCGTACAGCGCGAAGTTGAGCGGCGTGAGCACGGTGGCCGCGAGGCTCGAGACGGCGGTCATGCTCACCGAGAGCGCGACGCTCCCCCGCGCCCGCCAGGTGAGGATGTTCGAGAGCGCGCCGCTCGGGCAGGCGGCCACGAGGATCATCCCGAGCGAGAGCGCGGGGTCCACGCGGAACACCCAGGTCAGCAGGCAGGTGAGCGCGGGAACGATCACGGCCTGGGCGAGAAGCCCCGCCGCCGGCGCCGCGGGGTTCGCCACCACGCGCCGGAAGTCTGCCACACGCAGGTCGAGCGAGACCCCGAAGATCATCAACGCGACGATCGCATTGAGGATCACGAGGCCCGCGGGGTCGAAGTTGAGCGGGAGCGCGTCGTTCACGGGAGCTCGCGCTCGAGCGCGGCTGTCAGCCGCCGCACGGTGGTGCGGTAGCTGTCCTTGTGCACGTAGTACGCCATCCGGTCCAGCTTGAGGTACTTGAAGCCGCCGTCCAGACGCTCGGCCGCACGCTCCCGTTTCCGCACCTTGAGTGCTCGCGCCGCCGGCGTGCCCGCCGCGATCCCCCGGATGTACGCCGCCACCAACCGCGCCTGCTCGGCACGCCCCTCCCACCCGAGCCCCGCCGCCTCCACCATCCCCATCAGGAAGAGCGAGTCCGACTCCGGATGGAAGGCATTCAGGTAGAGCGTCGGTGCCGCGCTCCCAGCGGACCAGTTGAGCTCGGCGCGGTCGATGAACGGGTAGTCGAGCTCGTACCCGGTGGCCTGGAGGATCAGGTCGTACTCGCCGGAGGTGCCGTCCGCGAAGGTGACGCGATGCCCGTCCACCGCCCGAAGGTCCGGCCGCGCCCGGATGTCGCCGTGCCCGAGGTGATGCAGCACGAGCGAGTTCACCACGACGTGCGATTCGTACAGCAGGTGGTCGGGGTCCGGGAGCCCGTAGTCGGAGGGACGTCCGACCAGCAGCCGGATCAGGCGGCCCTCGACGAACTGCTTGAGCCGACGCGGGAGCTTGACACGCCCGCCGATCGAGTCGGCGGGGCGCCCGCGGATGAACTTCGGGACGAACCAGTAGCCGCGCCGTACCGAGAGGTCCACCGAGGCCGCGTGGTGCACGGCGTCCACCGCGATGTCGGCGCCGGAGTTGCCGCAGCCTACCACGAGCACGCGCTTCCCCGCGAACACCGCGGGCGACTTGTACTCGGCCGAGTGCATCACGCGCCCCGCGAACGTCCCGGGGAGCGCGGGACGGTGCGGATGGTGGAGCGTCCCGGTCGCGATGAGCACGGCGTCGAACCGGCGCTCCGTCGCGGGCGCGCCCGCGGCGGCCCCGCTCGGCACCGTAAGCACGCTCCACCCCGCCCCGCTCCGCGCGACGCGCTCGACGCGCTTGTTGAAGTCGATGTGCGCCCGCAGTCCGAAGTGGTCCGCGTACGACGCGAAGTACTCCCGCATCTCGCGGTGGAGCGGGTACGGCGCCACCGACTCCCGCATCGGGAACTCGGCGAACTCCGTCATCCGCTTGGACGAGATCAGGTGCGCGCTCTCGTAGACCGTGCTGTGCGGATTCGCGATGTCCCAGAGTCCGCCGACGTCCGCGTGTCCCTCGAACACCGTGAAGGCGAGTCCCGCACGCTGGAGCGCGCGCGCCGTCGCGAGTCCCATCGGCCCGGCGCCGATCACGGCGTACGATGGAGTCACGGTGTGGGCCCCCGGCCTCAGGCCAGCGGCTCGCCGCCCATCAGTACCGCCATCACCGCCTTCTGCACGTGCAGCCGGTTCTCGGCTTCATCCCAGACACGGCTCTGCGGGCCGTCGAGCACCTCGGCCGTGACCTCCTCGCCCCGGTGCGCCGGGAGGCAGTGGAGGAAGATCGCCTCGCGGCGCGCCTTCGCCATCAGCGCGCCATCCACCTGGAAGCGCGCGAACGCCTTGGCGCGCACCGCCTGCTCCTCCTCCTGTCCCATCGACGCCCAGACGTCCGTGGTCACCACGTCCGCGCCCTCGGCCGCCTCGCGCGCGTCGCGCGTGAGCAGCACGCGCCCGCTCGCGCGGGCGCGCGCGAGGATCGCGGGGTCGGGGTCGTATCCCTCCGGACAGGCCAGGCGCAGCGAGAATCCGAGATGCATCGCCGCGTCGCACCAGCTGTTCGCCATGTTGTTGCCGTCGCCGATCCAGGCCACGGTCCTCCCCTCGTAGCCGCCGAGGTGTTGGCGTACCGTGAGCAGGTCCGCGAGGATCTGGCAGGGGTGCTGCAGGTCGGTGAGCCCGTTGATCACGGGGACCTGTGCGTAACGCGCGAACTCCTCGACGTCCGCGTGCGCGAACGTGCGGATCATGATGCCGTCCACCATCCGGTCGAGCACGCGGGCCGTGTCGTTCACCGCCTCGCCGCGGCCGAGCTGCACGTCGCGCGGGGTGAGGAAGAGGGGGTGCGCGCCGAGCTGCCAAGCGCCGACTTCGAAGGAGACGCGCGTGCGCGTGGACGACTTCATGAAGATCATCGCCAGCGCCTTCCCCTGCAGCGGCCGGGCGTGGTACTCGCCGCGCCGCATCCGGTCGGC
>CAZHAG010000003.1:0-60805 GCA_964529705.1 uncultured Gemmatimonas sp. | reverse complement strand
GTAAGTCGCGGAACGCCCCGGACCTGGTCGGGGATCACCCCGACAGGAACTCGACCATCGCCTCGCCGAACGCGGGCAGGTCCTTCGGGACCCGGCTCGAGATGATGTTCCCGTCCCGGACCACGGCCTCGTCCACCCACACGGCGCCGGCGTTCACGAGGTCGTCCCGGATACCGACGGTGGACGTGAGCTGCCTCCCGCGTACGATCCCGGCACTGATCAGGATCCATGGTCCGTGGCAGATCGTGGCCACGAGACCGCCATCGGAATGGACCCGTCGAACCAGGTCGAGCACTGCGGGATCGCGGCGGAGCTTGTCCGGCGCCCAACCACCGGGTGCGAGCACTCCCGCCAATCTGGCCGGGTCGATATCAGAGAGCGCGCGCTCCACCGGTGCAGGGTACCCGTGCTTTCCACGGTAGTTAACGCCGGCCGCACCGACGAGTGGGGCGTCGAAGCCGGCGGCCTCGAGCCTGAGTTTCGGGTACCAGACCTCGAGATCCTCATACTCCGGACCGACGAGCACTGCGATCGTTCTGGCCATGACGACCCTCGGTGTGGAAAAACTGCCGACTTTCCTACAGAACTTGATAAGTCACATAACACATGCACTATAAAACCAGCAAAAATGCGCTTTTAGCGCATTGACTGGAAGTGAAATCTATATGCATTCTAGCGGATGCTGATGCAAATGCGAGTGCATACACTCGGCGGCGGTGGAATCGGTCGCGGCAAAATCACAAATCCGCTTCTCTACAACCCAGCGCGACATCGTCCCGCGCGCCGGTCGATCCCGCCGGCTCATCCCGCCCCGGTGGCGACTCAAGCTCGCCGTGCAACTCCTCTCCACCGCTCGCCAGCTCACGCTCGACGGCCGAGCTCCCCGGACGACAGGGAAGGTGCCGTCAGGTGAATGACTGTCATTCAGGCGGAAGGTCACCGCCCTGCTTCTCGGCCTGGAACGCCATCGCGCGCAGGCGGGCGACCCGCAGCGCCATCGGCGGATGCGTGGCGAACAGGTCCCCGAGCAAGCCCGGCTTTGCGGACATCCGTCGTCCCAGGGGGTCCGCGATGCAGAGGTGGGCGACCCCTCCCTTGATACGATGCGTCGGCGCACCAGCCTTCTCGATCTTGTCCAGCGCGGAGGCCAGGGAGACCGGATTCCGGGTGAACTGGGCGGCCATCGCGTCCGCGAGGTACTCACGCTTCCGACTGATTCCGAGCGCCAGGAGCCGCGTGATGAGGGGGGCCAGCAGCCAACTGACGAGCCAGACCACGAGGAGGATCGCGAGGAGGGGGCCGGCGTTCTTCCCGCCCTTTCCCCCGCCGGATCTGCCCCCTGCGCGACCGAGGAGCCGACCATGGCGGAGCACCCGCAGGCTCCCGTCCGCGATCAGCGCGATCGCTCCCGCGAGCCCCGCGACCATGGTCATCAGCTGCATGTCGAGATTCTTGACATGCCCCATCTCGTGGGCGATGACTCCCTGCAACTCGTCCCGGTCCAGCATCTCGATCAGGCCGCTGGTCACGGCGAGGTGGCTCTTGAGGATGTCGGTCCCGGTGACGAAGGCGTTCGGGTCCGGGTCGTCGATGATGTAGATCGTCGGGCGGGGGACGCCCGCCGCGATCGCCATCTCCTCCACCACGTTCTCGAGGCGGCGCTGGGCCTCGGTGTCTGCCGAGACGAGTTCCCATGCGCCCGCGGACCAGAGCACTTTCTGCGCGCCCGTCCGGCGGATGTGGCGCACCAGCCCGAAGGCGATGGCGGACAGCACGAGGCCGAACCAGGGGAAGCTGTGGCGATACTCCCCGGCCGGCGCGCCCAGGCTGTACTGCCAGGCGATGAAGTCACCGCCGAAGCCGAGCCAGGCGAAGAACAGCACGAAGACCACCACCAGCCACTGCGACTTCCGGCGATTGGCGGCCTGTTGCTGGAACAGGTTCACCGGCGGCGGCCTAGCTCTTCTTGCCGAACTCCACCTTCGGCACCGCGCGCTCCGCGGCGTCCTCGATCTCCCAGAGCTCGGCCGGTGACGCGTTGGCCCACCCCGCGACGAGGCTCGTCGGGAACTGCTGCTGCTTGGTGTTGTACTGGGTGGCCGTGTCGTTGTAGAGCTGGCGGGCGAAGCCCACCTTGTTCTCGGTCGAGCTCAGCTCCTCCTGCAGCTGCTTCATGTTCGAGGTGGCCTTGAGGTCCGGATAGGCCTCCACGACCACCATCAGCTTGCCGAGGGCGCCCGAGAGCTGGGCCTCCGCCGCGGCCGACGCGGCGACGTGCTGGGGATCGAGCGACGCCGCGGCCTTCACGGCGCCGTTGCGGGCGCTGATCACCGCCGCGAGCGTGTCCTTCTCGAAGTCCATCGCCCCCTGAACCGCCGAGACGAGGTTCGGGATCAGGTCGTGCCGCCGCTTGAGCTGGACGTCGATCTGCTTGAGCGCGTTCGCGGTCTGGTTGCGGAGCGCGATCAGGCCGTTGTACGCAGCGATGCCCCACACGAGGACGCCCGCCAGCGCGAGAAGCAGGAAGATCATCTGTGCTCCGGAGAGGAGGGGGACTCCGCCGACGGCGGAGGGTCAGCCCTGCTGCTGCTTCTTCTTCGCGAGGGCGTCCTGCACCCAGGTCAGCGGGATGATGAAGAAGGGGGTCAGCATGATGCCGAGCAGCATGTTGATCCACGTCAGTCCCACGTAGTAGGCACCCATGCCGAGTCCGGCGATCAGCGTTCCGAGGGGGCCACCGAAGGAGTGTTCCACGAGCGAGGCTCCAGAGGGCGAGGGAGGGACGCCGGGGCCGGCTGGCGTCGCCCAGTATGTTATCAGCGTGAAACGGCAAAGAGAAGCGTCCGCGGCGCTCCCCGTGCAGGCCGCGATCTCGGCGCTCCCCGCCGGCCGCTGGCTGCTCGCGGTCTCGGGGGGGCGCGACTCGATGGTGCTGCTCGATGCGATGTCGCGCGCGCGGCAGCACGAGATCGCGGCGGTGGCGACATTCGACCACCGCACCGGGGCGGCGGCACGTGCGGCGGTGGCGCTGGTCGAGCGCGAGGCGGGGCAGCGCGGGCTGGCGGTGGTCGTGGGCGAGGCCCCCGCGGGGACGCCGGGCGACGAGGCCGCCTGGCGTGCGGCTCGCCTCGGCTTCCTTGAGGCGTGGGCGCTGGAGCTCGACGCGCAGGTCGCCACGGGACACACGCGTGACGATCAGGTGGAGACCGTGGTGCAGCGCCTCCTGCGCGACGCCGGGCCGCGCGGGCTCGCCGCGATGATGGCCGCTGGTGTGAGGCCCCTGCTCCCGGTCACGCGCAGTGAGGTCGCGGCGTACGCGTCGGCGCATGCCCTCCCGTTCATTGAGGACCCGAGCAACCGCGACCTCCGCCACCAGCGCAACCGGGTGCGCCTCGAGCTCATCCCCGCCCTCGAGGCGGCGGTGCCCGGCTTCTCCGATTGGTGCTGGGAGATCGGTGCGAAGGCCGCCGAGTGGCGTACGGGGCTCGACGCGCTCGCCGGGAACCTGGTGCGCCGCGTCGGAGGGGAGCGGGGGTCCTCGGTGGTTATCGCGGTGGAGCTGGTGCGGGAGGTGGCGGAGGAGGGGTGGCGCGTCCTCTGGCCGGCCTTCGCGGCGCACGCCGGGGTGGTGATGGACCGCCGCGGCATCGAGCGGGCCGCGCGCTGGGCGCCGGGCGCACGGCGACACGGCACGATCCAGCTCTCCAGCGGCGCCCGGATCACCTTCACGGGCACGACCTTCGTGATCACCGGGAACGACGCACGGCCCTGAGGCCTATATATTGTTGTGATGACCGCACCGACTGCCGATCCGCGCCTCAAGGGGCGCTCCGTGAAGCGCATCGCGTTCGACGAGGCCACCATCGCCCGTCGCGTGCGCGAGTTGGGCGCGGAGATCACCGCCGCCTACCCGGACGGGGACCTGCTCGTGCTCGGACTCCTCAAGGGGAGTTTCGTCTTCCTGGCGGATCTCGTCCGCCAGATCGAGCGCCCGCTGCAGGTCGACTTCCTCGTCGCCTCGAGTTACGGCGATGCGATGGTGTCGTCGGGCAAGGTGAACCTGGTCTACGACCCCGAGACGAAGCTGGAGGGGAAGCACATCCTCCTCGTCGAGGACATCGTGGACTCGGGCCGCACGCTGCAGCAGCTCCTCGTGCTCCTCGGGAAGCGTCAGCCGCGGTCGCTCGAGATCTGCGCCCTCCTGCACAAGCACATCGCCACCGAACTGCATCACCCGACGAAGTTCCTCGGCTTCGATGCACCCAACGAATTCCTCGTCGGCTACGGGCTCGACCATGCGGAGGATTTCCGCCACGTCCCGTACGTCGCCAGCCTCCAGTAAGGACCGCACATGGCCTCCACCTCCCCGCAGAAGCCCGGTGGCTTCGGGCGCTTCTCGAAGACCCTCTCGTTCTGGCTGATCGCGATCCTCGTGCCGGTCGTGTTCATCCAGATGGTGAACAAGGGGGGCGAGCAGGCGACCGAGATCGACTACTCGCTCTACGACCAGCAGCTCACCGCGGACAACATCCTGCGCGTCACGATCATCGGCGGGAAGGAGATCTCCGGCGAGTTTAAGAATCGCGTCCTGATCAAGGGGCGTGACACCAAGCAGTTCAACACCAAGCTCGCGGTCGCCAACAGCGAGGCCGAGGTCCAGCGCCTGCGCGACAAGCAGGTCGCCATCAAGGCGGAGGATCCCGCGGTCTCGATCGCCAGCGTGCTGATCAGCATCCTCCCGTGGATCATCATCTTCGGGATCTGGATCTTCCTCTTCCGCCAGATGCAGGCGGGGGGGAACAAGGCGTTCTCGTTCGGCAAGTCGAAGGCGAAGCTCCTCTCGGGGGACACCCCCAAGGTGACCTTCGCGGACGTCGCGGGCGCCGACGAGGCGAAGGTCGAGCTGCGGGAGATCATCGAGTTCCTGAAGGACCCGGCCAAGTTCACGAAGCTGGGCGGGCGCCTGCCGAAGGGCGCGCTCCTCGTCGGGCCCCCGGGCACGGGGAAGACGCTGCTCGCCAAGGCGGTCGCGGGCGAGGCGGCGCGTCCCTTCTTCTCGATGTCCGGCTCCGACTTCGTCGAGATGTTCGTGGGCGTCGGCGCGTCGCGCGTGCGTGACCTGTTCGAGCAGGGGAAGGCGAACGCGCCCTGCATCATCTTCATCGATGAGATCGACGCCGTGGGCCGTCACCGCGGCGCGGGGCTCGGCGGCGGGCATGACGAGCGCGAGCAGACGCTCAACCAGCTGCTCGTGGAGATGGACGGGTTCGAGTCGAACGAGGGCGTGATCCTGATCGCCGCGACCAACCGGCCCGACGTGCTCGACCCGGCGCTCCTGCGCCCGGGCCGCTTCGACCGCCAGATCGTGGTGGACTCCCCCGACCTCCGCGGCCGCGAGGGGATCCTCAAGGTGCACGTGCGGAACAAGCCGCTCTCGGACGACGTCGACATCCACCGCCTCGCGCGCGGCACGCCGGGGATGGCGGGCGCCGACCTGGCGAACCTCGTGAACGAGGCGGCGCTGCTCGCGGCGCGCCGCAACCATGAGAAGATCTTCATGGTGGACTTCGAGGACGCGAAGGACCGCGTCATGCTCGGTGCCGAGCGGAAGTCGCTCGTGATGCGCGAGGAGGAGCGGCGGCTCACCGCGTTCCACGAGGCGGGGCACGCCGTCTGCGCGATCCGCGTCAAGGGGAACGATCCGCTGCACAAGGTGACGATCGTGCCGCGCGGCCGCGCGCTGGGCCTCGCCTTCACCCTTCCCGAGGACGACCGAGTCTCGACGACGCGCGAGCAGCTGGAGGCGCGACTCGTGATGGCGTACGGCGGGCGCTGCGCGGAGGAGATGATCTTCGGGCGCGACCACGTCACGACGGGCGCCTCGAGCGACATCCAGTTCGCCACGGGGCTCGCCCGCCGCTACGTGTCGCAGTGGGGCCTCTCCGATGCGATCGGCCCGATCCTCGTGGGGGACAACGAGCAGGAGGTCTTCCTCGGGCGCGAGCTCACGAGCCGTCGCACCGTCTCGGAGCGCACGGCGCAGCAGGTGGACGACGAGGTCGCGCGCGTGATCAACGAGGCGTACAACCGTGCGATGGACACGCTCACCACGCACCGCGACCTGCTCGACCGGATCGCGAACGCGCTGCTCGAGCGGGAGACGCTCTCGCGCGAGGACATCGCGCAGCTCGAGAAGAACGAGCCCCTGCCGCCGCGCCAGAACCCGCCGACGGCGTTGCCCGCCGCGGACAAGCCCGTCGTTGGCGCACCCGAGGCGCGCCGCGTACCGCCGCTCATGGGCGGACCGGAGCCTTCGCCGGCCTGAGGCGCGCGCGCACGGAATCACTTTCGCGGAGTGCTAACACCCTGTAATTTCGGGTGTTATGCACTTTTCAGGGCTGGCCGAGCGCGTCACGGCCGTGCGGGAGCGTATCGCGCGGGCAGTCGAACGCGGCGGCCATCACCAGCAGGTCACGCTCGTGGCGGTCACCAAGACCCATCGCGCGGACGCCGTGACGGCGATCCGCGCGGCGGGGGTGGCGGACGTCGGTGAGAACAAGGTGCAGGAGGCGCTCGGGAAGCAGGACGAGCTGGCGGAGCAGGGGGGAGCAGGGGAGGTGCGCTGGCACCTGATCGGCCACCTGCAGACCAACAAGGTGAAGGCGCTGCCGCGGTTCTCGCTCTTCCACGCGCTCGACCGGCCCCGGCTGGCGGATGCGATCGACAAGGTCGGCGGCGCCGCCCCGGTGGATGTGCTGGTGCAGGTGAACGTGTCGGGTGAGGGAACGAAGGGTGGCTACGCGCTCGGGGATCTGCCGGCCGAGGCGGAGCGACTGCGGAGACTGGCCGGGCTGCGCGTGGTCGGGGCGATGACGATGGCGCCGTTCGACGCGGAGGAGGGGGTGTTGCGGCGCGTGTTCGCAGGGGCACGCGAGGCGCGCGCCGTGCTGCGGGCGGCCGGCCATCCCGCGACGGAGCTGTCGATGGGGATGTCCGGCGATTTCGAGGTGGCGGTGGAGGAAGGCGCGACACTCGTGCGACTCGGCACGGTGCTCTTCGGCGAGAGGGGTTGAGGCGATGGAATCAGAGGACGCGTTCTATCTCACGGCGGTCGACGCACGGCGGTACGACTTCGGGTCGGCGATGCGCGGCTACGACCGCGCGCGCGTGGACCAGTTCCGTGACCTCGTGGCGGACGAGATGGAGCGGCTCACGAAGCTGAACACGGACCTCGAGGAGAAGGCGCGGGGGTTCCACGAGCAGCTGCGCGCCTTCCGCGAGCGCGACCGGGCGCTCAATGAGGCACTCATCAGCGCCCAACAGCTGCGCGCGGACATGAAGGAGCAGGCCGGGCGCGAGGCGGAGCTCATCCTGGCCGAGGCGCGCGCGGCCGCGGAGCGGGTGACCGCGGATGCCCAGGCGCGGATCGGCTCGCTGCGCCACGAGCTCGAGGCGCTCGAGCGCGCGCGCCGCACCTACCTCGCGGAGCTCAAGATGTACGCCGAGCGCCAGCTGGCCGAGGTCGCGGCGGCCGAGCAGCGGCGCCCGCCGGGCGCCGACATCCCGCCGACGCCCTGAGTTCCGGCCGGCGATGACGACCACCGAGGCCACCCTGCACGCGAGCGCCGCGATCACCCGCGCGGTGGACGCGGTACGCGCGCGCAGCGCGCTGGTACCACAGGTGGCGATCATCCTGGGCACCGGACTCGGCGGGCTCGCCAAGGCGATGGACGTCGAGACGACGGTGGAGTACGGCACTATCCCGGGGTTTCCGCTCTCCACGGTGGAGTCGCACTCCGGCCGCCTCCTGCTCGGCACGCTCGGCGGGCGTCGCGTGGTGGCGATGCAGGGGCGCTTCCACCGGTACGAAGGGTACACGCTGCAGCAGGTGACCTTCCCGGTGCGCGTCCTGCGCGCGCTGGGCGCGGAGACGCTGGTCGTCTCGAACGCGTGCGGCGGGATGCACCCGCTCTGGGCGCCCGGCGACCTGATGCTGATCGCGGACCACATCAACCTGCTCGGGGACAACCCGCTGATCGGCCCGCACGATGCGTCGCTCGGCGTGCGCTTCCCGGACATGAGCGCGCCGTACGACGAGGGGCTGCGCTCGCTCGCGCGCGAGGTGGCGCGCGCCCAGGGCACCACGCTGCGCGAAGGCACGTACGTGGCCGTGCAGGGCCCGACGCTCGAGACGCGCGCCGAGTACCGGATGCTGCGCACGCTCGGCGCGGACGTCGTCGGCATGTCGACGGTGCCCGAGGTGATCGTGGCCGTGCACGCGGGGATGCGCGTGCTCGGCTGCTCGATCATCACCGACCAGTGCCTGCCCGACGCGCTCGAGGAAGCGTCGCTCGAGCGGATCCTCGCGGTCGCCGGCGCCGCGGAACCGAAGCTCACCGCGCTCGTGCGCGGCGTCCTGGAGCGCCTGTGACGGGCGCGGGGACCAGCGTGCGCTACCGCCTCCTCCCGAGCGAGCTCTCAGGCGATGCACTCGAGCGCGAGGTGCTGGAGCGCTGGACGCGCGACGGCGTGTTCGCCGCCTCGCAGGCGGCGCGCACGGACGCGCCTTCCTGGGTGTTCTTCGAAGGTCCTCCCACCGCGAACGGGCGGCCCGGGATCCACCATGTGTTCGCGCGCACGGTGAAGGATCTGTTCTGCCGACATCGCACCATGAAGGGGTTCCACGTCCCGCGGAAGGCGGGGTGGGACACGCACGGGCTCCCGGTGGAGATCGAGGTGGAGAAGGCACTCGGGATCTCGGGCAAGCAGGACATCGAGCGGATCGGCGTCGCGGAGTTCAACCGCCGCTGCCGCGAGAGCGTCTGGACGTACAAGGAGGAGTGGGAGCAGGTCAGCGCCCGCATGGGGTACTGGCTCGACTACGACGATCCGTACGTCACCTACTCGAACGAGTACGTCGAGAGCGTCTGGTGGGCGCTCAAGACGCTGCACGCGAAGGGGCTCCTCTACCTGGGGCACAAGATCCTCCCGTACTGCGCCCGCTGCGGCACCGCGCTCAGCTCGCACGAGGTGGCGCAGGGGTACCAGGATGTCGAGGACCCGTCGGTCTACGTGGCGCTGGACCTCGCGCCGGCCGCCGGAGGGTCGCTGCCCGCCGCCGCGCCGGAGGTGAAGCGGCGCCGCGTCGTCGTCTGGACCACGACGCCCTGGACGCTCGTGTCGAACGTCGCGCTGGCCGTGAACCCGGGGCTCACCTATGTCGAGCTCCGCAAGAGGAATGTCGCGGACTGGACGATCATCCTGGCCGAGGCGCGTGCGGCCGGCGTGCTCGGTGCGGACTTCGCCGACCGCTGGGATGTGGTCGCGCGATTCACGGGCGATGCGCTCGCGGGCCAGCGCTACCGCCGGCCCCTCGACTGGCTCGAGTACCCGGCCGAAGGTGCGCGCGAGGTGATCGTCGCGGAGGAGTTCGTCTCGGCCGAGGACGGGTCGGGGGTGGTGCACCTCGCGCCGGCGTTCGGCGCGGACGACTACGCCGCGGGGCAGCGCCACGGCCTGGCGTTCGCGAACCCGGTGGATGCGCGAGGACGCTTCCCCGCGGGGATGCCGCTCGTGGGCGGCCAGTTCGTCAAGGACGCCGACGCCGCGATCATCGAGGAGCTCGAGCGCCGCGACCAGCTCTGGAAGGCGCAGCGCGCCGTGCACAGCTACCCTCACTGTTGGCGCTGCGGCACGCCGCTCCTCTACTACGCGCGCTCGAGTTGGTTCGTGCGCACGACCGCGTACCGCGACGAGATGCTCGCACGGAACGCGGCCGTGGACTGGAACCCCGCGGAGACGGGGTCTGGCCGGTTCGGGAGCTGGCTCGAGAACAACATCGACTGGGCCGTCTCGCGCGACCGGTACTGGGGCACGCCCCTCCCGGTCTGGGTGAACGACGCGGACCCGGACGAGGTGGAGGTGATCGGGTCGTTCGCCGAACTCTCGGCGCGCGCGGGGCGCGCGCTGCCCCCGGACTTCGACCCGCACAAGCCGTTCGTGGATGCGTACACCTGGCCGGCGCGCAGCGGGACGGGCACGATGCGTCCGGTCGGGAGCGTGATCGACGCCTGGTTCGACTCGGGCGCGATGCCATTCGCGCAGTGGGGGTTCCCGCACCGTCCGGGGAGCGCCGAGCGCGTGGCGAGGAACTTCCCGGCGGACTTCATCGCCGAGGGCGTGGACCAGACGCGCGGGTGGTTCTACTCGCTCCTCGCGATCGCGGCAGGGCTCGGCGATGCGCTGCCGAACAACGGGGCCGGGACCGGACGTGCGGCGCCCTATCGCGCCGTGGTCGTGAACGACCTGGTGCTCGACGCGGCTGGGCAGAAGATGTCCAAGTCCAAGGGGAACACCGTCGCGCCGCGCGAGGTGCTGGAGCGGCATGGCGCGGACGCCGTGCGGCTCTTCCTCGTCGCGAGCTCGCAGGTCTGGCTTCCGCGCCGCTTCGACGAGGCGGTGATCCGCGAGTCCGCGGGTCGCTTCCTCGTGACGCTGCGGAACGTGTACAGCGGGATCTTCGCGCAGTACGCCAACTTCGGGTGGGTCCCCTCGGCCGCCGATCCTGCGGTCGCGGATCGCCCCGTGCTCGACCGCTGGATCCTCTCGCGGCTCGGCAGCGTGGAGGCGGAGGTCGACGCGCTCCTCGAGCGCTTCGACGCCACGGCGGCCGCGCGGCTGCTCATGGAGTTCGTGAGCGAGGACCTGGCCAACTGGTACGTGCGGCTCTCGCGCGCCCGGTTCTACGAGGTGGAGGGCGCCGACAACCGCGCCGCGTTCGCCACGCTGCACGAGGTGCTCGTGGTGACGAGCCGGCTCCTCGCGCCCTTCGCCCCCTTCATCTCGGACTGGCTGCATGGCGAGCTCACGGGTGGCTCCGTGCACCTGGCGGAGTTCCGGCGTGCCGGTGCCGCGCCCTCCGACCCGGCCCTGGAGTCGGCGATGGCCTCGGCGCGCACGCTCGCGGCGCTCGGGCGCGCGGCGCGCGAGCAGGCCGGCATCAAGGTGCGGCAACCGCTCGGCGCGCTCACGTGCGTGGCCCCTGCGATCGACCGGGCGTGGCACGGCATGATCGCGCCACTCGTCGCCACGGAGTTGAACGTCAAGGCGGTGCACTTCGCCGACTCCGCGGCCGACTGGGTGCGCCTCGAGGGGAAGCCGAACTTCCCCGTGCTCGGCAAGGTGCTCGGGCCGGCGATGAAGGCGGCCAAGCCGGTCGTCGAGGCGCTCTCGCAGGCGGAACTCCGCACCGTCGAGCAGGGTGGCACGGTGACCGTGCAGGTGCCCGGGCACGGCGCGCTCGATCTGGATGCCTCGCGGGTCTCGATCACCGCGCGGGCGGCCACCTCGCTGGTGGTGCAGCAGGGGGAGGGGATGTCCGTGGCACTCGACCCCACGGTGAGTGATGCCTTGCGCGCCGAGGGGATGGCGCGCGAGGTGGTGAGCCGCGTGCAGCGCCTGCGCAAGGAGGCGGGGCTCGCGGTGAGTGACCGGATCCGGCTCGCGATCGTGGCGCGGCCGACCGTGCTGGACCCGCTCCGCCCCCACGGCGCGTGGATCGCTGGTGAAGTCCTGGCTCGGGAGTGCGTCCTCACGGAGGCACTGCCCGCAACCCCAACGTGGCTGGCCGTCGCCGATGTCGACCTCGACGGCCCCACGGCACGCATCGCCCTTTCCAAGGACAGTTGACGATGGCGAACTCGACCCCCGGTGGCGACAAGAAGTTCAAGCCGCTGTCGAAGAAGCAGGTGGCCTACTTCGAGAAGCGGCTCCTCGAGGAACGGAGGCGCGTCCTCAAGGAACTCGGCCACTATGACGAGACCTTCGGCAACACGCCGCAGGGCGCGGACGGTGACCTGAGCGCGTACTCGTTCCACATGGCGGACCAGGGCACGGACGCCATGGAGCGCGAGAAGGCGTTCCTCTTCGCGTCCAAGGAGGGGCGGTTCCTCTGGCACGTGGACCAGGCGCTCCGCCGGCTCTACCGGCACCCGGAGGAGTTCGGGATGTGCCACCAGTGCAAGGGCGAGATCCACTTCGACCGGCTCGATGCGCTCCCGCACGCGCGGTACTGCATCGAGTGCAAGCAGCGCGAGGAAGATGGGAAGAAGTGACGCGGAGCCGAGGGGCGTGATGTCGACGCGGCGCTTCCTCGGCGTGGTGCTGGCGATCGTGACCGCCGACGCGATCACGAAGTGGTTCGCCGTGCGCCACCTGACGCCGGCCTACGTGCCGCACGACATCCTCGGCGAATCGGTGCGCCTGACGCTCGTCTACAACCCCGGCGCCGCGTTCGGGCTGCACCTGGGGCCCTGGTCTCGGTGGATCTTCACGGCGCTCACGGTGATCGCGCTCGTGCTGATGTGGCGCCTCTACCGGACCTCCGAGCCGGGGGCACGCTGGCGCGTGGCGGCGCTCGCCCTCGTCAGCGGCGGGGCGATCGGAAACCTGGTCGACCGGTTGCGCTCCTCCCGGGGCGTGGTCGACTTCGTCGACATCGGGGTGGGGGACTGGCGCTGGCCGACGTTCAACGTCGCCGACGTGGCGGTCAGCACGGGGGCGATCCTGCTCGCCGTGGTGCTCTGGCACGAGGAGGAGGTGCGGGTCAAGCGCGAGCGCGCCTCGGTGGGGTGAGCGGCCCGCCGTCGGAGCCGCTGGCGCCCGGCGCATACACGTTCCCCGCGGACGCGCTGGCTGGGGAACGGCTCGACCTCGCGGTCGCTCGGCTCACCGCGCTCTCGCGCACCCAGGCGGCGACGCTGATCGCCACGGGGCGCGTGCAAGTGGATGGGCGCGCGGAGCGCGCGAGCTGGCGCGTGGAGGCTGGGGCGACGATCGCGGTCGAGATCCCCGAGCCACCCGGGCGGGAGGTGCTCCCGGAGCGGATCCCGATCCGGGTCGTCTACGAGGATGACGAACTCGTCGCGGTGGACAAGCCGGCCGGGATGGTGGTGCACCCGGCCCCGGGGAACTGGTCGGGGACGCTGGTCAACGCGCTGATGGGGAGGGGGCAGGGGCTCGCCCCGGGCACCGCGCCCGAACGGGCGGGGCTCGTGCACCGCCTCGACAAGGAGACCTCCGGGCTCCTTCTGGTCGCCAAGACCGACCGCGCGCACCGGACACTGAGCGCGGCGCTCGCCGCGCGCCGGATCACGCGACGCTACGCCTGCCTCGCCTGGGGCCACCTGGACGCGGACCGCGTCACCGTGGACCGACCGCTGGGGCGCGCGGCGAACGACCGGACCCGCATGGCCGTGCGCGCGGACGGGCGCGCAGCGCGGACGGACTTCCAGCGCCTCGCGCGCTTCGATTCGGCCGACCTGCTGCGCGCGCGGCTGCACACGGGGCGCACGCACCAGATCCGCGTGCACCTGAGCGCGATCGGGCATCCGGTGGTCGGGGACGACACTTATGGGGGAGGGGGCGGCCGACGGCTGGTCGGGCTGCCACCGAAGCGGCATTTCCTTCATGCCGCCTGGCTCGTCTTTAAACACCCGGTGTCGGGAGCGGAGATGGATCTTCGTTCCCCGCTGCCGGCCGAGCTCAGGCACGCGCTCGCCACGGTGGCGGGAGAGCCGACGTGGTTTGCCCACCCCGATCCGCTGGAGTACCTTGGCTTCTATAGAGCCGACGACTGAATCGGTGGCGCCGCGGTACCTCCTGGTGGAGGTGGGCGGGCAGCGGTTCGCGTGGGAGTTGGCGCAGGTCAGGGAGATCCTCCCGGCGCGGAACGTGACGCGGCTGCCGGGGTCGCCGGCATGGGTGCTCGGGTTGCTGAACCTGCGTGGCGCCGTGCTCACCGTGACGGACCTCGGGGTCCGGTTCGGCCTGCCGAGCGGGGGGGCCGGGACGGTCGTGGTGATCGAGTCCGAGGGTCGTGCGCTCGGGGTCCGCGTGGACGCGGTGCTCTCGGTGGCGACCGCCGAGCAGGCGCCGCTCGAGCCGGTGGACGGCGCGCGCGCGGCGGATGGACTCGTGATGGGGATGGTCCGGATGGCGGCGGGGCCCGCGGCGCTGGTCGACGCGGGAGCGCTCTGCCGGTCGGTGCTGGCGACGGTGTGACGGAACGAGACCTACTTCCAGGACGGGGGAACGCGTGGCTCCGACGGTACTGATCTGTGATGACGCCATCTTCATGCGCACGATGGTCGGCGACATCCTGCAACAGGCAGGGTTCGAGATCGTGGGTGAGGCGGAGACCGGCACGCAGGCGGTCGAGCGCTACAAGGCGCTGCGCCCCGACCTGGTGACGATGGACATCGTGATGCCGGACATGGGGGGCATCGACGCGGTCCGGGAGATCACGAAGTTCGATCCCAACGCCCGCGTGCTGATGTGCAGCGCGATGGGGCAGCAGTCGCTGGTGGTCGAGGCGATCCAGGCAGGGGCGAAGGACTTCGTCGTGAAGCCGTTCCAGCCCAGCCGGGTGCTGGAGGCGGTGCAGCGGGTCCTCGGCTAGCCCGCGCCGCGCCGCGGCCCGCCGGCCACCCGAACCCCCCTCCGCGTGGATCCGTCCCGCTACGCCGACCTCTTTCGCACCGAGAGCCGTGACCAGCTCTCGGCGATCAACGCCGCCCTGCTCGCGCTGGAGCAGGGCGAGACGTCGCGCGAGCCGGTGGACGCGATCTTCCGCGGCGTGCACACGATCAAGGGGATGAGCGCGACGATGGGGTACGCGGCCGTCGCCGAGTTCTCGCACGAGCTCGAGTCGTTGCTCGACAAGGTGCGCTCGGGGGATCAGGGGCTCACCCCCGACCTGATGGACGCGCTCTTCGCGGCGGCCGATGCGCTCGAGGCGGGGGTCGACGCGGCCAGCGAGTCCGCGGCGCTCTCCCCCGCGATGCGCCGCGCGCTCGAACGGTTGCACGACGTGGCGGGGGGACGCTCCACGGCGGAGTTCCGCGTGCAGCGCCCCTCGGACGCCGCGCCAAGCGCCGCGGAAATGGCCGCGGCCGCCGCGGTGGCGCTGCAGGCGGCGCTCGAGGGACCGGGCACGCACGTGCAGGTGGTGCAGTCGGCCGCGGCGCTCCTCCCCGGCGTGCGCGCGTTCATGGCGGTGCAGCGCCTGCGCGAGCTCGGCGAGGTGCTCGCCGTCTCGCCGGCCGTCGAGCAGCTCCAGGCGGCGACCACGCCGCAGATCTTCCGCCTGCGGCTCGAGACCTCGGCGGGTGACGCGGAGATCGAGCGCGCCGTGCGCAGCGCCGGCGACGTGGACAGCGTCTCGATCGAGCGGCGCGAGCCGCGTCCCGCTCTCGCGGGCGCCGCAGGCGCCGGAGGCACCGAGGAGCGCCGGACGACCTCGGGCCGCCGTGCGACGGACCTGCCGCGCGAGGTGGACGAGTTCGGCCAGCCGGTGGAGCGTCGCGAGGCCCCGCGGGCCCGGCACGTGCGGATCGAGCTCTCGCGGCTGGATGCGCTGCTCAACCTGATCGGCGAGCTCGTGATCGTGCGCGGCCGGCTCCAGCGGGAGGCCCGGGGGGTGCCCGTGCCGGCGCTCCACGAGGCCGTCGCCGACGCGGCACGGCTCATCGGCGACCTGCAGACGGAGATCATGACGAGCCGGCTCGTCCCGGTGGGGCAGGTGTTCGACCGCTTCCCGCGCCTCGTGCGCGACACCGCGCGCGCGCTGGGGAAGGACGTGCTCTTCTCGATCGAGGGGAAGGAGATCGAGCTCGACCGCTCCGTGCTGGACGAGATCGGCGAGCCGGTGGTCCACTGCCTGCGGAACGCGGTGGACCACGGGCTCGAGCTCCCCGAGGTGCGGGAGGCGGCGGGGAAGCCGCGGGCGGGCCGGCTCATCCTCGCGGCCCAGCGCGACCGTGCGGCCGTGGTGATCAGCGTGCGCGACGACGGCCGCGGGATCGACCGCGACCGGGTGCTCAAGCGCGCCCTCGCGCTCGGCATGGTGCCGCCGGGTACCGTGGTGCTCGACGACGACGCGATGCTGCGCTGCATCTCGCACCCCGGGTTCTCCACCGCGGAGTCGGTGACGGGGGTGTCGGGTCGCGGCGTGGGGATCGACGCGGTGCAGGCGCGCACGCGCGCGCTGGGCGGCACCTTCGAGGTGAGCACGGTGCCGGGGGAGGGGACCACGGTCACCATCCGGCTCCCCGTGACGCTCGCGATCGTGCGGGCGCTCCTCGCGCGGGTGGGGAACGAGCACTATGCCCTCCCGCTCGCCCATGTGCGGGAGACGATGGCGCACGGGCCGGCGGAGATCCGGCAGGTGCAGGGGCGGGACGTGCTGGTGCTGCGGGACGAGGTGCTGCCGATGCTGCGGCTGCGGGAGGTGGTGCAGCTCCCGGCCACCGCGGCGGCCCCGGCGGAGGAGATCGTGGTGATCGAGCGCGGCGACCGCCGCGCCGGTCTGGTGGTCGATGAGCTCACGGGACAGGAGGATATCGTGGTCAAGTCGTTCGACGCGGTGCGGGACGGCGCGACGCTCTTCAGCGGGGCGACCATCCTGGCGGACGGCGCGCCGGCACTCATCGTGGACGTGGGGAGCCTCCTGTGAGCGGCGCCGCGTACCCTCCCGACGACCTGCGGTCGCTCAACGCCGCGCAGCTCGACGCGCTGCGCGAGGTGGCGAACATCGGCGCGGGCCACGCCGCGACGGCGCTCTCGCAGATGACCGAGCAGCAGATCATGATCTCGGTGCCCGAGCTCACGATCGCCGCCCTGGACGCGGTGCCGAACCAGATCTCGGCGCCCGAGGAACCCGTGGCCGCCGTGCTCATGCGCATGGAGGGGGACCTCACGGGGCTCACGCTGCTCGTCTTCCCGCAGCCGATCGCGCTCCGCGTGGCGTCGCTCATGATGCGGCGGCCGGTGACGTCGATGGGGCCGATCGAGGAGTCGGCGATCAAGGAGGCCGGGAACATCCTGAGCGCGGCGTACCTCAACGCGCTCGCGGACTTCATGCAGATGACGCTCCTCCCGTCGCCGCCCAGTCTGGCGATCGACATGAGCGACGCGATCTTCACGTCCACCTACGTCGCGAGCTCGCAGGGTGCGGCCTACGTGGTGTGCGTGGAGAGCGAGTTCCACCTGCAGGAGGCGTCCGAGCGCCTGCGCGGATTCTTCCTCCTCCTCCCCGACCCGCCGAGCCTGCGGGCCATCCTGAAGGCCGTCAACGTCGCGTGACCGCCCCGACCGCCACCCGGATCTCGGAGCGGGACCGCGAGGTCCTGCGGGGCTTCGCGCGCCGCATCGATCCATCCGACGCGGGGGCGCACAACAACCTCGGGGTCCTCTACTTCAACAAGGGACTCTACCAGGAGGCGGTGGCCGCCTTCACGCAAGCGCTCGAGCTCGACCCGAAGATGCAGGTGGCACAGCGCAACCTGGAGGTGGCCTACTTCAACACGGGGTACTACGACCTCCGGGTCTCCGAGCTGCGCGACCGCCTCCGGGTGCGCCCGGACGACCGCGACGCGCGCTGGGAGCTCGGGCGCGCCTTCGCGCTGCTGGGCCAGCACGAGGACGCGATCCCCGAGTTCCGTGCGATCCTCGCCCTCCGGCCGCGCGATGTCGCGGCCCGCATCCAGCTCGGACTCTCGGAGAAGGCCAGCGGGCGGCTGGGCGACGCGCTGCAGTGGTTCCGCGAGGCGCTCCTCCTCGACCCCGAGAGCTCGCTCCTCCACTTCTACCTGGGGGAGGTGCTCTATAACCAGGGCGCCTTCGACGAGGCGCTCACCTCGCTCCGCCGCTCGATCCAGCACAACCCGGAGAACCCGGACGCGCACTTCCTGCTCTCGTTCGTCCTCGGCGACATGGGGCAGCACGAGGAGGCGCAGGCGGCGTCCAAGCGGGCGGTGCGGCTCAACCCGTCGCTCTCGCGCGCGCAGGCCAACCTCTCGCTCGACCAGTACGACCCGCGGAAGTACGAGGCGCTCCTCCCGGGCCGCCAGTCGCGGCGCTCGCAGGCGCAGATGGCGATCGCGGAGGGGGAGCCGCTCGCCAACTACACGCTCGGGCTGGCGTACCGGAAGCAGGGCTTCGTGGCCGAGGCGATGCGCGCGTACCAGATCGCCCTCGAGAAGGGGGAGGACCGGGCGCTGGTGGTGCAGGCGATGGCCGAGCTGCACCTCATCCAGAAGGAGCCGCTGCCGGCGATCGAGCTCTACGAGTCGCTGATCGCGGAGCAGGACGAGAGCCCCAAGCTCTGGAACGAGCGTGGGGTGGCGCTGCACCAGGCGGGGCGGCACGAGGAAGCGGCCGAGAGCTACGTCCGCGCGCTCGAGGTGGACCCGGGGTATGCGCTGGCACGGAACAACCTCGGCGTCGCGCTCTTCCACGGCGGTGCGCCGGACGAGGCGGTGGACGCCTTCCGCGACGCGCTGCGCTCCGACCCGCACCTCGTGAAGGCGCGGCTCAACCTCGCGCTCCTCCTCACGCGCGGCCGGCGCTTCCAGCTCGCCCTCGAGGCGTACCGCCAGGTGCTCGACTCCGCGCCGGAGCAGGCGGTCGCGTGGAACGGCATCGGGATGGTGCTCGCGGAGCTCCGCAAGTTCGAGGAGGCGCGCACGGCGTTCGCCCGCGCCATCCAGGCCAAGCCCGAGTTCGCGGAGGCGCACTACAACCTGAGCTTCACCCTGTCGAACCTCGGCGACTTCGACGGGGCGCTCCGCGAGACCAAGCTCGCGCTCGAGCTCGACCCGTACTACGTGGGGCAGAAGTTCGCGCTCGCGATCGACCTCGAGTTCGAGGATCCCGACCTCTCGGTGGTCCCCGAGCTCGGCGGGGAGCACCGGATGACGACGGACGTGGACACCTTCACGTTCGACCCGACCCTGCTCGACTCGCTCTTCACCGAGCTCGCGCCCGTGGACGCGGCGGCGGCGGAGCCGCTCGAGAGCGACCCCTACCGCCTGGCGCTCGACTACCTCTCGAAGGGACTCACCGACCGTGCGATGGCGGAGACGCGGCGCGTGCTCGCGCGCGGCGGCGACGCGGCCACGGGGAACATCCTGCTGGGCGAGGCGCTCGGCCGGCAGGGGGCGTGGGGGGACGCGCTGGAGCGGTTCGAGGCGGCGCGCGAGCGGGAGGCGGACCATCCGGATGCCCTCCGCGGCCAGACGCAGAGCTTGCTGATGCTCGGACGCGGCGCCGAGGCGGGTGTGGTCGCCGAGGAGCTGATCGCCTGCTCGCCGGACGATCCCGACGCGCTGCTGCTGGTCGCGACCGCGCGCTTCGAGCGCGGAGACTCCGACGGGGCGCTGCGGGCGCTCGACCATGCGCGGCGCGTCTCGCCGCAGCGCGCGGACGTGCTGCGCGGGATCGGCAACATCACGCGCGCGCTGGGGAACGTGGACGCCGCGGTCGCGGCCTACCGGCACGCGCTCACGCTCGACGCCGACTTCGCCGCCGTCCGCTACGACCTCGCCAAGCTCCTCACCCAGCGCGGGGAGTTCGACGAGGCGGAGCGCGAGCTCCGCGCCGCGCTCGAGTCGGTGCCCACATACGCGGACGCGACCCTCGCGCTCGCCGGCGTGCTCCGCAGCACGCGCCGGACGCGCGAGGCGCTCAGCATGCTGATCGAGTTCCTCGAGCGCGACCCCTACCACTTCGATGCGCTGATCGCGCTCGGCGAGCTGCTGCACGAGGTCGGGCGGACGCAGGACGCGGCCATCGCTTTCCAGCGCGTGCTGCGCTTCGACGAGACACACGTGGGCGCGATCTTCTTCCAGGGCGTGGTGCTGGCGGCGCAAGAGCGCTTCCGCGAGGCGCTGGCCTGCTGGCGCCGCGTCGCGCTGCTCGAGCCGCAGAGCGAGTACGCGCGCCGGGCGTTCCGCGAGTCGCGCAAGGTGCAGCACCGGCTCGAGGGGACCGAGCCCGACAGCGCCGAAGGGCGGGAGGGCTGATGGCGATCGAGGGCCCGCTCCGCGAACTCGGCATCCACGACGTCTTCCAGCTCCTCGACCTGAGCCGGAAGACGGGGACGCTGCGCGTCTTCTCGGAGCTGCGCGACAACGCCGGCACGGTGCTCTTCGAGAACGGGAAGATCATCAGCGCCGCCATCCGCTCCAACCCGCACCGGATCGGCGACCTCCTCGTGCGCTCCGGGCGCCTCTCCGACGTCGACATGGCGCGCGCGCAGCGCGAGCAGGCGCAGGGGGACACGCGCCGGCTCGGGGAGATCCTGGTCGCGCTCGGCCTCGTGACGACGAAGGAGATCGAGCGGCAGATGCGGCTGCAGATCGAGGCCGTCGTCTTCGAGCTGATGTCCTGGCGGGAGGGGTTCTTCCGGTTCGAGGAGGGGTTGGACGAGGAGGAGCTGCCGGACGCGGGCGTGCCCATCTCGACCGAGTCGCTGCTGATGGAGGGTGCGCGCCGGATCGACGAGTGGTCACGGATCGCCGACCGCGTGCCGAACCTCTCGGTGATCCCCTATCTCACCCCTCCGGACGAGGACCACCCGCCGATGCTCGACCTCCTGCCGCAGGAGTGGCAGGTGCTCGCGCTCATCGACGGCGAGCGCGACCTGCGCGAGATGTCGGCGACGCTCGCGATGAGCGAGTTCGACGTCGCGCGCATCGTGTACGGCATGGTGACCACCGGGGTGATCCGGCTGCGGCAGCCGGAGCGCGCGTCGCGCGTGGCGCCCCTGCCGCGCGACCCGCTCCCGGCCGAGCGGCTGACGCCGATCGATCAGACGGCGGAGCCGGTGCGGCGCGGCGCCGCGGCCTTCCGCCGCGGCGACCTCCGCGAGGGGATCGCGGTGTGGAGCGCGTTCGTCTCCGCCGCGCCCGGCTACCCGGGACACGCCGCCATCGCGCAGGGCGTCGACGCGGCCACCATCCTGTGCGACGTGCTCGAACGGGAGGCTCCCGATGTCGGCTGACGACATCCGCGCCCTCAGCGAGCAGCTGGCGGCGGACCCGCAGAGCCTCGCCTTCCTCCCCCTCGCGGAGGCGCTCCTGAGCCGGGGCGACCTGGAGCACGCGGCCCGCGTCGCGCAGCGCGGGGCGGTGCGGCACGCCGGGCGCACCGAGGCGCACGACCTCGTGGCGCGGATCGCGCTCGCCCAGGGGGACGAGGCCCGCGCCGAGAGCGCGTGGGAGTCGGTGCTCGCGCTCGAGCCGCGCTTCGGCACCGCGCACCGGGGCCTCGGGCTCGTGCGCTATCGGCAGGGCCGGCTCGACGAGGCGCTCTCCCACCTGACGCAGGCGGCCACCGACGACCCGGCGGACGAGGTGGTGCGGAGCGCGCTCGACGCCGTGCGGGGCGTGGTCGAGGCGCGTGACTCGAACGCTCCCAGCCCCCGGAAGTCGGCGATCGTGCCGGCGGAGGTCGCGGGCGAATCGGCGGCCGCGCTCTTCGACCCGATCCTCGAGGACTCGCGCCAGGTGGCGCTCCTGCTGGACGCCGAGGGCCTGATCGCGGCCGGGGAGTATCGCACCGCGGACGGACGGGACCTCGGCCCGGAGATCGGGGCGCACCTCACGGGGGTGAGCGACGAGGCCGACCGCGCGATGCGGCACTTCGGCTTCGGCGCCTGGACGCGCCTGGTGATCGAGACCGAGGCCGCGACGGTGGCGATGGCGCCGGTGGACGACGCGATGGCGCTCGTCGCGGCACCCGCGGACGTGCCGCTCGGCTTCGCGCGACGGACGCTGGAGCGCTGCGTCGGCGTCGCCCGCACCTGGCTCGGGAGTGCCCGATGAGCGCGTACACGCCGCTCATCGGCGCGATCACCCGGCACCGCGGGGTCTCGGCCTGCCTCCTCGTCTCCGAGGAGGACGGCATCGTCGTCGAGGGGACGGCGCAGATCGGCGTGAGCACCGCCGCCTTCGCTGCGCTCACCGCGTCGCTCTACCGCAAGGCGGTGGGCGCCTCGGAGGCCGCGGGGTTCGGCGTGGTCTCGTTCTTCGAGCTCGAGGCGGAACGGGGACGGGTGCTCGCCGCGGGGCGGAACGGGCTGCTCATGGTCGCCGTGGCCGAGCCCCGCGTGAACGTGGGGCTCCTCCGGGTGGAACTGCTCCGTGCCGCGGAGTCGTTCTGATGCGCCGCTCCCTCGCGCTCGGCTGGGCGGACGCGCCCCTGAAGCAGTTCGTGGACGACGCGCGGCTCCAGCTCGCCGTGCTGATGCACACGAGCGGCCAGGTGCTCGCGCAGGTGGGCTTCCGGCGGTCGCTCGACGTGCAGACCGCGTGCGCGCTCTCGGCCGCGATCAACGCCTCGGCGGAGCAGTTGGGACTCCTGGTGGACGGCACGCCCTTCCGCGGGCTGCACTATGCCGGGACCACGCGCCAGCTCTGGCTGGGCCAGGTCGGGTCCCCCGAGGACCCGTTCGTGCTGCTCGCGGTCTTCGACCGCGAGAGTTCATTGGGTATCGTTCAGCTGTACCTGGAGGAGCTGCGCACCGCGCTCGGCGCGGCGTTGCCGGAGGCAGGGCTCGAGGAGGAGCCACCGGCGCTCGCCGAGGACTTCGAGCGCGAGCTGAACCGCAACCTCGCCTCCCTCTTCGGGAGGGCGTAGCCGTGCATCCCTCCTGTCCTCGTCACCTGACCCCGCCGTGAGCCTCGTCAACTACGCGACGCGCGAGATCACCTGCAAGATCGTCTACTACGGCCCTGGGCGGTCGGGGAAGACGACCAACCTGCACTACATCTACGGGCAGGTCCCGAACGACCGGAAGGGGCAGATGGTCTCGCTCGCGACCCAGACGGACCGCACGCTCTTCTTCGACTTCCTGCCGATCGACCTCGGCACGATCTCGGGCTTCACCACGCGCTTCCAGCTCTACACGGTCCCCGGCCAGGTCTACTACCAGACCACCCGCAAGCTGGTGCTACAGGGAGCCGACGGCGTCGTCTTCGTCGCGGATAGCCAGGCGCGGCAGCTCGCGGAGAACATCGAGTCGATGCAGGACCTGCACGCGAACCTCGCCGAGCAGGGCGTCGACGCGCGCACGCTGCCGCTGGTGATGCAGTACAACAAGCAGGACCTCCCGCCGGAGATCATCACCTCGGTGCCGGACCTGGACGAGGCGCTGAACTTCCGCGGCGTCCCGTCGTTCCCGGCGGACGCGCTGCACGGCCCCGGCGTGTTCGAGACGCTGCGCGGGATCTCGGAGCTCGTGCTGCGCCGGCTGAGCACCGGCCAGGGCGCCGGCTGAGATGCGGCTCGACCCGCGCCTGACCTTCGAGCGCCTCGTCGTGGGCTCGGCCAACCGCCTCGCGGCGGCCGCCGCGCGCGCGGTCGCGGAGGCGCCCGGCACCACGTACAACCCGCTCTTCATCTACGGCGGGTCGGGCCTCGGCAAGACGCACCTGCTCACGGCCGTGGGGCACCGGCTCCAGGAGCTCCAGCCGGCCGCCGAGGTGTTCGCGCTCACGCTCGACGAGTTCTCGGAGCAGTGGCACGCCGCGGTTTCGGCGGGCGAGACGCACGCGTTCGGACGGCGCCTGGGACGCGTGGACCTCCTGCTCCTCGACGACCTCCAGTTCCTCACCGGCCGGCGCGAGATGCAGGCGGAGCTGCTGCGCCTCTTCACCGCCATGCAGGAGGACGGCCGCCAGATCGTCTGCACCAGCGATCGTCCGCCGAGCGATATCGCGGACGTGGACGAGCGCCTGATCCAACGGATGTCGGGCGGTCTGGTCGTGGACGTGAGCGTGCCCGAGTTCGAGGCGCGCGTGGCGATCCTCCGGGCCGCCTGCGCGGAGCGTGGGGTCTCCGTGCCGGACCGCGCGCTCGACACGCTCGCCCAGCGGGGCGTGAACTCCGTGCGCGAGCTGCAGGGTGCGCTCAACCAGTGGCTCGCGCGCGAGACGCTCGGCAGCCCCTCCGCCCGGCACACGCCCTTCTCGACCCCGATCATCGCCCCGAGGTCGTCGAGCGAATTCCTGAGTTTCCTCGACGACGTCACGAGCGTGGTGCAGTCGCACGTCGAGTCCTGGCAGGTCCGGCTGCGCGAGGTGATCGCGTACTGGCAGGGCGAGGGATACCGGACCGCCGTGCTCGAGCGCGCGCTTGCGCTGCCGAAGGACCCCGACGTCGACGCGCTCGTCGAGATGTTCGCGAACGCGGTCGAGCACCTGCGCGACCTCGAGGCGAAGGCGACGGCCATCGACGCCGAGCTCGGGGGGCACGAGCTCTTCCGGGACCCGGAGCGCCTGGCGCAGGCCGAGGACCTCGTGGAGGAGGCACTGGCCGGCGAGCGGCCGCCCGGCGGCCCCAACCCGTCGTTCACGCGCGCGGAGTTCGAGGTCGGCGCGGCCAACCAGCTCGCCGTGCACGCCGCGGACGCCGTGATCGCCGCCCCGGCCACGCGCTACAACCCCCTCGTGATCACCGGGAGCAGCGGGGTCGGGAAGACCCACCTGCTGCACGCGATCGGGAACGCGATCGCCGAGGCGTCAGGGGGTGAGACGCGCGTGGCGTGCGTGCACGCCCAGGTGCTGGTGGACGAGCTGATCGCCGCGATCCAGGACGGCAGCGTGGAGCGCTGGCGGAACCGCTATCGCGCGGCCGACGTCCTCCTCGTGGACGACATCCAGTTCCTCGCCGGAAAGGAGCGGACGCAGGACGAGTTCTTCCTGGTGTTCAACGCGCTCACGGAGGCGGGGAAGCAGATCGTGCTCGCCAGCGACCGCGGCGTGGCGGACATCCCCGAGCTCGCGGCGCGCCTGCGCTCGCGCTTCGAGGGAGGACTCACCGCCGAGATCCTGCCCCCGGACCGCCCGCTCCGCGAGCAGCTGGTCGCGCGGTTCCTCACGGCGCTCGGGCGACCCGCGACGCCGGAATTGCTCGACGTGGTCTGCGATCCCACGGTGCAGAGCGTGCGGGAGCTCATCGGCGTGGTGAACCGGCTGGCGCAGGCCGCCGAGTCGCGGGGGGTGGACCTCGATGCCGCGCTCGCGCGGGAGGAGCTCGGCCTCGGGGCCGACGCCGCCGCCACGATGGCCCCCGGCGCGGCCGCGCTCGCCGCCGGGGACCGAACCTTCCTCGACCGGGAGCGCGTGGTCTGGGACTGGCCGGACATCGGCGGGCGCCTGATCGAGGAGATGCGCTGATGGCGATCCGCGGATCCCTCAAGGAAGCCTCGCTCCCCGACGTGCTGCAACTCCTCGCGATGGGGAAGAAGAGCGGCTGCCTCTCGGTCACGCACCGGAACAACTTCGGGTCGATCTTCTTCGACTCGGGGAAGATCTGCTATGCGTCGATCGTGAACCGCCGCGACCGCCTCGGCGACATCCTGGTGAAGAGCGGGCTCCTCACGCAGGCACACCTCGACGAGGCCGTCGGCATGCAGGCCAAGGCGCGCGGCCAGCGCCTCGGCGAGCTGCTGGTGGAGAAGCAGATGATCACGCGCGAGAACCTGCACGCGCAGATCCGGATCCAGATCGAGGAGGCCGTCTACTTCCTCTTCACCTGGGCCGAGGGGACCTTCAACTTCGAGTCGGACATCCGGCCGGAGGAGCAGGACTTCCTCGTCTCGATCAACCCCGAGTCGCTCCTCCTCGAGGGCGCGCGGCGGGTGGACGAGTGGAGCCTGATCGAGAAGAAGGTGCCCTCGTTCGACCTCGTGTTCGAGCTCGACCGGCGGCGTCTGGTGGAGAGCGACGCACACCTCACGAGCGAGCAGAAGGCCCTGGTGCCGCTGATCGACGGGCGGCGCGATGTCGCCGCGATCGTCGACGAGAGCGGACTGGTGGAGTTCGAGGTGGGGAAGGCGCTCTACGGGCTCGCCACCGCGGGGTTCCTGCACCGCGTGGGGAAGTCCAAGCCCCAGGAGGCCAACACCGCGGACGTGCGGGTGGAGGAGCACCGCAACCTGGGCCTCGCGTTCTACAAGACGGGGATGCTCGATGAGGCGCTGCGCGAGTTCCGGCGCGTGGTCGAGCTCCGCCCGGACGACCTCGGCGCTCGCTTCCACCTCGGGCTCTCTCACCTGCGGCTCGGGAAGTGGAGCGACGCCCTCTCCGACTTCGAGACCGCGTCGCGCCAGCGCGGCGCCAAGGCCGCCGTCTTCCTCAACCTCGCGCTCGCGCAGGAGCGCCTCGGCCGGCTCGACGACGCGCAGGCCTCGCTGCAGGAGGCGCTCATCCGCGGCGGCGAGGGGGAGCCGCGCGTCCACCTCTCCCTCGGCATCCTGCACATCCGCCAGGGGCTCTTCGCGGACGCCGACAGCCGGCTCCGCCACGCCCGTCCGCTCTACGGAGACAGGGCGCCCGCGGCGGTCTGGTTCCACTGGGCCGGCCTGGCCGCCGCCCTCGCCGGACACCTCCCCAAGGCGATCGAGGTGCTCCGTGAGGGCGTGAAGGCGCACCCCCACGCAGCGGCGCTCCACAACAACCTCGCGGTCGCCCTCGCGCTCGACGGCCAGGGCGACGACGCACTGCACGCGATCGACCATGGGATCACCGCGGACCCCGGGATGGCACAGCTGCACCGCAACCGGGGCGACCTCCTCCTCGAGGCCGGGCGGCACGAGCAGGCGCTCGACGAGTACCGGCGCGCGGTGAAGCAGCACGAGACGCTGGGTCCCGAGGTGTGGGCGCGCATCGGCTCGCTCCTCTCGTCGCAGGGTGACATCCTCGAGGCCGAACGCGCCTGGGAACGGGCGCTCGTGCTCGACCCCTCGCACCGCGAGGCGCGGCACCGGCTCTCGGCCTCGCGTGGGGATCGGTGAGCACCGACCCCGCCGACGACGCGGGCTTCCGGGCGTTGACCGCGAAGATCGCCGCGGAGCGCGGCTTCGGGTGCGCGAACTACAAGGACGGATGCCTCCGGCGGCGGATCGCGGTGCGCATGCGGGCGCGGGGCACCCCCGACTTCGGGACCTACCAGTCGCTCCTCGACCGGGACCCGACGGAGTACGAGCTGCTCCTCGATGCGCTCACGATCAACGTGACGAAGCTCTATCGCGACGCGGAGACGTGGGGAGCGGTCTCGCGCGTGGTGCTGCCGGCTCTTTGGGCCTTCCCCGACCCGCGCCTCGACATCTGGAGTGCCGGATGCGCGTCCGGCGAGGAGCTCTACACGCTGGCGGCCCTCGTGCACCAGCACGCCGAGCGCACGGCGACGCTTTCGCGCCTCCGCTCGGTGCGCATCCGCGGGAGCGACATCGACCGCGCCTCGCTCGACGCGGCGCGCCGCGGTGCGTATGCGACGGACGCGTTCACCGAGATGCCGGTGGACCTCCGCGTGCGGTACTTCTCGACGACGGACCCGCACCTGGCGGCGCCCGAGCTGCGTGCGCTCGTGGAGGTGGAGCGGCGCGACCTGCTCGGCGAGCCGGCGCCGTCCGGCGGTCTGCACCTGATCTGCTGCCGGAACGTGATCATCTACTTCGACCGGCCGAGCCAGGAACCGCTGCTGCGCCGGTTCCACGACGCGCTCGTGCCGGGGGGCTTCCTCGTGCTCGGCAAGGTCGAGACACTGATGGGGCCCTCGCGTGCCCTGTTCGAGCCGGTGGACCCGCGCAACCGGATCTTCCGCCGCCCGGTGGCGCGGTGACGGACCAGCACGTGCGCATCGCCCACCACGCCGTGGCGCGCGGGAGTGGTCGGCTCGTCACCATCGGGCTGGGCTCGTGTGTCGCCATCGCGATGCACGACGCGCGCTTCCGCGTGGCGGGACTGGCGCACGTGCTCCTCCCCGACCCGAGCGTGGCGCGCGACGGCACGAACCCGGCGCGCTTCGCGGCGACGGCGGTGCCGCTCCTCCTCGCGGACATGCAGGCCATGGGGGCGCGCGGGGCGATCACGGCGAAGATCGCCGGCGGCGCGGCGCTCTTCGGCGCGATGCTCGGCGCGACGGGGGGACAGATGGGCGCGCGCAACGTCGCGGCCACCCGCGCAGCGCTGGCGGCGGCGGGGATCCCCCTCCTCGCGGAGGAGGTCGGCGGGAACGCGGGCCGGAGCGTCGTGCTCGACGTGAACACCGGGACGCTCACGGTGCGCTCGGTGCGCGGGGGTGAGCATGTCCTCTGAGGAGCGGCGCGTCCTGGTCATCGAGGACAGCCTGCTCCTCGCCGAGGTGCTGCGCGACCTGATCGACGGGCTCGACGGGTTCCGCGTCGTGGGGAGCGCGCGCGATGGCGAGGAAGGCCTCCGCCTCCTGCACCAGCTCGACCCCGACATCGTGACGCTCGACATCGAGATGCCCGGCCTCGACGGGCTCGCGGTGCTCGGCTACATCATGAGCGAGGCGCCGCGGCCCGTGGTGATGGTGAGCGCCGCCACCACGCGCGGCTCGGTGGACCTGACGATCCGTGCGCTGGAACTCGGCGCCGCGGACTTCGTGCGGAAGCCCGTGGGCACCTCGCGCGAGGCCTGGGCGGGGAGCGTACGGCGGATCGACGAGGCGCTCCGGGCGGCCGCCCAGATGAACGTGCTCGGCGTGAGCATGCTCGCGCGGCCGCGGCTGCGGACCCCCGCCGCGCTCCCGCGCAGCTCCCGGCAGGCGACCGCCGCGGTCGCCATCGCCAGTTCCACTGGGGGACCGCGCGCGCTCGCGGAGATCATCCCCGGGTTCGGTCCCGACCTCGACGCCGCGCTCCTCGTGGTGCAGCACATGCCCCCCGGATTCACGGCCGGCCTCGCCCGGCGGCTGGACCAGCTCGCCTCGATCCCGGTGCACGAGGCGGTGCATGGCGAGGCGATCGAATCGGGGCGCGTCTACCTCGCCCCCGGCGGCAACCACATGACGGTGACCGCGACGCCGACGGGGCGCGCGATCGCGCTCTCGGACGGGCCGACGGTGCACGGGGTGCGCCCCGCGGCGGACCCGCTCTTCCACTCCGTCTCCGAGCAGTTCGGTGCGCGCGCGGTGGGCGTGGTCCTCACCGGGATGGGGCGCGACGGTTCTGCCGGGCTCGGCGCCATCCGCCGCGCCGGCGGTGGGGCCGTGGTCCAGGACCGTGCGACCTCCGTGATCTACGGCATGCCACACCAAGCGCTGCGCGAGGCGGGGGCCGACGTCGAGGCCCCGCTCGGTGGCGTCGCCGCATCGGTGACGGCACTCCTGCGTGCCCGCACCGGGGTGCCCGCATGAGCCGCGGCGCCACGGAGGCCACGCCGTCCACGCCGCTCCTCGGGCCCGCGTCCGCGCGCCGGCTGGCGGGGGACCAGCACCGCGTGCTCCTGGCGCGCGTGGCGGGGGAGCGCTTCGCGTTCCCGCTCGCGGAACTTCAGGAGGCAGTCGACGCGCCCGAGATCATCGCCGTCCCGCTCGCCGCCGCCGGACTGGCCGGACAGTGCGCGCATCGGGGACGCCTCCTCCCCGTCTTCGACGCCGGCGTGCTGCTCGGCGTCCCGCGCGCGGGGGGCGCCGGCGCGCTGTTGGTGCTCGACGGCGCAGGCGGACCCTTCGGGCTCCTGCTCGACGACGTGGAGGACATGGTGGCCGCGCCGCGGCGAGCGTGGCGCGCCCTCCCCGCGGCCGAGGGGCGCGTGGGGTCGGTGCTGCGCGCACTCCTCGCGCTCGACGACGGGATCGCGGCGCTCGTGGACGTCGGCGTCCTGCGCGCCACGGTCGCCGACCGACTCAGGACGGAGGGACGATGACGACAGGCGCGGCCGACAAGCGACAGCTCGTGACGTTCGAGGCGGCGGGGGAGCTCTTCGCCGCCGACATCTTCGCCGTGGAGCGGGTGCTGCGCTACACGCCCCCGCGCCTCCTGCCGAACGCGGCTCCCTGGCTGCGCGGCGTGATCGCGCATGGCGGCGAGACCATCCCGGTGGTGGACCTCCGCGAACGGCTCGGGCTCCCCGCGGCGGCGTCCGCGGAGGACGCGCGCATCCTGGTGATGGTCGTCGGCGAGCTGCGGATCGGCGTGATCGTCGACGCCGTGCTCGCCGTGCGGACGGTGCCGACGACCGCGCTGGAGGCGCCGCCCGCGATCTATCGCGGCCTCGCGCGCGAATACCTGGAGGGGATCGTGCGGCAGGACGAGGCGATCTTCGTCGTGCTGGCCGCCGGGCACCTCCTCACCACAACGGAGCGGATCGAGATGGAACGGATGCTGGCGAGGGAGGGGCGCGATGCCTGACGAGTCACTGGAAGCGTACCGCGCGCGCTACCGGGCGATCGAGGGCCGCCTCGACGCGGGGCTCGCGGATGCCGATCGCGCCAGGGTGAAGGCCGACATCGTCGGACTCTTCAAGGCCGTGGAAGCGCAGCTCGCGGACCTCACGACCTTCAAGGACGAGATCAAGACCCTCGTCGACAAGTGGAAGGCGCAGCAGGCGGCCGAGGGGAGCTCCGCGCCCGAGTTCTCCGGGGAGCGGCCGGTGGTGCACGCCGACCACATCGGGGCGAGCACCTTCATCGAGAAGGGATGGAGCCGGCTCTCGCTCGGCGACCACGAGGGGGCGGAGCAGGCGCTGCTCAAGGCGATCGAGCTCTCCCCGGGGGACCCCCAGAGCGAGGCGCTCCTCGGCTGGGCGCAGATGCTGCAGGCCAAGTACGACGACGCCCTCATGAACTTCCAGAAGGTGCTCATCCGCGAGCCCACCAACGCGCTCGCGCGCATCAACGTGGGGTACATCTGCCTGAAGAAGCGGATCTTCGGCGAGGCGATCGAGCACCTCTCGAAGGCGATCCGCCTCGACAACGACCGCAAGGCCACCCTCTACGCCCACTTCTACCTCGGGCTGGTGTACCTCGAGCGGGAGATGTATGAGGACGCGCAGACGTTCTTCCAGAAGACGCTCGCGCTCGGACCGAACCTGATCGAGGCCCACTTCGAGCTCGGGCGCGCGCATTGGTTCAACGGGGAGGCGGAGGAGGCGAAGCGCGCGTGGGCGGCGGGGTTCGCCGCCAACAAGTTCAACCCCTGGGGGAAGCGGTGCGCGGAGACGCTCAAGCTGGTGGAGGGGGGAGGAGAGCCGCCGCGCACGCTCTGATCCGCCGGGCCGTGCGGCGGGGTGCGGCACTCGCCGCGGTCGCCGCGGTCGTCGCGCTCGTCGCAGTCGGCGCGCTCAGCGCGGCAGGGACACCCGCCTTCCGGGCGCAGGCGCTCACTCCCCCAGGCGCCACGCGCTTCGCCGGCGGTCGCTTCACGCTCTACGCGTACGCCGACGAGGAGCGGCTCGCGCGGTCGCTGCTCGAGGCGGCGCTCGCGCGCGACACCTTTCCCGGACTCCCGCGCCCGCGGGCCGCGGTGACGCTCCTGCTCGCGCCCGACGACCGGAGATTCCGCGAATGGATCGGCGTGGGCGCCCCGGAGTGGGGCGCGGCGATCGCGTTCCCGTTCGAACAGCGCATCGTGATGCAGGGGCGCGACGCCGGCGCGGGCGCCGGCGATCCGGTGGTCACGCTGCGCCACGAGCTCGCCCACCTCGCGCTCCACGAGGCGCTCGGCGCGGGGGTGCCCCGCTGGTTCGACGAGGGGTACGCCTCGTTCGCGGCGGGGGAGTGGGGCCGGCAGGAGGTGATCGCCACGAGCGTCGGGCTCGTCTGGCGGGGGCTCCCCACGCTCGCGGGCTTGGACTCCGGCTTCTACCAGGGGACCGAGCGCGCGCAGCGCTCGTACGCACTCGCACACCACGCGGTGGCCGCGCTCGCCTCGATCGACCGGGAACGGGGGCTCGTGCTTTTCTTCGAGTATTGGCGGACGCAGGGCTCGTTCGAGCGCGCGCTGCGCAGCGCGTTCGGCATGACTGCCGCCGACTTCGAGAAGGAGTGGCGCGGGCGGGTGCGGCGGCAGTACGGCGCGCTGGCGCTCGCTGCCGACTTGACGGTGCTCTCCCTCGTCCTCGTGCTGCTGCTCGGGCCACTCTGGTGGCAGCGCCGGAAGCGCCAGCAGGCACGACTTGAACGGTTGCGGCAGGCGGACGCCGCGCAGGAGGCGCGCGAGCGGGAGAGCGCGCTCGCCGCGCTGCTCGGTGAGGTGGTCGATGATCCCGCGGATGGGCCGGAGGGAGGCCGCATTAAGGGTTCGTGAAGGCGCCGCGGATTTGGTTGACACGTCCAGCGGCCGGACCTAAACTCCACCCTCTATGACATCATCGGAGAGCGTACGCGGCTCGCTGGCCTCCCGGCCCTCCTTGTGGTGGGGGCTGGCCATCGCCGCGCTGGTGATCGGGTACGCGGACCTCTGGCGGGGCGGGATGACGGTGGCCCCGATCCTGCTGGTGGCGGGGTACTGCGTCCTGATCCCCATCGCGATCCTGAAGTAGGCATCGGCAGCAGACGGCTCGGCCGGCGGACGGTTCCGCAGTCCGGACGGGGCGAATAGCTCAGCTGGTTAGAGCACCTGCCTTACACGCAGGGTGTCGGGGGTTCGAATCCCTCTTCGCCCATCCCCGCACTTGGGCAGGGAACCGTTCGAGTGGTATCCGGGGTATGAAAGTCAACGACTTGGAGGAGATGACCGTGAAGGCTCGGCTTGACGCCCGCTCCCTTGCCACGATCGCCCTTGCGGCGGCCGTCCTCGGGGCCACCGCCGCCAGCGCGCAGCCTGCGCGGCAGGGGCCCGGCCCCAACACGCCGAAGATGCTCGTCCAGGTCTTCCGGTCCGCGGACAAGGTCGCCGGCCCCGAGGCCGCCGACGCGCTGCGCGATCGCCTGGCGCGCGCCTTCCCGCCCCGCGCCCTCCACGTCATCGGCCGCGAGGACCTGATCCAGTTCCTCCAGCAGTCCGGGTACAACCCGAACGAGCAGCTCGGCCGCAGCGACGAGGCGCAGCTCGCGAAGATCATGCGCGCCGACGACTACATCCGCGGCCAGGTGACCAAGGTCGGGGATGTCTACCGCGTGGACGCGTGGCTCGTGCTGACCCGCGACAACTCCCTCTCGCAGCCGCTGCCCCCGTCCGAGGGCAACCGCCCCGACCGCGCGGTCTCGGACCTCGTGCGCTCCATCCAGGACGCGCGCAAGCAGCTCGACAACGAGAAGAAGTGCATCGACCTCGCCCGCAGCGAGAAGTACGCCGAGGCGGTGAAGGCGGCGGACGAGGGGATCGCCGACTATCCGAACGCGACGCTCGTGCGCTACTGCAAGCTGAACGTGCTCGTGCGCCAGAAGGCGTCGCAGGAACAGCTCCTCGCGATGGCCAACGAGATCCTCGCGATCGACCCGAACTCCAAGAACGCGCTCGCGATCGCGGCGGACGCGCAGAAGGCGGCCGGGAACATCGATGAGGCCAACACCCTGATGGTGCGACTCCTCGCGACCGACCCGACGAACGCGAACCTCGCGACCCAGGTCGTGGACGGGCTCGCGGCGAGCGGCAACTACACGGTGGCGAAGGAGATCGTGGTGAAGGCCGTGGCCGAGAACCCGGGGGACGTGGGGCTCGTCTCGCTCCAGTTCAAGATCCTCGCGGCGTCCCGCGACTACAAGCCGGCGATCGCCACGGGCGAGGAGATGGTCCAGATGGACACCTCGCTCGCCGACATCGGCTTCTTCCAGCGCCTCTCGGCGCTCTACGCGGCCGACAGCCAGCCGCAGAAGGCGGCCGAGGCGATGGCCCGCGGCACGCGCAAGTTCCCGAACGATGCGGGGAGCTGGCAGATCTACGCCCAGCTGCTCAAGAACGCCGGCCAGACGCAGCAGTCCATCGCCGCGGCCAAGCGGGCGCTGGCGATCGACCCGAAGATCTCGAACGGGTGGACGCAGATCGCCGTCGCCTACAACGAACTCGACCAGCCGGACAGCGCGCTAGCCGCGCTCCGCCAGGCGAAGGTCGCGGGTGACAACGCCGACCAGGTGGGCCAGTTCGCGCTCAGCATCGGCAACAAGTTCTACCGCGCCGCCGTCGCCGAGGACCCGAAGAAGCCCGCGTCGTTCGAGCGTGCGCTCCCGTACCTCCACTTCGCCGACAGCACCATCGTCGACGCGGACTCGAAGGGGAATGCGAAGTTCCTCATCGGCGTCTCGTCCTACTACATCGCGTCGAGCATCGCGCAGGGGCTCCAGGCGAGCAAGAACTGCGACGAGGCGAAGATGGCACAGGCGGCCGCCACCAACTCGATGATCTACACGCAGGCCGGCGGCAAGACCGCGCCGGACGCCGCGGGCCAGATCCTCGGGGCGATCGGGCAGCTCTCCCCGTACCTCGACGGCGCCGTCAAGACGCTCTGCAAGGCGACACCGTAGGCGTCGCACCACCGGCATCACCCGACACCCGCCGTCGCCCGCGCGACGGCGGGTGTCGGCGTTCAGGGGGCTCCCATGTCATCTTTCGAGGGATGACCGAGCTCTCGACCTCCCGGTACGACACCGCCTGGCATGCGCCGGTGCTCGTCGACGCCGTCTGCGATGCGCTGGCGGAGTGCCGCCGTGTGCTCGACGGCACGCTGGGAGGGGGTGGGCACGCAGCGGCGCTGCTCGAGCGCGGAGTGCACGTCACCGGCGTGGACCGCGACCCCACCGCACTCGCCGAGGCGCGCGAGCGACTGGCGGACGCGGCGCGCGCGGGGCACTTCGTCGCGGTGGAGGGGAACCACGACGCGGTCGACGAGATCGCAGCGCTCGCCGGCCAGCGGTTCGACGGCATCCTCCTCGACCTCGGTGTCTCGTCGCGCCAGATCGACGACGACGCGCGCGGCTTCTCCTTCCGCCCGGGCGTGCCGCTCGACATGCGGATGTCTCCCGCGGGCGAGGACGCGGCGACCCTGCTCAACCACGCGGATGCCGAGGCGCTCGAGCACGTCTTCAAGGCCTACGGTGACGAGCCCAAGGCCAGGCGTCTCGCGCGCGAGGTGCTGCACCGGAGGGAGCGCGCACCGTTCGCGGTGAGTGACGACCTCGTGGGAGCCATTCGCGCCGTGCTCGGGCCGCGCAGCGGCCCGGCGGACTTCGCGCGGCTCTTCCAGGCCGTGCGTATCGCGGTGAACGCGGAGCTGGACGGACTCGCCGCCGGACTCGTCACCCTGCGCGAGCGGCTGGAGCCAGGAGGCTCGTTCGCGGTCATCGCGTACCACTCGGGCGAGGACCGCCTGGTGAAGCACGCGTTCCGGGAGTGGAGCACGGCCTGCACCTGCCCACCGCGCCATCCCATCTGCACCTGTGGCGGCGTGGCGCTCGGCACGCTCGTGACGCGCAAGCCGGTGACCGCGTCGGAGGCCGAGATCGCGGCGAACCCGCGGGCGCGGAGCGCACACCTGCGCATCTGGCGGAAGGCGGCAACGGGGCAGGGGGCGTAAGTGCGCGGACGATCGGTCGTGTTCCTGGGACTCCTCGGTTTCTTCCTGGTGGCCACAGGCGTCATATGGAGGCGGAGCACCGGGCAGGCGCAATCGCGCGAGCTCGGGGAGCTCCGGCAGCGCCGGGCCGCGCTCGAGGCACAGCAGGCCGCCCTGGAAGGGGCGATCCGTGACGCATCGAGCCGGGCCCGGTTGGGTCGGATCGCCGAGGAGCGCCTCGGGATGCGCATCCCGCCCGACAGTCTCGTCATCCGTCTGCCACGCTCCACCCGGGATACCGCCACACCGTGATCCGTCTCAGCCGCGTCGGCGTCGTCCACGGCGCCTTCGTCGTCTTCGCCGTCTCCCTGCTCGGCCGTGCCGCCTGGGTCCAGCTCGGGCAGACCGAGGAGTGGCGCACGCGGGCGCGCGGCCAGCAGACGGTGACGCGCGAGCTCCCGGCGGCCCGCGGCGCGATCCTGGACGCGGAGGGCGTGGTGCTGGTGGAGAGCCGCGCGCTGGTGCGGCTCGACGTCGCGCCCACCGAGGTGAAGTCGGCCACGGCGCTCGCGAAAGGGCTGCGCCGCATCGGCGTGCCCGAGGAGTTCGTGCGGCGTGCCGTGGACCGCGGCCGCAAGTGGGTCGAGCTCCCCGGCCGGTACCTCTCGACGGACGTCGAGGACCTGGTGGCGATGCGCGGCGTGCACCCACGGCCCGTGGTGGAACGCGTGCCACCCGCGACCGACGGCCTCCGCCGGCTCCTGGGCACCGTCGACGCGGACGGCGACGCGGTCGGCGGGGTCGAGGCGTCGCTCGACGACGTGCTGCGCGGCACCGCCGGGCGCTCGGTGCTCGTGCGCGCCGGCCGCGGCGCGCGGGTGAACTCGCCCGAGGAGGCGTTCGAGGCGCCGACGCCGGGGCGCACCGCGGTGCTCACGCTCCACCAGGGGCTCCAGGACATCGCGGAACGCGCGCTCGCCGACGCGATCGCCGAGATGAACGCCCGCGGTGGTGACATCGTGGTGCTCGACCCCCACACGGGGGAGGTCCGGGCGCTCGCGAGCCGGCGCGCGCGCGCCGATGCGTCCGGCGCGACGGCCCTCACCGAGCCCTACGAGCCGGGCTCAACGCTCAAGCCCTTCATCGCCGCGGCCCTGCTGGAGCGCGGACGCGCACGACTGACCGACTCGGTGGACACGCACAACGGCACCTTCAAGCTCAACGGCCGCGTCATCACGGACATCCACCGGGCGCGCGCCATGAGCTTCGCCGAGGTGGTGCGCTACTCGTCGAACATCGGGATGGCCCAGTTCGCCGAGCGACTCACGCCCCGCGAACAGTACGAGACGCTGCGGGACGCGGGATTCGGGATGACCACGGGCGTGCCGTATCCGAGCGAGTCGCAGGGCCGCCTCCGTCCGCCGCGCGAGTGGTCGCGCCAGTCGCCGGCGTCGCTGGCGATGGGATACGAGATCGCGGTGACGCCGCTGCAACTCGCGATGGCCTATGGCGCCATCGCGAACGGCGGTGAGCTGCTGGAGCCCGTGCTGGTGAAGGAGATCCGGACGCCGGACGGCGAGGTCGAGTTCCGGGCGGGACGCCGCGTGGTGCGCCGCATCATGACCGAGGAGACGGCGCGCACGATGCTCGGCCTCCTGCGCGATGTCGTGGCGTCGGGGACGGCGACCTCCGCCGAGCTGGCCTCCTACGAGGTGGCGGGCAAGTCGGGCACGGCGCGCCGCGTCAAGACCGACGGCAGCGGGTATGAGGAAGGGGCATACACGGCGAGCTTCGTGGGGCTCTTTCCCGCGGAGTCGCCCGAGCTGGTGATCCTGGTGAAACTCGACGATCCCGACGGGGCCTACTACGGCGGCCGCACCGCGGCGCCGGTGACGAAGGCGGTGCTCACCGCCGTGATCGCTGCGCGTGATGCGGCGCTCGACCCCCGGCGGCTCGCCGGGCCGCAGGTGCGTCCGCCCGAGGCGGCACGCGCGGCCGAGGTCGCGAGCGCTGCCGCGGCGATCGAGGACGTGGAGGGCGTGGAGGAGGTCCAGTCGGCCGGCACGCCCTTCGTGATCGAACTGGGGACGGAGCTGCCCGAGCCGAAGCGGGTGCGGAGCGCGCGCGCGGTGCCCGACGTGCGCGGGCTGCCCACGCGGCGAGCGGTCCGGGAGCTGCACCGCGCGGGATTCCGGGTCTCCGTCGTGCGCGCCTCCGAGGCGCCCCTCACGAGTCCGAGTGCCGGCACCCTGCTCCCGGCCGGCACGATGGTGCGGCTCGCGGCGCGCCAGTGACGGTGGACCCCGGCGCGTCCAGGCGCGCGGCGACGCGCGCGGTGCCGATCCCTCTCGCGCGGATCCGAGAGGCGCTGGGGCGCGCGGGGCAGTTGGTCGAGGCGCGGGGCGCGACCGTCGACGTCGTCACGGGCCTTACGGACGACAGCCGACAGGTCTCGGCCGGCAGTTGCTTCGTCGCGGTGCGCGGCACCGCAGGTGATGGCCACGCGTACCTCGCGGACGCTGAGCGCGCGGGGGCGTCCTGCGCCATCGTCGAGGACGCCGGCGCGACCACGCTCCCCGTGCTCGTCGTGCGCGAAGGCCGCGTCGCCGCCGCGATCGCCGCCGCGGCCTTCTACGGCGAGCCAGCGCGCGCGCTCCGCGTGGTCGGCGTCACCGGCACGAATGGCAAGACGACGACGGTGGGGATCCTCCGCCACCTGCTGGACACCGAGGGTGCGCGCGCGGCGAGCATCGGCACGCTCGGCGTGCTGGTCGGCAGTGCGGGGGAGCCGCTCCCTGGCGGTGCGGGGCTCACGACGCCGGGGCCCGTGGAACTGCAGCGCACGCTGCGCGCGCTGGTGGACGCCGGGGTGCGGTCGGTCGCGATGGAGGTCTCGTCGCACGCACTCCACCAGCAACGCGTGCTCGGCGTCGCGTTCGCCGCGGCGGTCTTCACGAACCTCACCCGCGATCACCTCGACTACCACGGCACGATGGACGCGTACCTCGCCGCCAAGGCGCGGCTCGTGGGCCTGCTCGCCCCCGGTGCCACGGCGGTGGTGAACGCGGATGACGCCGCGTGGGCGCGCCTCCCCGCGGCGCCGCGCACGCTCCGCTTCGGCCTGACCGCGCGCGCCGACGTGCGCGCCAGCGACGTGACGTACTCGCCGCGGGGGAGCGCCGGCATGCTGCACACGGCGAGCGGGTCGGTGTCCTTCCGGCTCCCGCTGATCGGCGACTTCAACGTGGCGAACGCCCTCGGCGCCGCGGCGGCCGCGATCGCGTTCGGCGAGGCGCCGGCCGCCGTGGCCGCCCGCCTCGCCACGCTGCCGCAGGTGCCCGGCCGCCTCGAGATGCTGCGCGAACGTCCCACCGTGATCCGCGACTACGCCCACACCCCGGATGCGCTGGAGCGCGCGCTCGTCGCGCTCCGGCCCTTCACGGCGGGGCGCCTGATCGCGCTCTTCGGCTGCGGCGGCGACCGCGACCGCGGGAAGCGCCCGCTCATGGCGATCGCCGCGCGTGATCATGCCGACCGGATCGTGGTCACCAGCGACAATCCCCGCACCGAGGATCCGGAGCGGATCATCGACGAGATCGTGGCGCCGCTCGCGCCAGGGAGCTTCGACCGGATCGAGGATCGCCGCGCGGCGATCGCGCACGCGATCGCCCTCGCCGATCCCGCGCGCGACGTGGTGCTCCTGGCGGGGAAGGGGCACGAGACCTACCAGATCCGCGGGCGCGAGACCTTCCCGTTCGACGAGAAGGTGATCGTGCAGGAACTCGCGGCCGCGGGGGCCCCGTGATCCCGGAACGCACCTTCTGGTCGCTGCGCCGGATCGCGCAGGCGCTGGGCGGTGGCCCCCGCGATGAGCGCGCCATCACGGGAGTCACCACCGACACGCGCGCGATGGGCCCGGGCGCCTGCTTCGTCGCGCTGCGCGGGGAGCGCTTCGATGCGCACGACTTCCTCGCGGACGCGGTGCGGGCCGGTGCGGCCGCGCTCGTGGTCTCCGACGCGCGGCGCGCGGCGTCGCTCGGGGTGCCCGTCTTCGAGGTGCCGGACACCCTGGTCGCGCTCGGGGCGCTCGCACGGTATCGCCGGTTGGCGTGGGGGCATCCCGTGATCGCCGTCGGCGGCTCGAACGGGAAGACGAGCACCAAGGAACTCCTGCGTGCCGCCCTCGGGAGCCGGTTCGAGGTGCACGCCACCACCGGTAACCTGAACAACCGGATCGGGGTGCCGCTCACCCTTCTCGCGCTCGAGGATGCCGCGGAGGTGGCGGTGGTCGAGTGCGGCACCAACGAGCCGGGGGAGATCGCCACGCTGCGGGAGATCGTGCGCCCCGACCTGGCACTCGTGACCACCGTGCAGGAGGAACACCTCGAGGGGCTCGGGAGTCTGGCGGGCGTGATGGCCGAGGAGATGGCGCTCTGCGAGGGAGTGCCGGTGGCGGTGGTGCCCGGGGCGGATGGCGCGATGGTCGCCGAGGCGACGCGCCGCGCGGGGCGGGTGATCGCGGCGACGCTCGGCGCGCACGACCTGCACGCCGACGGCCGAGGGTGGCTCGAGCACGACGGCGTGCGCGTCGAGGTCCCGCTGCGCGGGCGGCACAACCTGCAGAACGCCGCACTGGCGCTGGCGGTGGCGCGGGAGTTCGGCGTGGCCGCCGCGGACGCCGCGCGCGGGATCGCCGCGATGCCGGCCCCGCCGATGCGCTCGGCCGTGCAGTCGCTGGGGGCCGCGCTCCTGCTGAACGACGCCTACAACTCCAACCCCGGCTCGGCGCGCGCCGCGCTCGCCCTGTTGCGCGACGTCGGCGGCGGGCGTCAACGCGTTGCGGTGCTCGGGACGATGCGCGAACTCGGCGCGCACGCGGAGCGGGCCCATCGCGAGCTCGCGCAGGCGGCGCTCGACGGGGGGCACGACCTCGTGTGCGGGATCGGCGAGTTCGCCGCGGCGCTCCGGGCCGCCGCGCCGGGGGATGCGCGCGTGATCACCGCCGGCGACGTCGACGACCTCTGGCCGCTCCTCGCGCCCCGCCTCGCTGCGAACGCGGCCATCCTCCTCAAGGCTTCGCGCGGCGTGAAGCTGGAACGCCTCGTGCCGCTCCTCACCACCTGGGCCAAGGGCTGATGCTGTACGAGTTCCTGCTCCCCCTCACCTCGTACGTGAGCGGGTTCAACATCTTCCGCTACATCTCGTTCCGGGCCGCGGGCGCGGCGATCACCGCGCTGCTCGTCTGCTTCGTGGTGGGGCCGTGGATGCTGCGCTGGCTGCAGGGGCTCGCCATCCACCAGGTGGTGCGCCAGGGCACGCCGGACTCGCACGCGGGGAAGGGGACCACGCCGACGATGGGGGGGCTGATCATCCTCGCGGCCGTGACGTTCTCGACGCTGCTCTGGATGCGGTTCGACAGCCGCTACGTCTGGCTCGCCCTCGCCGTGACGGTCCTCATGGGCGCAATCGGGTTCCTGGACGACTACCTCAAGCTCAAGCAGAAGCGGGAGGGGAAGCACAACGAGGGACTGGTCGAGCGGTACAAGCTCATCGGCCAAGTCACCATCGGCCTCGGTCTCGGGCTGATCCTCTGGCAGTACCCCCTCAACAACCTCCCGGGCGCGTCCACCACGCTGCCGTTCTACAAGTACACGTTGATGATCCCGGCCATCCCGTTGCTCTACCTCCCCTTCGTCGCGTTCGTGATGACGGGGACGAGCAACGCGGTGAACCTCACGGACGGACTCGACGGGCTCGCGGCGGGGCTGATGGCGATCGCCATGCTGACCATGGCGATGTTCGCCTACGTGATGGGGCGCTTCGACGCGTCCGAGTACCTCCAGATCTTCTACCTGCGCGGTTCGGGCGAGCTCACGATCTTCTGCTCGGCGGTCTTCGGGGCGGCGATGGGGTTCCTCTGGTACAATGCGCACCCGGCGCAAGTGTTCATGGGCGACACTGGTTCCCTCGCGCTCGGCGGGGCGCTCGGCGCGGTGGCGATCCTGCTCAAGAGCGAGTTCCTGGTGCTGATCGTCGGCGGGGTGTTCGTGACGGAGACGCTCTCGGTGATCGTGCAGCGCACCGTGTTCAAGGTGCGGAAGCGGCGGCACGGGGTGGAGTACGCCAAGGCCCACCGGGTCTTCCTCCGCGCGCCGATCCATCACCATTTCGAGCTGAAGGGATGGCCGGAGACGCGCGTGGTGGTGCGCTTCTGGATCCTCGGCGTCCTCTGCGCCTTTCTCGCGCTCTCAACGCTCAAGATCCGGTGACCACGCCGGCACCGCTCACGGCCCTGTCGGCACGCGGCGAGGTCGCGGTCATCGGGCTCGGGCGGAGCGGTGGGGCGGCCGCGCGGCTCCTCGCGCGCGCGGGGGTCCCGGTCTACGCGAGCGACGCCGGCAGCGGCGGGGCCGTGATGGAGGCGGCCGCGGCGCTCACGGCCGCGGGCATCACCGCCGAGGCGGGCCGGCACGACCTCGAGCGGATCCGGCGGGCGCGCACCGTGGTGGTGAGTCCGGGTGTCCCGCCCTCCGCGCCCGCGCTGGAGGCCGCCCGCGCCGGCGGCGCGCTGGTCCTGAGCGAGATCGAGGTCGCGCTCCGCGCGCTCCCTGGCGTGCCCTACGTGGGCATCACAGGGACCAACGGCAAGACCACGGTCACCGCCCTCGTCGCGCACCTGCTGCGCGCACTCGGCCACGAGACGGTCGAGGCGGGGAACATCGGCACGCCGCTCTCGGAGGTCGCGCTCGCGGGGCAGCGGCCGGAGTGGGTAGTGGTGGAGCTCTCCTCGTTCCAGCTGCACGACACACCGTCCGTGGCCCCGCAGGTCGCGGTGCTGACCAACCTCGCGCCCGACCACCTCGACCGGTATGCCACGCTCGAGGAGTACTACGGCGACAAGATGCTCCTCTTCCGGAACGCCGGCGCCGCGTCCGTGCGCGTGGTGAACGGGGACGACGCCGAGGTGATGCGCCGGACGGCATCCCTGGCGGGCATCGCGCGCCGGTTCTCGCTTGGCGACGGGGACGCGGACGCGACGTTCGACGCGAGCCGCGAGATGCTCGTGCTCGCGGGGAGCGCCCTGCTGGAGCGCGCCCTCCTGCCGCTGCTTGGCGCGCACAACATCGCGAACGCACTCGCCGCCGCGCTGGCGGTCTGGCACGCGATGCCGGGGGACCAGACGACCACCGGACGTGCACGGATCGCGGCAGGCCTCCGTGGGTTCAAGGCGATCGCGCACCGGCTGGAGCCGCTCGGGGAGCGCGACGGCGTGCTCTGGGTGAACGACTCCAAGGCGACGAACATCGGCGCGGCCCGTGTCGCGCTCGAGGCCATGACCCGCCCGACGATCCTCCTCCTGGGGGGGCGCCACAAGGGGGGGCCCTACACGGCGCTCCTCGATGCCCTGCAGGGGCGCGCCAAGGCGGTGCTCGCGTACGGCGAGTCGGCGGAGCGCATCGCGCACGACCTCGGCGCGCACGTGGCGGTGGAGCGGCTCGGATCGTCCTTCGAGCAAGTCATCGCCCGCGCCCGTGCGCTCGCCGCGCCCGGCGACGCGGTCCTTCTTGCCCCTGCCTGCTCGAGCTACGACATGTTCCGCAACTACGAGGAGCGCGGCGCGACCTTCCGCCGCCTCGCCCTCGGCGCATGACCACCGCCTCGCTGCCGCTGCCGGCGTCCACGCGCCGCGCCACGCCGCTGCCCCACGCCGCCACGCACTCCCGTGAACGCTGGCGGATGGGGCTCGAGGCGAGGGCGATGATCATGGTGACGGCCGCCCTGCTCGCGTTCGGGCTGGCCACGCTCTACTCCGCGAGCGCCGGCGCCGCGATGGCCGAGGGGCGGCCGAGCTGGTTCTTCCTCTGGCGGCAGCTCACCGGGGTGGGCGTGGGGATCGTCGCCTTCGCGGTCTGCGCGAAGCTCGACGCCGAGCGCTGGCGGGGGTGGGCCTGGCCCCTGATGGCACTGACGATCCTGCTGCTCCTCGTCGTCATCCTGCCGTTCACGATCTCCATTGCCCCACCGATCAACGGCTCGCGGCGTTTCCTGCTGGGCGGGTCGCTGCAGCCGTCCGAGCTGGGGAAGCTCGCCGTGGTGATGTGGACCGCGATGCTGATCGTGAAGAAGGGCGGGGAGGAGGGGCTCCGCCGGCTCTCGAAAGGCCTTCTGCCGTTCATGGTGATCCTCGGCGTGCTCTCGGCGCTCGTGGTGGCGGAGCCCGACCTCTCGGTCGTGATCTTCTACGCGTTCGTGATGGGTGTGATGCTCTTCTCGGCCGGCGCCCGCATCGGGCACTTCGTCGTCATGGGGATCCTCGGGGCCCCGTTCCTCTGGACGTATGCGCACAAGCTGGAGTACGTGCTGCGCCGGATCCTCGGGTTCGCCGCTGGCGCGGACAGTGCGGTGCAGGTGAACCACCAGCTGCAGCAGTCACTGATCGCGGTCGGCTCGGGCGGCCTCTTCGGCGTCGGGTTCGGGCAGGGGCGGCAGCAGTTCGGCTTCCTCCCGCTGCCGTACAACGACTTCATCGGCAGCAACGTGGGCGAGGAGTGGGGGTTCGTCGGGCTCGGCGGGCTGATCCTGCTCTACACACTCTGGGGATGGCTCGGGTTCAGGATCGCGAAGGCGGCGCGCTCGCCCTTCCAGCAGCTCGTGGCGATCGGCCTCACCTCCACGATGCTCGTGACGGCGTTCCTGCACCTGGGCGTGGTGATCGGGCTCCTCCCCACGACGGGCCTCACGCTGCCGTTCATCTCGTACGGCCGCTCGAACATCCTGCTCTCGCTCCTGCTCACGGGGATCCTCGTGAACATCGGCAGCACGAAGGAGCGGGTGATCGGCGAGCGCGCCACGGACCCGCTCGCGACGGGGCGGTGAGCACGGTGAACGTCCTCTTCACCGGGGGCGGCACGGGCGGACACCTCTATCCCGCGCTCGCCATCGCGCGCGCCCTCATGCGCGCGCGACCGGGGGTGGCCCCATTCTTCGTCGGCGCGCAGCGCGGCATCGAGCGGGAGATCCTCCCCACCACCGAGTTCCCGTTCCTGCTCCTCGACCTGCACCCGCTCTACCGGCCGCGCGTGTGGGAGAACTGGAAGACGCTGCGCGGCGCGATGAGCGGGTGGGGGGCGCTCAATCGCCTCGCGCGCGCGACGCCTCCAGCGCTCGTCGTGGGCACCGGGGGCTACGCGTCGGGACTCACGACGTTCTGGGCGTCGCGGCGCGGCGTGCCGGTGGTGCAGCATATCGGCGATGCGACACCCGGGATCACGGCGCGCTGGACGGCGCGCTTCTCGCGCGAGGCGTACCTCGGGTATCCCGAGGCGGAGCGGCACTTGCCGAAGGGGCGTTGCGTCTACCGCGACACCGGGAACCCGATCGAGCCGCCTCCGGACATCCGGCCGGCGCCCGCAGCCGCGCGCGCGCGCTGGGGATTCCCCGCGCACGCCACCGTGCTCCTCGTCTTCGGCGGGTCGCAGGGCGCGCGTGCGCTCAACCGCGCGGTGGCCGCGTGGGTGGAGCAGGGGCTCCCGAAGGGGCTCTGCGTGCTCTGGTCCACCGGACGCGCGCACCACGACGGCTTCAAGCACCTCGACCGGCCCGACGTGCGCGTGCTCCCGTACATCGCGCCGATCGCCGAGGCGTACGCCACGGCCGACCTCGCGCTGGTGCGCGGCGGGATGATGGGGTCGAGTGAGCTCTGCGCGTGGGGGGTGCCGACGGTGATCGTGCCGCTCCCCACGGCCGCGCAGGACCACCAGACGGCGAACGCGCGCGTGCTCGAGGCCGCGGGAGCCGCGGTGCACCTGCCGGAGCGCGACCTCTCGGTGGAATCGCTCACGCGCGTGGTCGGCGGGCTCCTCGCGGACCGCTCCCGCCTGGCCGCCATGGCCGCAGCCGCGGCGGCGCGCGGCCGCCCGCACGCGGCCGCGGAGATCGCGGCGCACATCGGCCGCCTGCTCGCCGCTCCCTGAACGGCTCGTGCAGCCGAACGCGCCGCACGCACCGTACGCGCCCGCCTAGTTTTCCCTGATGCCCCTGCTCGATCCCTCCGATCCGCGCCCGATCCACTTCCAGGGGATCGGCGGCGCGGGCATGAGCGCACTCGCCGAGCTCTGCCACCGCCGCGGTGCGCGCGTCACCGGGTGCGACCAGAACCCCGACGGCGCGGCCGACCTCCGCGCGCTCGGCATCGAGGCCGCGCGCGGACACGATCCCGCCCACCTCGAGGGGCACCGCGCGCTCGTCGTCTCGAGCGCGATCCCGAAGGACCACCCCGAGCTGCTTCGTGCGCAGATGCTCGGGATCCCGGTGATCCGTCGCGCCGAGGCGCTCGCGGAGGCGACGGCGGGGGGCGCGCTCATCGGCATAGCGGGGACGCACGGCAAGAGCACCACCACCGTGATGACGACCGAGGCGTTGGCCGCCGCGGGGAAGGCGCCCACGGGAGTCGTCGGCGCGCGCGTGGCGGCGTGGGGCGGGAACCTCTCGCGCGGCGGGTCCGACGTCTTCGTGGTGGAGGCGGACGAGTACGACCGCTCGTTCCTCGCGCTCCACCCGACCGTGGCCGTGGTGACCAACGTGGAGGCCGACCACCTCGACATCTATCGCGACCTGCAGGACATCCACGAGACCTTTGCGACCTTCGTCGGTCGCGCGCGCTACGTGGTGCTGTGCGCGGACGACCCGGGGGCGAACGCGCTCCCCTCGCCGGCGACGGCCGAGGTGATCCGGTACGGGCTCTCGAGCCCCGACGCACGGCTCGTCGCGCGCGAGGTGCGGCACGTGGACGGCCGCACGCGCTTCGAGGTCGCCTACGATGGCAAGGCGCTCGGGAGCGTGACGCTCGGCGTACCGGGGCTGCACAATGTGCGGAACGCGCTCGCCGCGCTCGCCTGCGGCATCGGGCCTTGGGGGTTGACGGTGGAGCAGATGGCGCCGGGACTCGCGGCGTTCGTCGGCGCGGAGCGGCGCTTCCAGCGGATCGGGAGCGCCGCGGGCGTCGATGTGGTGGACGACTACGCGCACCATCCCACCGAGGTGCGCGCGACGCTGGGCGCGGCGCGCGAGGCGTTCCCCGGGCGGCGGATCGTGGTCGCCTTCCAGCCGCACCTCTTCTCGCGCACGCGGGACTTCGCCACGGAATTCGGCGAGGCGCTGGCCCTCGCCGATGTCGTCGCGCTCGCGGACATCTACCCGGCGCGGGAGCAGCCGATGCCCGGGGTCACGAGCGCGCTCGTCGCGGAGGCGGCGAAGCGTGCGGGGCACGCACCGGCGTGGGAAGGGCCGCGCACGGCGCTCGCCGCCGCGCTGGCGCAGCTCGTGCGGGACGGGGACGTCGTGTTCACGGTGGGTGCCGGCGACATCACGCGCACGGGGCCCGAGCTGCTAACGCTCTTGGAGGCGCGGTGAGCCCCGGTCGCGGGAGTGGGGCGGGCGCTGCCGGCGCTGCGCCCGAGGCCACACCCCTGCGCCGCCGGATGCGCCGCGCGGGCCTGCTCCTCGCCGCGCTCGCGCTCCTCGCCACCCCGTGGTGGGGACGGGCCCTGCTCCAGAGCATGGATTTCTTCCGGGTGCGCCGCGTGGAGATCGAGGGCGCGCGTTACGCCGCCCCCGACGAAATCGTTTCGCGGTTGAGGGTCGATACCACGGCGTCCGTCTGGGACGACATGTCGCCCCTCGAGGCGCGGGTGCGGGAACATCCCCAGGTGCGCGAGGTGCGCATCGGGCGGCGGCTCCCGGGAACCCTCGTCGTGCGGGTGACCGAGAACCCGCCGGTGGCGCTGGTGAGCACGGCGCGCGGGCTGGTGGTCACCGATGCGGCGGGGGATTCGTTGCCGGTGGACCCCACACGGATCGACGTGGACCTGCCGGTGCTCGCGTCGCGGGACACGCTGCTCCTCCGGCTGCTCGGGGAGCTGCGGGCGCAGGAACCGGCCCTCTTCGCTCGCGTGAGCGAGGTGCGCCGCACCCCGCGTGGCGAGGTGGTCCTCGTCTTCCCGGAACATCGCGTGCTCGCGCGGGCCGACGTGACGGCGCGGCGGCTGGGCGATGTGCGGCCGGTGGAACTCGACCTCGCGCGTCGCGTCCTCAAGGCCGCGGAGCTCGACCTGCGTTTCCGCGATCAGGTGATCGCCCGACTCTCCCCAGCGCCTTGACCCACGCATGAACCTCGATCGACTCGTCGCCGGCCTCGACATCGGATCCGCCAAGACCACCGCGGTGATCGCGGAGGTCGTGGGCGACCTCCCCAAGCACCCGACGGTGAACATCCTCGGCGTGGGGCAGGCGCGCACCACCGGGCTCCGCCGCGGCGTGGTGGCCGACATCGACGAGACGCAGCGCTCCATCACCAAGGCGATGCAGGACGCCGAGCGGATGGCGGGAGCGCAGGTGGAGAGCGTGTACGCCGGGATCGCCGGGGAGCATGTGCAGGCGATGACGTCGACCGGGATCGCGTCCGTGACCGGGAGCGAGATCACCCGCGCCGACGTGGAGCGCGCGAACGCCGTCGCCCGGGCGCAGGCCATCCCGCAGGACCGCGAGCTGATCCACGCGATCCCGCAGGAGTACACGGTCGACAAGAACATCGGCATCCGCGACCCGATCGGGATGATCGGCACCCGCCTCGAGACGGAGATGTACCTCGTCACCATCGGCTCCTCGCCCGCGATGAACCTGCGGAAGGCCGTCGAGCGCGCGAGCTACAAGGTGAGCGAGCTGGTGCTCGAGCCGCTGGCGAGCGCGCTCTCGGTGCTCACCGACGACGAGAAGGAGCTCGGCGTGGCCCTGGTGGAGATGGGCGCCGGGACCACCGACGTCGCCGTCTTCCACGAGGGGAAGATCCGCTACCTCGGCACGATCGGGTACGGCGGGCTCAACGTCACCGGCGACATCGTGCACGGGCTCGGCGTCACGCAGGCCGACGCGGAGCGGCTCAAGGAGCAGTACGGCGCCGCCTACGAGCCGATGGTGCCACACGGCGAGAAGATCCGGCTGCCCAGCACTGGCGCGCAGGGGGACCGCGAGATCCCGCGGGAGCTGCTGGCCCACATCATCCACCAGCGCACGCAGGAGATCTTCGAGATCGTCCTGCGTCATGTGGAGGAGGCGGGGCTGATCAAGAAGCTCTCGGCGGGCGTGGTGGTCACCGGAGGCGCGGCGGCGCAGCCGGGTACCGCGGACCTCGCCAGTGACGTCTTCGGCACAGGGGCCCGCCTCGGTGTGCCGGGGGAGTTCCTCGGCGGCCTCGCCGACTCGGTGCAGTCGCCCCGCTTCTCGACCGTGACGGGGCTCGTGCAGTACGGCGCGCACCGCGTGGCGATCGGGACCGGTGCGGGGAAGGGGAAGCGCCTGAGCGTCGGAGCGGCGACCCCTTCGATGGACCACCTCGCGGCCCGATTCAAGACCTGGCTGCAGGATTTCTGGTAGCCTCGCGCCGGGCGCGCGAAGCGTCCGCACCGCGCCCCTAGTGGCATCACAAATCTGCTCGGTGGTGAACGGCGCAGTGGAAAAATGCGCTCGCTCATCGCCGTTTCGGTTTCGCCTCCCGTTCGTCTACCCAGCGTGGCCACGCAGGTGATGGCCAGGGTGGTTTGGGCTATATTCCGCCACCGGATCCGCGAGACCTGACCTCACGCCTGACCGATGGAGCAGCGCCGCCGATGAGCATCTTCGAGTTCGAGGAGAACGCTTCGCAGACCGCCCGGATGAAGGTCGTGGGCGTCGGCGGGGGTGGCGGCAACGCGGTCAACCGCATGATCGAGGAGCACCTCGAGGGTGTCGAGTTCATCTCGGTGAACACCGACGCGCAGGCGCTCCTCAACTCCAAGTCCGACGTCAAGATCCAGATCGGCAAGAAGCTCACGCGGGGACTCGGCGCCGGCGCCCGACCCGAGATCGGGCGTCAGGCGATCGAGGAGAACCGCGATGAGGTCTCCCGCACGCTGAGCGGCGCGGACCTCGTCTTCGTGACCTGCGGCATGGGGGGCGGCACCGGCACCGGCGCGGCCCCGATCGTCTGCGAGCTGGCCAAGCAGGCGGGCGCGCTCACCGTCGGCATCGTGACCAAGCCCTTCCTGTTCGAGGGGCGGAAGCGGATGCGACAGGCCGACGAGGGGATCGCCGAGATGGCGAAGCACGTGGACACGATGATCGTCGTGCCCAACGAGCGCCTCCTCGCGGTGGTCGGGAAGGGGATCCCCTTCCAGGACGCCCTCAAGAAGGCGGACGAGGTGCTCCTGCAGGCGACCGGCGGCATCTCCAGCATCATCACCAAGGCGGGCGTCGTGAACGTCGACTTCGCCGACGTGCGCACCGTGATGAAGGACGGCGGCTCGGCGATCATGGGCACCGGCATCGGCCGCGGCGACGACCGCGCCGTGGAAGCGGCCAAGATGGCGATCGAGTCCCCCCTGCTCGACAACATCACCATCGCCGGCGCGCGCGGCGTGCTGATCAACATCACGGGCGGGAACGAGATGACGCTCGGCGACATCAACACCATCGCCGAGATCGTGAAGGAGGCCGTGGGCGAGGAGAGCGAGATCATCTTCGGCGCGGTGAACGAGCCGGCCATGCAGGGCGAGGTGCGGGTGACCGTGATCGCCACCGGGTTCGAGCGGAAGGCGGGGCCGATGGGCTTCGCCCACCGCGGGAGCACCCCGGTGATCCCGATCGACCCCTCCGCGCGCACGCGTCCCGCGCCGTCGATCGGCGGCGGCAACGCCGTCCCGGCGCCGCGGCCGCGCCCGAGCCAGCGCCCGGTCGAGGATCTCTCGGACATGGAGATCCCGACGTTCATCCGGAGACAGATGGATTGACGCCGCGCGTCCTGCGGCTCCTCACCGGTGCGGCGGTCGCGGCTCTCGCGATCGCCGCGCTGCGCTTGCCCGCTCCGGCGCCCGGCCGTCCGGGTGACCTCCTGGAGAAGGCGCCCGACCTCAGCCGCTTCGCCGAGCGCGACACGCTCGGCTTCGGGGAGACGCTCACCAAGCTCCTGATGCGGCGCGGGCTGAACGGTCGGGACGCGGCCAACGTGATCGCGGCCGCCCCGCTCGATCCGCGCCGCATCCCCGCCGGCCTCGAAGTGGAGGTCGTCGGCGACACGATCGACCGCACGCCGGACGAGGTCCGCTTCCACATGGACGTCGACCACGTGGTGCGGGTGCTCCGCGGCGACTCCGCGTGGACGGTCACGGAGGAGCGGCTCCCGTGGACCGTGGACACGCTCATCATGCGCGGTCGGGTCACCTCGTCGCTCTACGCAGCGGTGGAGGAAGGCGCGGCTGAGCTCCTCCCGGCACGGGCGCGGCAGGAACTCGCCTGGAACATCGCGGACATCTACGAATACCGGTTCGACATGTCGCGCGACCTGCAGAGCGGGGACGAGGTGCGCGTGCTCTTCGAGCGCCGCCGCGCCCCGAACGGCGCCGTCCGCGTCGGCACCGTGCTCGCCGCGGGGCTCCAGCGTGCCGGCAGCGAGGTGCAGGCCATCCGCATGCCCGTCGACAACGGACGCTCGAAGTACTACGACCAGCAGGGGCGCTCGCTCGCCTCGACGTTCCTCCGCACCCCGGTCTCGTTCCGGCGCATCTCCAGCAACTTCGGCCGCCGCAAGCACCCCGTGCTCGGCACCTGGCGCCAGCACCAGGGGATGGACTACGCCGCCGATGCCGGCACCCCCGTGCGCACCATCGGGGACGGCGTGGTGATCTTCGCCGGCCAGAAGGGCGGCTACGGCAACGCGATCGAGGTGCGGCACCCCAACGGATTCGTCACGCGCTACGGACACCTCCGGGCGTTCGCCTCGGGCATCAGAAGCGGCGCGCGCATCACGATCGGCAGCACCATCGGATACGTGGGGATGACCGGGCTCGCGACCGGCCCGCACCTGCATTTCGAGGTGCTGGTGAATGGCGTGCAGCGCGACCCACGGGGCGCGCTCACGCAGAGCTCGGGCCCCCCGCTCACGGGTGGCGACCTCGAGCTGTTCGAGCGGATCCGCTCCGCGGCGGTCTTCGCGCTCGAGCAGCCAGCGGGCGTGGTGCGGCCTCCCGCCAACTGAGGGCGATGCGGCTGCGTAGTACGGGCAGCCCTTCCTCTCCCTGATGCTCTCCTGGCTCCTTGCCCTCGTCGCGGGGCTCCTCCTCGCGGCCCTGGCCTATCGCGTGCGTCCCACGCGCGATGCGCTGGCCGTGTTCGTCCTGCGCGCCCTGGCGGGCACCGCGGCCGTGGCGCTCTTCCTGGACGCGCCCCTGGGCCCCAGCCGGCCTCTCGCTCCCTGGGTGGGACTCGACGCCTCCGCCAGCTGGCGCGCCTCGGGCGACACCACGGCGTGGCGCCGCGCGCTCCTCACGGTGGACTCGCTCCGGCGCGAGGGAGCGGACGCGGTGCTCCTCTTCGGCGACTCGGTGCGCGCCGATTCCGCCCCCTCGGTCCCCGCCGACCGCGCCTCGCTCGTGGGGCCGCTCGTGGAGTCGGCACTCGCCGTCGGGCGCCCGCTGGTGCTCGTCACCGATGGCGCGATCGACGACCCGGAGCGCCTCGCGCGACTCCCCAGGGGATCCTCGGTGCGCGTCGTCGCCGCGACGGCGCGTGCCGACGCCGCGCTGGCCGTGCTCGACGCGCCCGGAGGGGCGCTCGGCGGCGACACCATCACGGTCCGGATCGTGGTGCGCGGCGGGAGCGCCGGCTCGAACGCCACCCGGCTCGAGATGACGCTGGACGGCCGCGCCGTGCACGCCGAGGCGCTGCCGGCACTCGAGCCGTTCGAGGAGCGCGAGCTTCGCGTCCCGCTCGCGGTGCCCGCCAACGATGCCACGCGGCGCCTCCGCGTGGCGCTCGACGCGGGGGACGCGGTCCCGGCGAACGACACGGCCAGCGCGGCGCTCGTGGTCTCCGGCGCGGCCGCGGCGACCTTCGTCTCCACCTCGCCGGACGCCGACGCGCGTTTCGCGCTCGCAGTGTTGCGCGGGACGCGTCGCGGCCCGGTGCAGGGGTTCTGGCGCGTGGCGCCCAACTCCTGGCGCGTGGACGGCGCGATGCGGCCCGCGACCGAGGCCGAGGTCCGCCGCGCCGCCGCGTCGACGCCCCTCCTCGTGCTCCATGGTGACACCGCGATCTTCGGGTCTCCTCGCGCGCTCGGCGCCGGCGCGCTCGTCCTTCTCGCCCCGCCAGCCCCGGGAGGTGACGACTACTATCCGTCGGCCACGGGGGACTCCCCGATCGTCGCGGCGCTCGCTGGCGTGCCGTGGGACTCGCTCCCGCCCATCGAAGTGGCCGCCACACGCGCTCCCGGCTTCTCCGCCGTGCTGGCCCGCCGCGCCCGCCGGTTCGACGAGAGGGTGGTCGTGACGCTCACCGACGAAGCGCGACGGACGGCCCTCGTGCCCGCAACGGGGATGTGGCGCTGGCGCATGCGGGGCGGCCGCACCGCGGACGCCTTCAATGCGATGTGGGGGAGTATATTCGACTGGGTCGGGGCGGAGCCGAACGCCGGCCCGTCACCCGCAGGGCGCGGCGGCCTGGCGCGCGAATGGGTGCCGCGACGTCCCACCGTCAGCGCCGGCGAGATCGGGGACGGCGTGCCGCTCGACCGGGCACCGCGCGCCCTCGGCGCCTGGTGGCTGGCACTGGTCGCGATCGCGGCGCTCTGCGCGGAATGGCTCCTGCGACGACGGATCGGCTTGCGCTGATCCTGCCGGGCCACCGACCGTCCGTACTCCTTCACCCGACCGATGGCCCTCCTCTCCCGACGCAAGGACGACACGCCGCGCCGCTCCCTCTGGCAGCGGATCAAGGACGTCGCGCTCACCGACGTCACGGTGCTCGCGCGCGGCGGCGTGGATGCGGGCTCGCTGGAGTCGCTCGAGCAGCTCCTCCTCGAGTCGGACTTCGGGGTGCCGGTCACCGTGCGGCTCGTGGACGCGGTGCGCCACCAGGCGTCGCGCGGGGCGGTGAAGACGGCGGAGCAGTTCCAGGGTGCGTTGCGCACGGGGATCGTCGAGGCGCTCCGGGCCGGGAACGCGGACGCGCGACTCCAGTTCGCCGCGGAGGGACCCACGGTGATCCTCGTGCTCGGCGTCAACGGTGCGGGGAAGACGACCTTCATCGGGAAGCTTGCGTCGCGCCTCGGGAGGGAGGGGAAGCGCGTCCTCGTCGGCGCGGGGGACACCTTCCGCGCAGGGGCGATCGACCAGCTGAAGGTCTGGGCCGAGCGCACGGGGGCTGAGTTCATCGGCGGCGCACCGGGGGGCGATCCGGGCGCGGTGGCGTGGCAGGCGATCGACGCGGGGGTCGCGCGCGGCGTGGACGTGATCCTGATCGACACCGCGGGCCGGCTGCACACGAGTGGCGCCCTCATGGAGGAACTGCGCAAGGTGCAGCGCGTGGTGCAGAAGAGGCTCCCCGGCGCGCCGCACGAGGCCCTCCTCGTGCTCGACGGCACGGTGGGCCAGAACGCGGTGGTGCAGGCGCGCACCTTCGCCGAGGCGGTGCCGGTCACGGGGCTCGTGGTGACGAAGCTCGACGGCACGGCGCGCGGGGGCGTGGTGCTCGCGGTGCACGAGGCGATCGACGTGCCCGTGAAGTTCATCGGCGTCGGGGAGCAGGCGGCGGACCTGGTGCCCTTCGACGCGGACGCCTTCGTGCGCGAGCTGCTGGAGGGGTGACGCCGGCCGCCGGTCCGCGCCTGACGCTGGAGACCCCGGTCACCTACCTCACCGGGGTCGGCCCTCGGCGCGCCGAGCAACTCAAGCGGCTGAACATCTTCACCGCGCGCGACCTGCTCTTCCACATCCCGCACCGGTACGAGGACGCGAGCACCGTCGCGCAGATCGCCAAGCTCCGCATCGGCGATGATGCGACGGTGATCGGCACGGTGGTCTCCAAGGGGATCCTCCCGACGCGGAAGGGGCTCCGCGTCTTCCAGGCCGTCGTGCAGGATGCCTCGGGACTCATCGAGGCGGGGTGGCCGGGGCAGCCCTGGCTCGACCGGCAGATCCAGAAAGGGGACGTGCTCCTGCTGAGCGGCCCCGTGCGCTTCTACCATGGGCGCCAGCTCTCGCCGCGCGAGTTCGTGAACCTCGGCGCCGACGCGGACGCGACGATGGGAGGGCGCGTGCTCGCCGTGTACCCGGCGACGGAGGGGCTTTCGTTCAAGGTGCTGCGCGGGCTGATCGAGAAGCATCTCGATGCGCTCCTGCCCCTGGTCTCGGAGTACCTCCCCGCGCCGATGCTGGTCGAGGCAGGCGTACCTCCGCTTCCCGACGCGCTGCGCGCGGTACACCGCCCGACCTCGGTGGCCGCGGCGCTCGAGGGACGCGCACGGCTGGCGTACGAGGAGCTGCTCTTCGTGCACCTGCTGCAGCGGCGCGCCCGCGCGCTCGCGCGGGAGCGGCGCGACGGCATCCGGTTCGAGCGGAAGCGGACGCTCACCACGCGCCTCAAGAAGGCGCTTCCCTTCGCGCTGACGGGAGCCCAAGTGCGCGCGGTGCGGGAGATCGTGGCGGACATGGGCACCGAGTTCCGCATGCACCGCCTGTTGCAGGGAGATGTGGGGAGCGGGAAGACCGTCGTCGCACTCTTCGCCGCGCTACTCGCGCTCGAGAACGGCTACCAGGTGGCGTTCATGGCGCCCACGGAGCTCCTCGCCGAGCAGCACGCGCGGACGATCGACCGGCTCCTCGCGCCGCTCGGCATCGTCCCCGAACTGGTCACCGGCTCGCGCACCGCGAAGGAACGGCGGCTCGCCGCGACGCGACTCGAGAGCGGGGAACCGCTCATCGCGGTCGGGACGCACGCCCTCGTGCAGGAAGGCACCCGGTTCGCGCGGCTGGGGCTCGCGATCATCGACGAGCAGCACCGCTTCGGCGTGGACCAGCGCCGGCTCCTCGGCGAACGGGGCCGCGGCGCCGAGCAGCCCGACGTCCTCCTGATGTCGGCGACGCCCATCCCCCGCTCGCTCGCGCTCACGCTCTACGGCGACCTTGACGTGAGCATCCTCGATGAGCGCCCGCCGGGGCGGCAGCCGATCACCACCGCGCTCCGCCCGGAGAAGGCGCGTGCGCGCGTGCTCGACTTCGTGGTGCGGCAGCTCGACGCGGGTCGCCAGGCGTACATCGTCTACCCGCTCATCGAGGAGTCGGAGAAGAGCGCGCTGAAGGCGGCCAAGTCCGCGTACGAGGAGCTCACGGCCGGGGTGCTCCACGGGCGCCGCGTGGCGCTCCTGCACGGACGCCTCCCCGCCGACGAGAAGGACGAGACGATGCGACGCTTCCGCGACGGCGCGCTCGACGCACTCGTCTCGACCACCGTGATCGAGGTGGGGATCGACGTGCCGAACGCCACCGTGATGCTGATCGAGCATCCCGAGCGGTTCGGGCTCTCTCAGCTGCACCAGCTGCGGGGGCGCGTGGGGCGCGGGGCGGAGGAGTCCTACTGCATCCTGCTGGGCGACGTGAGTCCCGAGGCCGCGGACCGGCTCCAGCACTTCCTCGACACCGAGGACGGGTTCGAGATCGCGCGCGCCGACCTCGAGCTGCGCGGGATGGGAGACCTCTTCGGCGAGCGGCAGAGCGGCGTGCCCACCTTCAAGGTCGCCGACCCGCTGCGCGACACCGAGCTGAGCGACCTCGCGCGCGCCGCGGCCGAGCGGCTGCTCGCGGAGGATCCCACGCTCGGCCGTCCCGAGCACAAGCGGATGCAGGAGACGCTGCGCCGTCAATTTGGAAGGGCGCTGGAGCTCTTCCGCGTCGGCTGACCATCCACCGGCATCACTTTGTGGCACTCGCCGGTTCCGGAGGTGCGCGCGGGCCGTCAGGATGACAGGACGCTCACGCCGCCACCCGGAGGGATCGTGCGACATCATGGACTCGTCGGAACCGCACGTCGCCTCGCCCAGTGCGCGCTGATCGCCACGGTCTGCGCGCTGCTCCCGGCCCAGCTCGGAGCGCAGGAAACGCGCTCGGGGATCTGGTACGAGCTCACGATCGGTGGGGCGGCGGGCCGGCTCACCTGCGACATCTGCCAGGCGTCGTGGGATGCCGGACCCGCAGTCACGGCCACGATGGGCGGGTACGCCGGTCGGAAGCTTCGGGTGGGGCTCGAGTTCAGCCGCTGGTCGCACAAGGACGCGGCGGTACGCGAGCAGACCTACGGGCTCGGCGTTGTGGGGCACCTGACGCCGAACCCGGCGCGCGGGCTTTATCTCGTCGGTGGGATCGGCTGGACCGGATATCGGGCCGGCGACTTCTCGTATGACGCGCCGAGGCTCACGATCGGTGCCGGGTGGGACCTCCCGGCGTTCGGGCGGTACGTCGTGGGGAACGTGGTGACCTTCGATGCCGCGTCGTTCGCGCCGCTCAAGAACGGGAACGCGACCGTGATCAACAGCGTGGGACTGAGTGCCATCCGTGGGGCGGTGCAGCTGCGCCGACGGTAGTCGTGTGGTCGTCGAGCGGGAACATGGAGCGTGTCAGGCCCGGCAGTCCGGGTCACCGGCTCCCGAATCGGTCACGGCGACGTGACGGAGGAGGTCGCTATGCGCGCGTCCAGTCGTTCGTTCAAGGGTTCGATGCTGCTCCTCGTCTGGGCGGCCGCCTCGTGTGATTCCGCGTCCCTCACGTCGCCGCCGCGCTTCGATCCGGTGGCCGAGGTCGGGGTCTCCGTCGCCCTCGGTGTCTGGTCCCCCTCGGGCCCCGACACCTGCACCCGGGCGATCCACGAGAGCTACAGCACGGTCGGTCCGGACGGACTCCGCTACCCCACCTGGCATCCCCCGGTGGACCCGGCCTCCGGCTGCACCTTCGGGCACGAGCACGGGCGAGACCCGCGGGGCTCGGCGCTCTACGCCGAGGTCGGGGACATCCCCTTCGGCTATGCCAACGAGCATCTGGCTGAGAGCGGCTTCGGCACGCACCGGCACGAGGACCATGTCGGCCACAAGGTCGAGTGGGAGAACCGGATGTTGATGCGCGCCGCGAACACCGGCACGGCCACGCTCGCCGTCTACTGCGATGTGCTTACGAAGCTGCATCAGGGCACGCACTCACCCGACGCGTTCACCAACAACATGCACGAGGTGGTCTACCACCTGCGCTGCACGGACGGCACCGCGTTCAGCGCGACCCTGCTCACGCCGATCGGCACGCCGGGGGAGCTCGTGGCCTCCTGTGACCGGGAGCGGCACGTGACCGTGGGGATCGCGAACCCGCCGAACTCGCCCTCTGGCGGCGGCAAGCGGGCGCTCCCCGACGCGGCGTGCATCTCGGAGAACGTGTTGAACGCCTCGGGGGGACGGCCGCGCTTCGATTCCGCGCTGCGCGAGAGCTGGGAGGTGAGCGCCTCGCTCCGGGCGGCGAACGGCCGTACGCTCGTCTCGTTCAATCCCTACTACCAGGTGATGGACCCCAGTCGCTACCACGATGCGACGCTCGATCGCTCGATGGGGCGGCCGATCGACCTCTGCTACCGCGCGGGCGTCCGCGGACAGGACCGTTGCGAGTCGCTGGGCACGGACTCGGTGGCGTGGGACGACCCACGCTCGCCGTTCAAGGGTGTGCGCCGCTTCGTCGACGTGAACGGCAACAACGTTCGCAACGCCGACGGGCCGACGGTCTGGTACACCGACCCGCTCGGTCGCAACGGGCGCACGGAGCCGTTCGTGGGATCGATCCGACAGTGGATCGGACGTCACGACAACTCCGGGCTCGACCTGCACGGGACCGTGATGGGCAAGGACCGCGACTACAACGGCCCGGGCGTCCGGGCGCCGAACTGATGCCGCGCACGTCCGTATTCGGGCGCTCCGGACTCGGGCGCATGGTGGGCCACCTGCGTCCGCTCGCCTTCCTGCGGGTCCTGCTCGCGGTCGCGACCCCCACCTCGGCGGCCGCGCAGCTCGCCCCGGACTCCCCGCGGCTGGTCTCGCCCCATGGCTCGTCCGGGCTCGGTGTGCACTGGGTGCGGTCGGACGCGCTCCCGGGGTCCGAGGGGGCCCTGCTGGCCACCTGGGCGCCCGCGCGACTCCCGGACGGACTCCGCTTCCGCACCGCGATGGGGCGGGGTGCCGAAGGGAGCTCCGCGGTCCTTGGCGGCGTCGACCTCCAGGTGCCGCTCCGGCGCGGCGGGAGCCTGCGTTCGCTGGCCGTCGACTGGCAGAGCGGTGCCGGGGTCAGCTTCGGCGATTACACCATCCTGACCGTCCCCGTGGGGCTCACCGCCGGCGTCTCGTGGACGTCGGGCTCCGTCTGGCTGGCGCCCTGGGCGTCGGCGGGGTTCGCTGCGGACATGCGATTGGGTGGCGCCGCACCGGCCGAGGAGTTCACCGTCACGCCCGCATTCGAGGTGGGGGCGGACCTCGCGCTGGACGTCGAGCGACGCTTCGTCTTCCGCACGGCGGTGGGGCTGGGGGAGCGGCAAGCGGTCTCGCTCGGCCTGGCCTACGGACTCGGACGCCTCACGCGCTGAGTCGGCCCTGCTGGACATGGCCCGGGTCGCGGCGCTGATTCCCCCGGATGCCGACCACCCGCCGCTCGACCCGATCGTTCGTCCCTCACGCCCTCGCGGCGTTCCTCCTCCTCGTACCGGTCGGCCGCGTGGCTGCGCAGGCGGCCGCGCCCGGCGCCGGCCCCGCTCGCCCGAAGGTGCTGATCGTCGCCACCGGGGGCACGATCGCCGGCGTGCAGGATGCGCCGGGGACCCTCGGCGGCTATCGCGCCGGTGCGCTGACCGCGGCGGAGGTGGTCGCTTCCGTGCCCGAGCTCTCGCGCCACGCCGTGGTGGAGGCGGAGCAGTTCTCGAACGTGGCGAGTCCGCTCATCACGCCGGCGCAGTGGGTGGCCCTCTCGCGACGGATCAACACGGTGCTCGCCGAGCGCGCGGACATCGCCGGCGTCGTGGTCACGCACGGGACCGACCGGCTGGAGGAGACGGCATTCTTCCTCTACCTCACGGTGCGCTCCGACAAGCCGGTGGTGGTCGTGGGGGCACAGCGTCCGGCCACCGGGATCAGCCCCGACGGGCCGATCAACCTGCTGGCCGCGGTCCGGACGGCGGTCGCACCACAGGCCGTGGGCAAGGGCGTGCTTGTCGTGATGGACGACCGGATCATCTCGGCGCGCGAGGTGCGCAAGCACTATCAGCGCACGGGGGGCTTCACGGGCGGCGAGATGGGGATGCTCGGAGTGGTCTCGTCCGGCGGGCCGGAGTTCCTCTTCGCGCCGGCTCGCCGGCACGGTCCGGCGAGCGAGTTCGACCTGCGTGGGGTCGACTCGTTGCCGCGCGTGGAGCTGACCTTCTCGTACCCGGGGGGCACCGGGCCGCGCTTCGACGGCACGCCGGACGGTGTGGTGGTCGCCACCACGGGGTTCACGCGCGCCGAGTCGGTGGAGTACCGCAAACTGCGGGTGGAGGGGGTCGTGGTGGTGAGTGCCTTCCCGTCGGGGGACAACGTGAACTCCCCGCCGCCGCCGGACGCTGGGCGCGGGGCCGCTGCGCGCGCGGACTCGAGTGCGGCGTCAGACAGCGCGGCCCGGTCCGCGCCACAGGAGCCACCGGCGCCGCCGATGGTGGTGGCGCAGCATCTCACCCCGCAGAAGGCGCGGATCCTGCTCATGCTGGCGCTCACCAGGACGCGCGACCCGCGCGCGGTGCAGCGCTACTTCGTGGAGTACTGAGCGGGGCCCGGGTCGCGCGGTCCGGCCTGCCGCCGAGGAGTCGGAGATGTGCACCATGCGCGCGGCGGGTCCGCGCTTCAACTGTACGTCAGGGCGCGGCGGTGGGTGTCCAGACGAGGCCGGCCGGACGTGAGAAGAAGAGGCGGGGCTGCGACCCCTCCAGCAGCCTGACCTCGAGTTCGATCGGACCGCCGTTCTCGGTGTACGTCACGACCACGCGGATGCTGTCCGCCCGCTGCTCCGTGGTGATCGACTCGATCGGATAGACCGTCGCCGCCTGGTTCGCGCCGGCAGTGATCAGCACCGAGGTGGAGGTGAAGGCGATCTTCCGGTCGGCGTAGTTCTGGTGATCCGTGCTCCACTCCCGGATGAGGCCCGGCGGCACCACCGCAGGCGTGCTGGGCCAGAAATAGACCACCGCCGCCGCGACGATCGCCACGGCCGCCAGGATCGGGAGCACCGGGACCTTTCCCAGCGGGATCGAGGGAGTGGGCGCCGCATCCGGCACCGCCTGGACGGCGGCCGTGGGGCGCTTGGGCGGCAGTCGCATCAGCTCGCCGATGTGCTCGAGCGTCTGCCGCAGTTCCGGAGACTCCTCCACGCCGCGCACGCGATGGGTGGCGGTCACCCGTCCGGTGCTGGTCGTCGAGCGGCGGGCGGGGCGTTCGTCGAAGTCGCTCATCAGTATCTCGAGGCCAGGCTCATGAAGCCGCCGTCGCCGCCGGACACCACGTCGTCCTGGCTGTTCGCCGCGGTGAGCGAGAGGGAGGAGACGCCGTCGCGGCCGCTGCTGTAGAGGTCGAACCGGGAATTTATCGCGACGCCGAACCGGTCGAGGCGAGCGCCGGCAGGCTGCGCGGGAGGGACCGCGGCAGGGAGGCGGACGTACACGTAGGAGCGCCCCCAGGGGTCGCGCAGCGTGCCGCGGCCGATGTCCGAGAGGGATGCGGGCAGGGAATCGCGCACTGCGAGCTCCTGCGCGACGGACCGCAGGTCGCCGATCGCACGGGCGACGCGCGCCCGGTCGATCAGTTCGGTGAGCTTCGG
>CAZHAG010000002.1:40228-62226 GCA_964529705.1 uncultured Gemmatimonas sp. | reverse complement strand
GCGCTCGCGGCGGTGGAGTTCATCGAGGCGCATCCGGAGCGCGTCGCGACGCTGCGGGAGAACGCCGCCTATTTCCGGAACGCGATCCGCGAGGCGGGGTTCAATCCGCTCGAGGGGGACACGCCGATCGTCCCGATCATCATCGGGGAGACGGCCGACGCGATCCGGATGAGCGACCTCCTGCTCGACGAGGGGATCTTCGTCACCGGGTTCGGCTTCCCCGTCGTGCCGCACGGCACGGCACGCCTCCGCTGCCAGATCTCGGCCGCGCACACGCGCGCCGACCTGGACCACGCCGTCCGCGCCATCCGGAAGGTCGGACTCAAGACCGGGGTGATCACATGAGAACTCGCACCGCCGTCTCCATCCTCGCACTCCTCTGTGGCGCCCTCGCGCTGGCGGCCCCGGCGGCCCGCGCACAGGCGCCTGCCATCCCACCGCTGGTCACCACCGAGTGGTTGCAGGCGGAGCTCGCGCGCCTTGATCTGGTGATCCTCCAGATCGGCACCGCGTCGGACTTCGCGAGGGCGCACATCCCCGGCGCGGTCGCGATCGACTTCGCGGGAGAACTCGTCGCGCCGCCCGTCGAGGGCGGGTTGCGCACCGAGCTCCCCGAGCCTGCATCGCTCGAGGCGGTCCTTCGCGCCAAGGGCGTGCGCGAGTCGAGCCGTGTGGTGCTCGTGTTCGACCAGCCGAACGCGTTCACGCGCGCCGGGCGGGCGTTCTTCACGCTCGAGTGGGCGGGGCTCGCCGGCCGGGTCGCGGTGCTCGACGGCGGACTCCCCAAGTGGGTGCGTGAGGGGCGCCAGACATCGACCGGCCCCGGACGCGTGGTCGCACCCTCGGCCATCGCACTTCGCCCTGAGTTCGGCCGCCGCGCCACCAAGGACGACGTGCGCGCGATGGTCGGTGCCAGTGGCGCGAGGATCGTCGACGCGCGCGACACGGTGTTCTACCAGGACCTTCGCGACAACGGGATGCCACGCGGTGGCCACGTGGCCTCCGCGGTGAACATCCCGTACACCCTCGGCACCAACGCGGACGGCACGCTGCGTCCGCGCGAGGAGCTGGAACGGATCGTCGCCGACGCCGGCATCGGCGGCGGCGACAAGCTGGTGAGCTACTGCCACATCGGGATGCAGGCGTCCTGGATGTACTTCACCCTGCGGGTGCTCGGTCGCGACGTCCGGATGTTCGACGGGTCGTTCGACGAATGGAGTCGCGACCCGTCGCTTCCGGTCGAGGGCGCCCGGCCGCGCCCCTGAGTCCCTAGGTCGCTGCGGGCTCGGCCTTCTTGGCCCGGGCCTTCTTGGCCGCCGGCTTCTTGGCGGCCGGTTCCTTCTTGGCCTTCGGGGTCTTGGACGCGGTCTTGCGCGCGCGCGACTTCCTCGCCGCGGGCTTCTCCTCCGCCCCATCCTCGGCCGCCTCGTCGTCCGCCGCCGTGGCGGACGACTTCGGCTCGTCGACCATCCCGAGCAGGAGCAGTCCGGCCGGGATCGCCGGCTTCGCGGCACCGGCGCGCCCACGCGCGGGCGCGGAGCGCGGACCCATCCCGCGCGGCGCAGGCGCCGACGGGGCCTTGGCGGGCGTCGCCGCCTTCTCCGCCTCGTCGAGCTGGTCCGCGATGCTGGGCGCCTCGGTCACCGCGGTGACCTCGAACGCCTCTCCCCGCTTGCGCAGGTCGACGAGCCCCGCATCGTGCGCGTCCTTCAGGATGCGCCCGAAGTTGCGGTCCGAGAGCGACTCGCTGTCGCGGCCGAGGAGTTGGTACGCCTTCACGCGCACCGCCTCGCTGGGCACGGACTCGTCACCCGTGGCGACGGCCGCCACGGCGTCGCGCACGAGCGCGAACGCCTCGTCGCGGGTGAGGCGGAGCCCGGCGACGCCGATGCTCCCGTCCACCTCGGGCGCGCGGCCGTGCGCCTGACGCGGCGCCGGCTTCTCGCTCGGGCGGGATTCACCGCCGCTGGTCGACGCGGAAGCGCCGTCGGTCGTGCGCGCCTCGCGGTCACGTCCACGGCCGCCGCGGCCCCGCCGGCCGCGGCGCCGCCCGCCCTCGCGGCCCTCGCCCTCGGACCGCTCGCCGCTCGCGCTGACGGAGGGCGCCGGCTTCGGTGCCGACTCGCCCCCCTTGCGCGTGGCGGGCGCGACCTCGAGCTGGCCGTTCTCGAGCTTCGTCACGGCGATCAGCCCCTTCTGCGCCGCCTCCATGCAGAAGCGCGAGAACTTCGACATGCCGAGGTCCTTCTCGTCGAACGTCGAGTCGATCTCCTGCATCACCTGCTTGAGGCGGTCGGACCGCATCACGTCGTCGTTCTTCTGCATCCGCGAGATCGCCTCGGTCACGAGCTCCCAGGGGTCCCACTTCCTGGCGCCCGTCTCGTCTCCCGTCTTCATGAGGCCCGCGAGCGCGTTGTACGAGTAGTACTCGTCGCAGTTCTGCACGAGCAGGTCGCTCGAGGACTCGCGGATGCCGACGCCGATCACGTACTTGCCGTACTCCTTCAGCTTCAGCACCAGGGACGAGAAGTCGGAGTCGCCCGAGAGCAGGATGTAGGTGCCGATCTCGGGACGGGTGAAGACCAGCTCGACGGCGTCCACGGCGAGGCGGATGTCCGTGGCGTTCTTCTTGGAGGACCCGTAGGCCGGGGCGAAGATCAGGTCGATCGACGACTCCGAGAGGGGCACGATGTACTGCGGGTAGCGGCGCCAGTCGGCGTAGGCCCGCTGGACGGCGACCTTGCCCGAGATGATCGCGCTGGAGAGGAGGTTGCGGAGCTCCGTCTGCAGGTCGGAGCGGATCCCCATCGTGACGTTGTCGAAGTCGATGAGGAGGGCGGCGTTGGGGGCGTGCGCGTTGGCACCGGCCGACATCGCCTGGGGCCCGCGGTGCAACGGGGCCACCGCCGCGCGCGGTGTGCGCACGGCCGGGGACATCTTGGAACGTGGGTGCATCATCTGTCCTGGCGGAGTTCGCCTTTGGAATGTCGCCCACCGCGGCGCCGGGGCGTCACGCGGAACAGGCATCGAGTGCGCGGGGGCGATCGCGCTCGGCGACTCGTCCGGGGAGTTCTCACCCCGGGGGATGCCGTCGGCGCGGACGCGGGCCCGCATCGGGACCGCCCGCCGTGCCGATGATGTCGCGCGCCTGCTCGTCCGGCGGATGCCGTGCGGCGGCAGTGCGGCCGCGGATCATCGACGCGCTGGGCGCGTCCCAGTGGGGAAACCTAGTGGAACGGGCCGCAAATGACAGTGGGGGGCCGACTTCCGACGATGCGGCCCGGCGCGGGACCGTTAACTTGGGGACGAAACTCCCCTTCCCCCCAGTCGTACGGAGCCCAGGCGATCACGTGAGGCATCCCAGCTTCCGGACCCGGCTGTTTCTCATCCTCGCGCTCTTCGCGTTCGTGCCCTCGATCGTGCTCACCCTCGCGTGGAGCGGTCTGGCGGCGAGCGTGGCGCCGCTGGTGAGCGGCTCGGGGGCGTGGGAGCAGGTGGCGGCGAGCGGGGAGCGGGCCATCCGGCTCTCTCGCAGCGAGCCCGGGTCGGCGGCGTCGCTCGCCGCGCTCGATCGCCACGAGGCGGAGCTGGGCGAGTCGCGGCTGCAGGCCCGGCGCTTCGCGTTCCTGGCGGATCGCGCCGCCCCGATGATCGCGGTGGCGGGACTCGTCGCGCTCGCGCTGATCACGCTGTTGGCGTCGCGCGTGGCGGGTCACCTGAGTCGCCAGCTCTCGCGCCCGCTCGACGAACTGGTCGGCTGGACGGGGCGGCTCGCCAGGGGCGAGCCGCTCCCGCCGGCGGAGGAGGCGCATGGACGTGGCGCGCCGGAGTTCGGCGTGCTGCGGAGCGGGATGCGGGAGATGTCCGCCGAACTCGAGCAAGGGCGGCTGGCGGCACTCGAGGCGGAGCGCCTCGCGGCGTTCCGCGAGTCGGCGCGCCAGGTGGCGCACGAACTGAAGAACCCGCTGACGCCCATCCGCTTCGCGGTCGCGAGCCTGCGCCGGACCGCGACGCCGGAACAGCGGGAGACGGTCGAGGTACTCGACACGGAGTCGGCACGGCTCGAGGCGATGGCCCGGAACTTCGCGCAGTTCGGCCGGCTTCCCGAGGGTCCGTCGTCCGCGGTGGATCTCGCCGAGCTGGCGCGCGAGACGGTGCGCACGGCGGTGCCTCCGGGCGTCGAGGTCCGGGTGGAGTCGGAGGGGGTCACGCTCGTCTCGGGGCAGCACGACGCCCTGCAACGCGCGCTGACCAACGTGGTGCTCAACGCGGTGGATGCGACGTCGGGACGTGGGCGCATCGTCGTGCGCGCCGTCGCCGAACCGGGCGGTGGGGTGCTGCTCGCGGTGAGGGACGACGGGATCGGCATCCCGGCCGATCGGCTCGCGCGGATCTGGGACCCGTACGTCACGGCGAAGACGGGCGGGACCGGGCTCGGGTTGGCGATCGTGAAGCAGACCGTGCGCGCGCACAGGGGGTCGGTGAGTGCGCTGAGCGAACCAGGCAAGGGGACGGAGATCCGCATGCATTTTCCGGCGATGGCGGGCGCGGCGCCGACACCAGGAGGAGACGCATGAACGAGGAGACGCTCGCGATCGGGGGGTTCTTCTTCACGGCGATCGTGCTCGGCCTGGGCATCCCGCTCGTGCGCTCGTGGGTGCGCCGGAAGGAGCGCGAGCCCGTGCTGGGTCCGGGGGAAGCCGAACGCGACGCCCGACTCGCCCGCATCGAGCACGCGGTCGAGACCATGGCGATCGAGGTGGAGCGCATCTCCGAGGGGCAGCGCTTCGTGACGAAGCTGCTCGCCGGCCGAGCGCATGAGGCGGCTGCGGCCCTCCCGAAGGACGCCGCGCGCTGATGCCCTCCGTCCTGATCGTCGACGACGAACCGAACATCCGCCGGATGGTCGGCGCGCTCCTCGGCGCCGAGGGGTACGAGGTCCGCGACGCGAGCGACGCGGCCTCGGGCCTCGAGCGCGCGATCGAGCTCGAGCCGGACCTCGTGCTCCTCGACCTGATGATGCCCGGGCCCACCGACGGCACCGACCTCCTCGAGCAGCTGCGCGCGCGGTACCCGGACCTCCCGGTGGTGATGATGTCCGGGCGCGCCGGGCTCGCCGACGCGGTGAAGGCCACGCGCCTGGGCGCCGTGAACTTCCTCGAGAAGCCGCTCACCCCCGAGGGGGTGCTCCTCGCGCTCGCAAGCGCGCTCGAGCTGCGGCAGGCGCGACGCGAGCGCTCGGCGCTGCGGGCGGACCTCGGGCTCGCGGGGGAGCTCGTCGGCGACAGCCCGGCGATGCGGAGCGTGCGGGAGATGATCGGTCGCGTGGCCCCGAGCGACGCGCGCGTGCTCATCAGCGGCGAGTCGGGCACGGGGAAGGAGCTCGTCGCCTCGGCGATCCACGCGCAGAGTCCGCGCAAGGACAAGCCGTTCGTGCGCGTGAACTGCGCCGCCATCCCGCGCGACCTCGTGGAAAGCGAGATGTTCGGGCATGAGCGTGGCGCCTTCACCGGGGCCACCGACCGGCGGATCGGCCGCTTCGAGCTCGCGCACACCGGCACCCTGCTGCTCGACGAGGTCGGCGAGCTCTCGGCCGAGGCGCAGGCCAAGCTGCTGCGCGCGATCGAGGCCAAGGAGATCGAGCGGGTGGGAGGCGGGAAGCCGATCAAGGTGGACGTCCGCGTGCTGGCCGCGACCAACCGCGACCTCGCGAAGGAGGTGCGGGAGGGGCGCTTCCGCGAGGACCTCTTCTTCCGGCTGAACGTGATCCCGCTCTCCGTGCCGCCGCTGCGCGAGCGCCCGGCCGACATCCCGGCGCTCACCGCACACTTCGTGGCGATCCTGCGCCGCCGGTCCGGGCAGCCCGCCCCGCGATGGATGCAACCAGGGGTGGACGCGCTCTCGCGCTACCGCTGGCCGGGGAACGTGCGTGAACTCGCGAACATCGTGGAGCGTCTCGGGATCCTCTTCGCCGGGAAGGAGATCGGCGCGGAGGAGGTCGCGAGCGTGCTCCCCTCCGGGGAGCACGTGAAGAGCGGTCCGACCGCGCTGCCGGATGGAGAACGGCTCGACACCGCGCTCAGCGATGCGCTCGACGAGTACGAGCGGCTCCTGATCACGCGCGCGCTCTCGAGCGCGGACGGCGTAGTGGCGGAAGCGGCCCGGCGGCTGCAGACCGACCGGCCGAACCTCTACCGCCGGATGAAGCGCCTCGGGATCGCAGGGAACTCCGAGTGAGCCGCGCGTGGCACCGGCGTCCGCTTCTGACACGCGCCGACCGACACACCGGGCGCCGCGCGCGGCGCTCAAGCCCGATGGAACATCGCGCAGGTCGCGCGGTCACAACGAGTTGGCGCGGATCGCCGCCTGCGGGGGAGACCCGGCATGTGTCGTGCGTTCTGCGGGGCCATCCCGAACAGTGGAGTGGGTGATGCGAAGGATCTTCCGGTCGATGGTGGCAGGCGCGATCGCCGCGGTGCTGGTCCCCTCGCTGCTCGATGCGCAGGTGCGCGTCGCGCGCAGCGGGAGCACGGTGGCCAGCGCGGTGACCGTCTACAATGCGAGCGCGACGATGCGCGTCTCGGGCGCACTCGAGGTCGCGGCCGAACGCGAGATCACGGGTGATGTCGCCGTCCTCAACGGACCGGTGGTGATCGCGGGCCGGATCACGGGGTCGCTGGTGGCGATCAACGCCGACGTGCGGCTCGCGCCCGGCGCGCGCATCGGCGAGCAGCTGCTGGTGATCGGCGGCACGGTCGAGCGTGCGGACGGCGTGCAGGTCGGCGGCGAGGTGCGCGTGCAGGCCGAGGTGCTCCGCTACTCGCTGCAGGGCGAGCGGCTGGTGCCGGAGGAGGCGGGCCGGTCCGACTGGCGTCCCCACTGGGACGGGCCGGGGATCGAGGACCGCCCCGAGCGCTACACCGACCTCTTCTATGTCGCCGCCCAGACGTACAACCGCGTCGAGGGACTCCCGATCCTCGCGGGCCCGCGCTTCCGCCTCCCCACGGACTGGGGGCGGGTGCAGGTGGAGGCGTTCGGCATCGTGCGCACGGCGGGCCCGATGCGCTGGGACCGCGGCACGCTCGGCCACGACGTGCGCGCGGAACTCCGGCTCGGGGTGAAGAACGGGATGACGCTCAGCGGGCGGGCGTTCGACCGGATCGACCCGGTGGAATCCTGGCAGCTGCAGGACAAGGAGGCGGGACTGGCCACGTTCGTGCTGCACCGCGACCACCGCGACCACTATGGCCGCCTCGGCTGGGAAGGAGCGGTGGGCGCGCGGCTGGGGGAGGAGGCGTCGCTCCAGTTCGTCGCGGGGAGCGAGACCTGGCGCTCGGTGGAAGCGCGTCGGCCCTTCACGCTCTTCCGTGACAGCGAGCGCTGGCGCGAGAACCCTGCGATGGACGTCGGCCAGTTGGACCTCGCGTCCGTCCGCCTGCGCGTGGATACGCGCGAACGCGCCCGCTCGCCCTGGCTCGGCGGATGGTACCTGAGCGCCGACTTCGAGCGTGGGAGCGGGACGCTCGTGCGCGACCCGGGGCCGTCGCTGATCCTCAACGCGCCTGAGGCGGTGACGTACACGCGCGGCTTCCTGGACGCGCGGCGCTACAACAAGCTCTCGCCGGGCACCGAGGTGAACATGCGCCTCCTCCTTGGCGGGTGGCTCGGCGGCGACGAGCTGCCGCTGCAGAAGCGCGTGTCGATCGGCGGGCCGGGCGCGGTGGACGGCTACGATTTCCGCCGCGCCACGCGCGACCCCGTGGACGTCTTCACCTGCGGTGGGATCGACACCTGGCCCGGGCGCGCGGCCCTCTGCGACCGCGTCGCGATGGCACAGCTCGAGGTGCGCCAGGAGTTCGACCTCGACTGGTTCCGCACAGACCGCGGCGACCGGTGGTGGCGGCCCGGGTTCAACACACGCGGAGCCTGGGTGCTCTTCGCCGACGCCGGGCGCGCGTGGCGCACCGACTCGGGGGGCGCTGGCATCCGGTATGCCGACGGCGTGCCATCGCTCAACACCTTCCGCACCACGATCGGTGCGGGAGTCGATTTCGGCTCGATCGGATTCTACTTCGCGAAGGCCCTCTCCACCGGAGATGAACCGATGAACGTGATCGTGCGGCTGGGGCGCCGGTTCTGACACGACGCACGCTCCTGGTCGTTGGCGCGCTCGCCTGCGCCGTGGCGGTGCTCCCCGCACCGCTCGCGGCGCAGGTCGCGCCCGGCGTCGAGATCCAGCTCCCCACCGCCTCGCGCCTGACGATCGACGGACCACTCGTGCGCGCGCGCGGCACGCTCACCGACGCCACGATCCGGGAGCTGCTGCAGAGCGGATTCCCCGCGCGGCTCCACTACCGCGTGGAGCTCTGGGCGGACGGCCGGTTCTTCGACGAGCTGCAACGCACGGTCGAGTGGGACGTGGTGGTCCGGTTCCTCGGCGTCGAGCAGGCGTATGAGGTCGTCCAAGTAGTGGGGGAGCGCCCCCTCTCCCTCGGCGCATTCATGCGGGTGGAGGACGCCGAGATCGCCGCGTCGCGCCCCGTGCGCGTGCCGATCGCCGCGCCGCCGGAGAACCGCCGGTACTACTATCTCGCGACGCTCGAGGTCGAGACGCTCTCGATGTCGGACCTCGACGAGGTCGGGCGCTGGCTGCGCGGCGAGCTGCGGCCGGCCGTCCAGGGCGAGCGGAATCCCGGCACGGCGCTCACGCGCGGCATCCGGTCGCTCGCGACGCGTCTGCTGGGCGGGGACCGGCGCCAGTACCGCGAGCGGACGCCGTCCTTCCGCCCGCCCGCCGACGCGATCAGATGACCTGCGCCTCCGGGGGGAGCGTGCCGCCATGGCGGCGCTCCATCGCCTCGAGCTGCCGCACCACGTCGCCGCCGTAGAAGAGCTTGATGTAGTGCGCCTGCGTGGGCGTGAGCCGGCGCACCGCCCACGAGAGGTGCACGAAGTGCGGCTCGACCGGCTTGTTCAGCAGGTGCATCCCGCACTCCTCCACCAGGTGGTTCGCCTTCCGCGTGTTGCACCCCGAGCAGGCGGTCACGACGTTGGTCCAGGTGTTCTTCCCGCCGCGCGAGATGGGGACCACGTGGTCGCGCGTGAGCGACTCGCGCGTGCGGAGCTCGTAGCTCGCCCGCCCGCAGTACTGGCAGCGGTAGGCATCGCGCGCGAAGAGGAAGGTGTTGGTGACCTGGCGGCGGAACCGGCGCGGCACGTGCACGAACTTGCGCAGGCGGATCACCGCCGGGCGCGGGAGCGCCAGGTGTTCCGAGCGGATCGTGCGCCCACGATCCGCTTCCACGATCTCGGCCTTCCCGTCGATCAGCAGGCGAAGGGCCCGCTTGAGCGGGACCATCGTCAGCGGCTCGAACGACGAGTTCAGCGCGAGACAGCCAGCGGTCACGAAACCTCCACTCCTCGGGGGAGAGGGCGGGAACAGGACCCCGAAGTCTAACGGGCCAGTTCTGCGCGGCGCCACTGGTGGAGGCGCCCCGCGGCGGCGTGCACCCGGTCGGCGATCGCGGGGTCGAATCCCGACACGCGGCCGTCGCGCACCCGCTCCTCGCCGGCCACGATGACGCGCGCGACGCGGGTCCCGCGCGGGGCGAAGACCAGGGCCGCGAGCGGATCGGGGGCGGGGGCGCTCGTCGGCTCGATCGCGAAGACCACGAGGTCCGCCTGCTTCCCCGCCTCGAGCGAGCCGACCTCCTCGTCGAGACGCAGCGCCTCCGCACCGCCGAGCGTCGCGAGCCGGAAGGCGGAGCGTGCGCTGAATCCCCCCGCCGCCGGGAACGTCGTGCGCGTGCGCTGCTGCAGGAGCGCCGTCCGCGCCTCGGCCAGGATGTCCATCTCGTTGTTCGACGCCATCGAGTCGCTGCCGAGTCCCACGCGCGCCCCCGCCGCGACGAACTCGGCCAGGGGCGCGACCCCGTGCCCGAGCTTCGCGTTCGACACCGGGCAGTGCGCCACGCCGCATCCGGCGTTCGCGATCGCGCGGATATCCTCCGCGCCCACCCGCACGCAGTGGATCAGCAGCGTGTCGGCGCGCGCCATCCCCGTGGCGCGCAGCAGGGGCACGGACCCGGGTGCGCGTCGTGCGACCGCGATGCCGCGGCCGCGCAGGAAGTCCGCGAAGGGCCCCTCCCCTCGCTGCACCAGCGCGTCCTCCGCCTCGCTCTCGGCGACGTGCACTGCCATCGGGAGCGACTCCTGCGCGGCCCACGCGGCGACCGCGCTGAAGAGCGCGTTGGACACCGAGTAGGGCGCATGGGGCGAGACCCCCACGCGCACGAGCGCGGTGGCGTGGCGCCGCATCGCCGCGACCTGAGTCTGGAGCCCGGCGAGCGCGGCCGCCGCCTGCGCGGGGTCGGGGCCGAAGACCTCGCGGTACGCGACCCCGCGGGCACCGAGGGCGCGGAGGGCGTCGAAGGGCGCCGCCGACGCCCCGGTGTCACCGAAGGTGGTGATCCCCGCGCGCATCCCCTCGGTGACGCCGAGGAGTGCCGCGTCGCGCAGGTCGGAGTCCTCCAGCACCTCGGCGCGCGCCCGCGTGAGCGTCCGCACCCACTCGACGAAGGAGAGGTCCTCGAGGAAGCCGCGCATCGTGGTGAGCTCGAGGTGCGTGTGCGCGTTCACCAGCCCCGGGGTGATGATGCTGTGCTCCCCGAGCACCTCGTCGCGCCCGCCCGCGGGCGCGTGCGCACGCGGCCCCACCCAGACGATGCGGTCGTGCTCCGTGATGACCGTGCCGTCCTCGAGGGGCGGCGTGGCGACGGGCACCACCCATCGCGCGTGGTAGCGGACGCGCGAGGTCAGAACGGGAAGGGGCGCGGACACTCGGACTGCGGCTCCGTGCCCGGCAGGAAGAACTCGACGCGCACCGAGTCCGACATGCACCCGGGCCCCGCACGGAGTCCCGTGGCCGGGTCGATCTCCATGCGGATGATGCCGAGCGGCACCGGCCAGTCCGGGGAGGGCGGCTTGCGCTGGTAGACCTCGCGCATGAAGGCCGTCCACGCCGGCGCGGCGAGGCGACCGCCCTGCGCATCACGGATGATCTTCTTCGGCTGGTCGAACCCCATCCAGACACCGGCGACGAGGTCGGTGGTGTAGCCGATGTACCAGACGTCGGTGTAGTCGTTCGTCGTGCCCGTCTTGCCAGCGGTGGGGAGGGTGAACCCGCCGCGCAGCACCGCGGTGCCCGAGCCGCGCCGGACCACGTCCTTCATCATGTCCACCATCAGCCACGCCTCCTCGCGGGAGAGCACCTGCACCCGCTCCGGCTGCGCCTCGTAGAGGCGGCGCCCGTCGGCCGTCTCCACGCGGAGGATGGGGTTCGCGGGCACGCGCCAGCCGAGGTTCGCGAAGGTCGAGTAGGCCGCGATCATCTCGATCGGGAAGACGTCGGCGGAGCCGAGCGCGATCGACGGATAGGGCGGGACCTTGGTGCTGAGGCCGAAGCTCTTCGCCATCTCCACCACGCCCGACTCCCCGAGCTCCATCGTGAGGCGGATCGCGGGAAGGTTGCGCGACTGGTAGAGCGCGCGCCGCATCGTCACCCGCCCCTCGAACTTGAGGTCGTAGTTCTGCGGGGCCCAGAGCGAGCCGTCGAGCTGCGGCACCTCGATCGGCTCGTCGTCGATGAAGTAGCTCGCCGGGCGCCCCGTGCGGATCGCGGTCGCGTAGACGATCGGCTTGAAGGTCGACCCCGGCTGACGCTGCGCGATCACCGCCCGGTTGAACTGCGAGTCGTCGAAGTCGCGGCCGCCGACGAGCGCGCGCACGCCCCCGGTCCGCGGGTCCATCGCCACGAAGGCGCCCTGCAGGTACGGGGAGTTGCCGCGGTTGGGGTCGGCGTTCCCCCCCTGCCCACGCGCCATGTACTGCTCGTAGGTCTGGTACTCGAAGTCGCTCATCGCCTCGACCGCGCGGATCTGCCGCTCCATCGCGCGCTCGGCGGCCCCCTGCATGTCGAGGTCGAGCGAGGTCATCACGCGGAGACCCTGCTCGTAGGCCTGGCGCCCGAAGCGGCGGACGAGCTCGGTGCGCACCCACTCCACGAAGTAGGGCGCGATCTCGCCCGTTCCGCCCCGCGCCGGCCGGAAGAGGCGCAGCGGATAGGCCTTGGCGATCGAGGCGTCGGCGTCGGAGAGCGCGTTCTCCCGGCGCATCAGCTCGATCACCGTGTTGCGGCGCTGGATCGCGCGGTCCGGGAAGCGCCGCGGGTTGTAGCGCGAGGGCGCCTTGGGGAGCGCGGCGAGCATCGCGCCCTCGGCCACCGTCATCTCGTTGATCGGCCGGCCGAAGTAGCGCTGCGCGGCCGACTCCACGCCGAACGCGCCGGTGCCGAACGAGATCTGGTTCAGGTAGAGCTCGAGGATCCGCTCCTTGGAGAAGCGCGACTCGATCTGCCGTGCGACCTTGGCCTCGCGGACCTTCCGGAGGAGCGTCTTCTCCGGCGGGAGCTGCTCCGCGAAGATGTTCCGGGCCAGCTGCATCGTGATGGTCGAGAACCCCTCCGCGAACCCGCCCGCCTTGATGTTCGCCCAGACCGCGCCGAAGATGCGGACGTAGTCGATGCCGGCGTGGCGGTAGAAGCGCTTGTCCTCGGTGATCACGAACGCGTCGATCACGTGCTGCGGGATCTGCTCCAGCCGGACCACGGTTCGCCCCTCGGCGCCGACCTCCGCGAAGTAGCGCCCGTCGGCGGCGTAGAGGCGCGCGGGCTGGTCGGGTCGGTACTCGTCGAATTGCTCGAGCGAGGGGCAGAGATCCCCCGCGCAGACGAACCAGGTCCAGTAGACCGCGAAGGACACGAGCCCGAGCAGGCCCAGGCCGGTCAGCCCGAGGGCGGAATAGAGGAGTTTGCGTCGCATCGCGTGCAGCGGAAGCTAGGCCGGGGTCTGGGGAGGGGCAACGCGGATCGTGCAGGGTCACGGTGACTTCACCGGCCCCGTTCCCTACCTTTCTGGCATGACGATCGTTCCCGCCCCCGGTTCACGGCCGCTGCTCGAGGAACTCGAGTGGCGCGGATTGCTCCACCAGCAGACCGAGGGATGCGGCGACGCGCTCGCGAAGGGGCTCGTGCGCGGCTACTGCGGCTTCGACCCCACCGCCGAGAGCCTGCACGTCGGGAACCTCGTCTCGATCCTCGGGCTCGTGCGGCTCGCGCGTGCGGGGCACCAGGCCGTCGCGCTGGTCGGCGGCGGCACCGCGATGATCGGCGACCCCAGCGGGAAGTCCGAGGAGCGTCCCATCCGCTCGGCCGACGAGATCCGCGCGAACGCCGCGCTCATCGAGGCGCAGATCCGGCGCGTGGTGCAGAACGCCCTCGGGGCCGGCTACGGCGAGGGCACCGGCGCACGCGAAGCAGGGGCGCGCGTGATCTTCCGCAACAACGCCGACTGGCTCACGCCGCTCAAGCTGATCGACTTCCTGCGCGACACGGGGAAGCACTTCACCGTGAACTGGATGATGCAGAAGGACTCCGTGAAGTCCCGGCTCGACGGCGGGATCTCCTTCACGGAGTTCTCGTACATGCTCCTCCAGGCGCACGACTTCCTGCAGATGTTCCAGCACGACGGCGTCACCCTGCAGCTCGGCGGGAGCGACCAGTGGGGGAACATCACCGCCGGCACCGAGCTGATCCGGCGCGCGGCGCGCGGCGAGGCGCACGGACTCACCTTCCCGCTCCTCACCGACGCCAGCGGGAAGAAGTTCGGCAAGACCGAGGCGGGCGCCGTCTGGCTCGATGCCGCGCGCACGAGCCCGTACCAGTTCTACCAGTTCTGGGTGAATGCGGACGACAGCGAGGTGGGGCGGCTCCTGCGCACCTTCACCATGCTCGACCGGGAGACGATCGAGGGGATCGAGTCCGCGCACGCCGCGTCGCCGCACCTGCGTGGCGCGCAGAAGCGCCTCGCGCTCGACGTCACCGCGATGATCCACGGCGCCGAGGCCGCAGAGCTCGCGCGCTCCGTCTCCGACACGGTGTTCGACAAGAAAGCGGATGCCAACGCGCTCAATGACGAGGTCTTCGCGACCCTCGCAGCGGAAATGCCCTCCGTGCGGATCCCCGCATCCAGCGGCACGTTGGACGTGATCGCGGTGCTGGAGGAGGCGTTCGCGCTCTCGAAGACCGCCGCGCGCAAGCTGGTGCAGCAGGGCGCGGTCTCGGTCAACGGCGCCAAGCTCCCCCCCGACGCCACGAGCGTGCCGCGCGCCGATGCGGTGCGCGGGCGCTGGCTGCTGGTGCGGAAGGGTGGCCGGGACATCGCGATCGCGGAGATCGCGGGCTAGCGGTAGTTGGCTCGGGGGTCGTTCACGGAACGTGGCAGTGCGATGCGGGTGTTGTTGAGAATCTCAACTCACCGCCACCAGCGGCTCTGGGCGCATCCACAGGAGCGCACGCGTGACGCCGGCGGGACGACTCCAGTCGGTGGCCCGTGTTCGGGCCCGGGAAGCGGCGAGTGCCGTCGCGCGCTCGATCGGGGTCTCGTGGCAGACCGTCCGTGCGCGGGGGCGTCGGGCAGCTGGGGCCCCGTATGCACCGCCATCGGCGGCGGCGGGCCCGCGGCGCGCGCCACGAGTACACCCATGACGCGCTCGACGCTCACTCGTGGCAGAGTCACGCCGAGGTGCGCGAGACGAGCGCGACGAGACGGCCGCCGGCTTCCTCACCCGGGCGGTCGCCTGGTTCCAGACGCAGTGCGGTCGCGTCGAACGGGTCCTGACGGACGACGGGAGCGGCCATCGCTCGCGGATCCCTGCCGAGTGGGCCTACGCCTTCGCCGTCGCCAATCATCACTCAAGCGGACGCACGGCGGCACCCGCGCGTTATCTCTCCTGCTGCGTTACGGCGCCTGCGCACGGTGGCATCGACGGTCAGACCCCAGTCGCGCGGCTGCTCACCGTGCTGTGACCATCATCCTCGTCATGCACACCCAGGCGCGCCGCGGCGCTTGGAGCGCGAGTTCCGACTCGTCAATGCGTGCGCCAACGCCAGTCTCGCCCAAGCGCTGGACGAGACGCCGACGCTGCATCGCCATGTCGTGTTCCGGGAACTCGGGACGAGCTTCGTGACGCCGAGGCTGCTCGGATCCGACTACGGACGGGCAGAGGCCCGCCGCCGCCGCGGGATTCACCCCCCGCAAGACATCCCCGCTCTTCAACACGGAGCGGGACACGCCCTGCGCGTGCGGTTCCCACGTCACGACTCGTTCAGCATCCTGCTAGCAGGTATCGCGCACCCGGCACACGAAACGAGTCATCCCAGCGGGCCAGTCAGCATTGAGATTCACCGCATATCTCAACTCCCCTGCTGTGACCTGAAGGAAGTAGCGTCGCACGGTGAGCCCATCGCCCGGATCCACCGTCATGCGGCCGGCCTCACGCTTGAACGCCGCCGACGTGACCGTCACGAAGAGGTCGTTGACTTCGCTGGTGGACAGCGCGCGTTCCTGCACCGGCCGACACTGCCCGTCCGTAAGCCCACGTTCCGATGCGCAGTGAACGAACCGCTGGTAGCTCTGCGCCGCCGAGTCGATCACGTCGTAGATCCCGGAAGGGCTCCCGCCACCGTACGAAACGTCCCCGATCACGATGCGCGCCGGTGCCCCCGGGGTCGCGAACTCGTCGAGCGGTTGCCCGGGAGGCGCTGACGTCTCAGTGCACGCCACCGCGCCAAGCATCAGGAAGCTCGCCAGGAGGCGAGTCATGTGAAGAGAGGCGTGTTGGTGTGTCTCAGACCCGATAAGACCCTCCAGAAGAGCTCTCATGCCGCGAGCCTTCAATAGCATCGAGCCGCGGCCCCGCTGCCGCTTCCGATGCCCGGCCGTCCGCGCCGCGCGCGGTTTCGCAGGCGCATGCCGGGAGCGCAGGAGACCACTCACTCGAGGATCGCAAACCGAACGATGATGCGGCGACGGCGCGTCGGCGCGCTCGCGCCGTCCGAACCCGTCAGCACTTCAAGCTGCACTCGATCCTCCCCGACAAAGCCCGGCGCCGGCGCATACACGTAGCGGGCGGACCAGTTCGTGCCGGCATCGCGGCGAATCTCACTGACCGCGAAGTGTCGCGCTTGCTCCACGATGCGCGCGCCGTCCTCGTCCCCGGTCACGAGGTCGAGCTGGAACGTCTCGGCACCCCGAAGAGTGGCGGCGAGCTCCTCGGCGTCGGGCGCCGCTTGGCACGCGGAGGAGGCCAAGACGACGAACATCGCCAGCGCGCCGCCAAGCAAGCGCTTGTGGAGCATGAGTGTTCCTCCGTGTGGCGAGGGAGCCCCACCCCTCCGCACAATACCCTGGGATGGGACCGGCGCGTTACTCTGCTGCCGTGCATGACGCATGAGCGGAACTCGGGAGGATACGGCTACGCGTGGTGGACATCCTCCTCCCCGGAGGGAGTGAGTCCACGGAACGGGCGCAACTCCAGTCCCGGGCCTGGCGGCTGCTCACCTGTCTGTGAACAACGTCTCCCATATGTACAGCCAGCCCTCAGCCACCATTCACTTCCAGCGTGCCGTCTCCACGCGGTTGTTCCCCTCGGTGTCGCGGAAGGCCATGTACACCACGCGTCCCTTCCCGAAGCCCGCGATCATCCGCCCCTGCGGGAGCTGGATGCGGTCGACCACCTCGTTCTGGCGGCTGATCACGTAGTAGATCGGCCCGCCGTCTCCCACGGGCGCGGAGGAACGGACCCAGAGGAGTCCGTCCGCATCGCCCAGGGCGGCCTGCTGGCCGAAGGGCGGGCGGTAGTCGGGAAGCTCGTTCGGGGTGACCATGTTGATGGTCGGCGCTCGCGGGCCGTCGGCGCCGCCGGGGCCGTCGCCGCGTCGCTGCGGGTTCTGCTCGCCGCCGCCGGCCCCGCCGCCACGCTGTCCGCCGCCCGCACCGCCACCGGCGCCGCCGAACCCGCCACCCGCGCCACGACCACCACCCCCAGAGCCGGCACCGGCCTCGCCACCGAGGACCGCGGCCATCGCGCCCCGACCTCCGGTGAGGCGATCCGCCTCGGCGCGCCGACGCTCGAGCGCCGTGCGTGCGCTGTCGATGATCATCGCCTTGTCGTCATCGCTCAGCCGCTGCCACTCGAAGAGGATCTTGGGCGAGGAGCTGACGGAACCGTCGGCGGCGATCCAGTCGACGTGGAAGTCATGGCCGCGCACGACCGCCACCGTCCCGTCGCTCATCAGCGCCCAGTCGTCGGTGGTGGGGAGCGGGTTGATCGTCGTGGTGATGTTCGGGCGGCCGTCCGTGCCTTGCGTGACGCGCACGTCGACCCGCGGGATCTTGATCATCGCCAGGGTGTCGAGCTTCCGCGTGCGCAGGTCCACGCGCACGATCGGAGCGGAGTCGGGTTGCAGGGCGAAGTTCCCGCCCGCCGGACCGCCGCCCGCTCCTCCTGCACCGCCACCCGTTCGCGCACCCGCCCGAGCCGCGGCAGCCTGGGCCGCCGGTCGCGCGCGTGCCTGCCCGCGATAGATCATCCGGCCTTCGACGTCGAACCCCGGCCGTCCGTTCGGGCCACCGACCAGCAGCCCGATCTCCGTCGCGCGCGGCACCGCTCGCACCCCGGCCAGCTCGCCGTTCGCATTCACGACCATCATCGAGAGCGAGGCCGGATCGATGAAGAGCGCCGAGTCGCCCTGGTACGAGAGCAGGCCGCCGCCGCGCGCGCCGTAGGCGTTCGCCGTCGCGCTCGTCGAGTCCGCGATCACCCGCACCTCGGTGAGCGTCGAGTCGAACATCACGACGCGGCGGTGCAGGATGTCGTTCACGAGCACCTTCCCTCCCGGCAGCGGGAGGACCGTCGACACGGCCCCGAGGGGCTCCGAGGATCGCGACAGCACGGGTCCGATCGGCCGCACCGGCGGCGCCTTCACCTGGTTCTGCGCGGCGAGTGGCGCCGCCGTCCCGAACGCGAGGAGCACGGCGAGCGTTGCGGCCGAGGCCGACGCCGCCACCCGGACGGCCACGAGCGGCGGCGCCGCGTGGAGCGCGATGCGGGTGTGAGCGGTGCCGTGGAGAGTCATGATCGAGGTCCCGTGACGCGTGCGAACGTCAGCGCGCGATGAAGACGCCGCCCCCGCCCCGGATCGCGCCGACGTCGAACCCGCCGGGCAACCCGAACCCGCTGCCGGCCGTGCCGTTGCGGATGGACGCGAGATAGCGCTTGTCGAGGTACACCGCGATGAACTGCGGCAGCTTGCGGATCTGCTCCTTGGTGAGGAGCGCATTCATCCGGACGGAGAGCCCGGTGAGCAGGTCCACCGAACCCTGGCGCGCCTTGGTGTACTTCGCGAAGACCGCGTCGCGGTCGTACGCATTGGGGAGCGCGGCGAGCTCCTTCACCAGCGGCGACCAGATCGAGTCGAGGCGCACGAGGTACCAGCGGTTCCACGTCGCGAGGCTGTCCGCCTGCTCCGTGGTGAGGTTGAGCGTGTCGGCCGAGCGGAGGATGGTCGCCATCGGGTTCGGCAGCCCGGCGCTCCCGTACATCGCCTTGAGCTGCGCCTCCGGCGCCTTGGAGCCCTGGTGGATGCGCCCGCGGTCGAGCGACTGGATCAGGAGCTGCCGCTCCCGCGTCGGCCCGAGGTCGAAGCGGATCTGCGCCGTGATGGTCACCGGCGCTCGGATGGCCGAGAGCTGCTGGTCGGTGTTGCCGAAGCGCGGGTTGACGTCGTAGAGGAAGCGCTGGTTCCCCGCGTCGAAGCCGCGCACGTAGAGGAGCGTCGCATCGGGCACGCGCTGCTGGCCCCACCCCTTGATCTTCCCCTCGCCATGCAGGAGCAGGTCGGCGGCGCCGAGCGGATTGGAGACGCTGAACGAGAGCGTGGCGCGCTGCGGTAGGCGGAACTTGAGCGGGTTGAGCGAGATCGAGAGCACCGCCGACTGCGTCCAGGGCGCCTCGCAGCTGTTGCGCGCCGCGAGCTCGCCCAGCTGGGCGCGCAGGCACTTGCGGGCGCCCTCGCTCGTGGACGAGAGGAGCGCCGACATCGCGCTCGCGAGCGCCGGGTCCGTCGCGGTCGCGGGGTCGAAGACGAACGCGCGATCGTTCGTGTAGCCGTCGCCGTTCACGTCGCCCGAGACGACGGGGGTGTAGGGCCGGCCGGAGCGGAAGCTCCCGGACCAGTTCACCCGCACCATGTCGCCGAAGTTGTAGCCGAGGTTGTAGCTGAGCTGGTGCCGCGAGTCGAACGCGCCGCGGGCCCACTCGACAAGGAGCGGGTTGCCGGCCGTGTTCTGGAAGCCGCGCACCTGCTCGATCACGTTGGTGTAGACGTAGCTCGCGTTCCACGTGAGGTTCGTGCTGAAGCGCGACGGCGAGAGGCGGAGCGAGAACTGGCGGCTCTCCCCCGCGAGGTCCGAGCGCTGCTGCGACACGCGGGCGAACTGCGGCGAGAGCCGCGCCGCCCCCGGCGCCACCGTGCCCGTGGCCGGCGTGATGCTCGACGCCAGCGCGTACACCGGGCGCCCCCCTTCCTCGGCCAGCGCGAAGCGCTGGAGGGGGTTGAAGTTCAGGTCCACCGAGCCCGGCTGCTTCTGGTTCATCGAGAAGGTGATCTCGGCCGTCGTCGTGAACCGGTTGTCGAGGATCGACCCGCTCCACTGGAGGTTGGAGCGGATGGAGCGCTGCAGCTGGTAGTCGTCCGCGAACAGCGTGACGTTCGGCGTCGTGTTGTTGAAGGGCGTGCCGGTGGTCCCGTTCGCGCAGAGCGTCGGGATGGACGAGAGGTCGAGCCCGTAGGTGGCCCAGTCGGGCACCGGCACCGCACTCCCGGTGCAGGCGAGATTCTGCGACGAGCCGGGGAGTCCCGTGTTGTCGATCGCGCCGCTGGTGAGGCGCGCCTGCGGCGAGTTCTGGAAGACGCCGACGCCGCCGCGCACCACCGCGCGCGGGCCGCGCACGGCGCCCTCGAACCCGGAGATCTGCGGCGCGGTCCCGTACGTCCACGAGAAGCCGACGCGCGGACTCACCAGGACCTTGTTCGGGAGCGCATCGTTCCGCACGCCGAACGCCGCGGTGACCGCCGGATTGTAGTCCGGCCGGTCGTCGAAGCGGTTGGCGTCCACGCGCACCCCGTACTGGAGCTGGAAGTCGTTCGACTTCCGCCACGCGTCGCCGATGGACGCGCCGGCGATCCACTGGCTCCCCGAGCGCGAGCGGTCCTGCAGCACGCGCGTGAAGGAGACGGGCGCGTTCGCCTCGAGGTCTGCCAGCGAGTTGAACCGGAAGCTCCCGAGCGAGTTCACCGTCTGGTCGGTGGAGTAGCCGTCGCGGCGGAGCTCCAGCGTGGACTTGAGGCGGTGCCGGTTGTTCAGGCTGAACCAAGAGAGCTGGTTCCGGAACGAGAGCGTGCTCGACCCTTGCGTGGTGCTGAGGTTCGGGCTCCCGCCGAACGCGATGTTCGTCACGCCGCTCGTGCCGTCGGCGAAGGTGGAGTTGATGCGGACCGTGCCTGCGGGCAGCGCGAGGTAGGGGTCCGCGTCGTTGCTCGACACGCTCGCGCCCACCGAGGTCTCGCTGAGGAACACGCCGTAGAAGTTCGTGTGCCGCCCCGAGATGCCGCCGCTGAAGCTCGTCCGCTCGCCGGAGTAGGCGGGGAGCTGGTTGGAGAGGTTCGAGACCGGCGACTGCTTGGTGACGTTCCCGGTGAAGGCGATGTTGTACGCCACGCCCGAGAGCGACGAGGTCGGCGCCCAGTCGAGCGAACCGAACACGAGGAGGTTGTCGTTCGTGCGGTCCGCCGGGATCCCGCGCACCGTGGCCGGGATCCCCGCCGCGGAAAGGAGCGAGAGGAGTCGCGTCACGGAGTCCTGCGCGATCCCCGACGTCTGCAGTCCGAGCGCACTGGTATTCAGCAGCGTCTGCAGGTCGTTCGCCCGCCGGCCCGCCTGGACGGAGATGTTGTAGAACGACTCATCGAACTTGATCGGGCCGCTGATCCCGCCGCCAAGGGAGGCGTTGGAATACTCCTGCCCGAGCGCGCGCCCCGCCGGGTCCGTCCACTGGAGCGTTGGCGAGTCGAGGTTGAGGCTCGAGGAGCGCGCGAGGTAGTTCGACCCGGAGCGGCTCCGGATGTTGAACTGCCCGCCGCTGAACCCGCCCCGGCTCACGTCGTACGGCGATGTCACGAGCGAGCTCGAGATCGCCGCGTCGCGCGGGAGATTCGTCGCGTCCGAGTTGAGCCCGTTGATCGTCGTCGAGTTCTGGTCCGCGGTGAGGCCGAAGACGGAGAAGCCCGAGGGGTCGCCGTCCGCGCCCGGGATGAACTGCACCCCGGGGAGCGACGCGGCCATCGCCGCGAGGTCGCCCTGCTGTTCCGCCGAGAGCGCGCTGGCGTTCACGTTGCGCTCGGTGCCGCTGATGTCCGCCGGATTCTGGTTGCGGTTCACCCGGTTCCGCTCGCCCGCGATCTGCACAGTGTCGAGCTGCTGCGCGGCGATCGCGAGGCGCGCGTCCGCCACCAGGATCTCCTGGTCGGCCGTGCGCTTCACCTGGAACCGGCGCGGCGCGTAGCCGATCGCCTGGTAGCTCACGAAGTAGTCTCCGTCGCCACCGGGGAAGGCGATGGTGAACCGCCCGTCGTTCCCCGTGCGCGCCCGCCGGCTCACGTTCCCGCTCACGGAGGTCGCGGTGACGATCACGCCGAGGATCGGCGCGCCGTCGGGGCCGGTCACGCGGCCGCGGATGATATCCGCGCCGTCCTGCGCCGCGACCGGGGCGGCCGGAAGAAGCAGCGCGACGAGTCCTACGAGGATGGTCAGGCGGCGGAGCAGCACGAATCGGGTCCGGTGACAGAGTTGGGGCGACCGGTCCTCCCGCTCGCCCATGGTATACGCCGGACCCCCACGTCGCGTTAGCGCACCGTGGGGGTCGGGCCGAACACGGTCAGCGTGCTACTTCCAGCGCGCAGACTCCAGGTACGAACGCCCCTCAGCGTCGCGGAACGCGAGGTACACCAGCCCCCCCTTCCCGAACCCGACGATGATGCG
>CAZHAG010000002.1:31710-40128 GCA_964529705.1 uncultured Gemmatimonas sp. | reverse complement strand
GGTGCCGCGGCGCGCGGCGGAGGCCCGCCACCGCCGAAGTCGCCCATCACCATCATCCGTTCGGCCCCGCCGCTTGCGACGAACGCCGCCGGTCCCCCGGCACTGTTCATCATCCGCATCGCCTCGTCGCGCGCCTTCTCCATCGCCGTGCGCGCGCTGTCGACGATGAACTCCTTGTCCTCATCCGAGAGCCGCTGCCATACGAACGGGATCTTCGGCGACGACGTGACCGCCTTGCTCGCGTCCACCCAGTCCACGTGGAAGTCATGCCCGCGCACGATCGCGACCGTGCCGTCGCTGAGCAGCGCCCAGTCATCCGTCGTCGGCATCGGATGGACCTTCGTGACCACGCTGATCCGGCCGTCGTTCCCCTGCGAGATGTTCACGTCCACCTTCGGGATCTTGACCATCGCGAGGGTGTCGAGCTTGCGCGTGGCCGGGTCCACCCGGACCACCGGCGCGGAGTCCGGCATCTGCGGCATCACGAAGTTGCCGAACGCGGGGCGCGCATCCGCCGGTGCCGGCCGGCCTCGCGCCATCCCGCGGTAGATGAGCCTCCCCTGCATGTCGAAGCCGGGACGGCCGTTGGGTCCGCCCACCAGGAAGCTGATGTCGTTCGCGCGCGGGACCGCCTTCACGCCGGCGAGCTGCCCGGCGGGGGTGATCGCCATCATCGTGAGCGACGCGGGGTCGATGAACATCGCCGAGTCCCCCTGGAAGCTCAAGAGGCCGCCGCCCCGCGCGCCATAGGCGTTCGCCGTCGCACCCGTGGAGTCGGCCACCACGCCCACCAGCGCGAGCGTCGAGTCGAAGAGCACCACGCGCCGGCCGAGGATGTCGTTCACGAGCACCTTGCCCCCCGGGAGCGTCGCGATCGTCGAGACCGCGCCCATCGGCTCCGTGGAGCGCGCGAGGATCGGCGTGAGCGGGGTGATGGCAGGAAGCTTCGCCTGTTGCGCGACGGCTGTCGACGCGATGAGGGCGACACTCGACCCCGCGACGAGCGCCATCGCGGCGAGCGCACGCACGGCAGGGGTGGTCGCAGCGTTCCGTACGGCGGTCTGGATGGTCATGGTCGGCTCGTGCAGGGTGGGGCGGGCACGCTCTCTACGCGCGTTCGACACCCGGCGTTCCAGCCGGGGTTGCCCGGTGCTATGGTGCGGCCTCGTGGAAGGTCAGCCCCGTGTGCCGCTCGGTGGCCCACCGGAGACGCCACTCGTCCCGGAAGAGCAACACGGGGTGGTTCTTCGCGTCGTAGAGGAGCGAGAGGTCCTGCGACTCGCCGAGGCGCTGGATCTCCTCCGCCGGGCCCGTCACCCAGCGTGGGTGGCGAAAGGGGAGGTTCTCCAGCGAGCAGGGAGCGCCGTACTCGTTCTCGAGCCGGTGCACCATCACGTCGAACTGGAGCAGACCCACCGCGCCGACGATCGGCACGGGGCCCATCTGCGACTCGGCGAAGAACACCTGCGCCGCGCCTTCCTCGGTGAGCTCGCGCAGGCCCTTGTCCAGCGCCTTCCGGCGGAGCGGATCCTTCGAGAGGATGCGCGCGAAGTGCTCCGGCGCGAACCGCGGGATGCCGACGTACGCGAGGAGCTTCCCCTCCGCGTCGCGCGGGGCGTCCTCGGTGGCCAGCGTGTCTCCGATCCTGAGGAGGCCACGGTCATGCACGCCCACCACGTCCCCCGGCAGCGCCTCCTCGGCGAACGCCCGCTCGCGCCCCATGAACTGCTGCGGCGGCGCGAGCTTGAAGCTCTTCCCGGTGCGCACGTGCGTGACGTCGAGCCCCGCCGCGTACCGCCCCGAGCAGACGCGCAGGAAGGCGACCCGGTCGCGGTGCCGCGGGTCCATGTTCGCCTGCACCTTGAACACGAATGCCGTGAACGCGCTGAGGCCGGGCGCCACCGGCCCGGCGCTGCTCTCGCGCGCCACCGGCGACGGGGCGAGCGGGAGGAAGGCCTCGAGGAAGGGCTCCACCCCGAAGTTCGTGAGCGCGGAGGCGAAGAATACGGGCGTCTGCTCGCCAGCGAGTATGGCGGCCGGATCGAACTCGTGCCCGGCCATGTCGAGGAGCTCGACGTCGTGCGCGAGCTTGGCGACCGCTGCCTCGGCGGCCTCGCCGCCGCCCAGGGCCTTGGTGATCTGCGGGTCCGAGGGTCCGGAGACGTCGAGGGTGGCAGTGGCCACGCGCTTGGCCCCGTGGTGCGTGCCGCGCTCGAAGAGGTAGGCGCGGGTGTGCAGGCGATCGTACACGCCGACGAACACGGTGCCGTGCTCCGCCGAGTCCATGTGGATCGGCCAGTGCGCGGCGACGGCGGTGATGCCGAGTTCGGCCTCGAGGTCGCTGACGAGCTTGAGCGGGTCCTCGCCGACGCGGTCGCACTTGTTCACCACGGTGAAGATCGGCATCCGCCGGCGGCGGCAGACGTCGAAGAGCTGTCGCGTGCGTTCCTCGACGCCCTTGCGATTGTCGAGGAGCATCACGGCGCTGTCCGCGGCGACGAGGGTCCGGAAGGTGTCCTCGCCGAAGTCCTGGTGACCCGGGGTGTCGAGGAGGTTCACCTGGTAGCCGAGGTACTCGAACTGGAGGACTGAGGAGGTGACGGAGATCCCGCGCTCCTGCTCGAGCGCCATCCAGTCGGAGGTGGCGTGGCGCTGCGACTTGCGCGCCTTCACGGCCCCCGCTTGGTGGATGGCGCCACCATATAGAAGGAGCTTCTCGGTGAGCGTCGTCTTGCCGGCGTCCGGGTGCGAGATGATCGCGAAGGTCCGGCGCCGCGCGATGAGCGCGTCGAGGGGGCCGGAGGTCGGCGTCGTGGTGGTCGTCGTGGAGGGCGCAGTCACCGAGGAATGATAACGGAACGCCGCGCCCCGCCGGAGCGGAACGCGGCGCGCGCCATCATCTCATCGCGCGAGCGCGGCGATCGCCCGGTCGACCTCTTCCGACGTGTTGTGGAAGTGCGGTGCGAGCCGGATCGCCCCCTCGCGGACGGAATGGGTGATGCGGGCCGCACGGAGGCGCGCGGAGTCGCCGGGCACGTCGTCGGTGATGATCGCGACGATGCCGGCGCGGCGGGCCTGCTCCCGTGGGGTGAGCAATCGCACCCCCGGCGCGGCATCGGCCCACGAGACGAGCCGGTCGGCGAGCAAGCGCACGTGCGCCTCGATGCGCGCGGGCCCGAGCTCGAGCAGGAGCGCGAGGCACTCGTTCATCCCCACGATGTCCTGGTACGGGATCGTCCCCACCTCGAACCGGCGCGCGTCCGCGTGCCACGTGGGGTCGTAGTCCAGGAAGGCACCGAAGTCGCCGGAGCTCGCCTGCGCGAGCCAGCCGGCGGCCGGGGGTTCGAGCTGCTGCAGCAACCCGTCCCGCACGTACGCGAACCCGCTCCCCCAAGGGGAGCAGAGCCACTTCTGGGCGCCACAGGAGATCACGTCGATCGGCGTCGCGCGCACGTCGAGCTCGGCGGCGCCGAGCCCCTGGATGGCGTCCACCGCGAACCAGATGCCCCGCTCACGGCAGGCGTGGCCGATGCGCGCGAGGTCGATGCGCGCCCCACTCCAGAACGAGACCCAGGAGAGCGCGACCGCGCGCACCTTCGGGTCGGTCTCGATGCGCCGCAGGATCGTCGCCTCGTCCGCCGCGCCGTCCACGTGGGGCAGCAGCTCGAAGGTGAATCCGCGCGCCTTCGCGGCCGCCATCCACGGATACACGTTCGCCGGGAACTCCCCTTCGCTCCCGAGCACCACGTCGCGGGGACCGAGCGGGAGCGCGTATGCGGCGAGGTTCACCCCCCAGCTCGTGTTCGTGACGAGCGCGATCTCGCCCGCGCTCGCACCGATCAACTCCGCCGACAGCGCGCGCCCGCGCTCGAGGATCGGGTTGAAATCCTCGGCGCGCAGCCGGTGGGGCTCGGCGCGCTTCAGGTTGAACGCGCTCACCGCGTCCACCGCGCGCTGCGGCACGGGGCCCACGGAGGCGTGGTCGAAATGGATCGCGTCGCCGCGCGCCTCCCACGCGTACTCCCGTGTGCGCAGGGCGTCGGACCCGGGGAAGAGGGGCGGAGTCACGGTCGGCGTCCGAAGGCGAGGGTCACGGTTCGCGGAGCTCGGGTGGGGTGCCTTCCGGCTGCCGGCGCCAGCGCCGGTGCTGCCAGAAGTACTGCTCGGGGAAGCGGCGCACGTAGCGCTCCAGCACCTGCGTGTAGGCGAGCACCGTCGCGTCCACATCGTGCTCCTTGTCCCCGGTGCGGACGAGCGGCACTGCCTCGAAGTGCACCTGGTACCGGAGGTCGGGCTGCCGGATGGCCGCGAGGAAGACGATCGGCAGGTCACCCCGGAGCGCGAAGACAGCGGCACCGCGCGGGGTGCGCGCCGGGCGGCCGAAGAAGGGCACGAAGGTGGAGGCGAGCCCCTTCGCGCCCTGGTCGGAGAGGAAGCCGACCCCGCGCCCTTCCTTGAAGGCGCGCGGGATCTTCCGCACCGCCTCGTCGTCGAAGATCACCCGCGTCCCGAACCGCTCGCGCGTGCGGCGGAAGAAGTCGTCGGAGAGCGGGTTCGCCATGTGCATCGCGATGGCGTCGATCGGGAGCCCGCGCGCCGTCATGTACGCCGCGCTGAGCTCCCAGTTGCCGAGGTGGCCCGCGACGAGCACCACTCCCTTCCCCTGCGCGAAGGCCTGCTCGAGCGCCTCGTAGCCCACGGGCTCGACGAACGCCTTGAGCACCTCCTCCCGCGGCTGGCGCGAGAGCACGATGCTCTCGATCGTCACGCGCCCCAGGCCGCGGTACGAATCGCGCGCCGTGCGCCGCACCCGCGCGTCGTCGAACTCGGGGAAGCAGGCGCGGATCGCCCGCTCCACCCGGTCCGCCCGGATGCGGAAGGGCCACCACCCGAGCCCGCCGACGAAGGCACCGACCGCGGAGGCCGCGCGCCAGCCGAACGGGCGCAGCGTGGTCGCGATCAGGCGGAGCGCCGCGTACTCCGCCCACTGCACGAGCGTGGGGCGCGCCCGCTCAGCCGGCGACATCGCCCGCCGCGCCGGGCCGCTGCTGGATGGCGTGGAGCCGCGCGTACACCCCGCCGCGCGCGAGGAGCTCCCCGTGCGTCCCGCGCTCCACCACGCGGCCGCGCTCGAACACGAGGATCTGCGACGCATGCACGATGGTGGAGAGCCGGTGCGCGATCACGAACACCGTGCGCCCCTCGAGCAGCCGGTCGATCGCCTCCTGCACGAGCCGCTCGCTCTCCGTGTCGAGTGCCGACGTGGCCTCGTCGAGGATCAGGATCGGCGGGTCGGTGAGCAGCGCGCGCGCGATCGCGAGGCGCTGGCGCTGCCCCCCCGAGAGCCGGGTGCCGCGCTCGCCGAGCACGGTGTCGTACCCCTGCGGGAGCTCGGCGATGAAGTCGTGGGCGTTGGCCATGCGCGCCGCGGCCTCCACCTGCGCGGCGGTGTACCGCGCGCCGCCGCCGTACGCGATGTTCGCGCGCACGGTGTCGTTGAAGAGCACCGTGTCCTGGCTGACGATCCCCGTGAGCCCGCGGAGCGAGGCGAGCTTGATCTCGCGCGCGTCCACGCCGTCGAGGAGCACCCGCCCCCTGGTGGGCTCGATGAAGCGGGGGATCAGGTCCACGAGGGTGCTCTTCCCCGCCCCGCTCGCCCCGACCAGCGCCACCACCTCGCCGCGCCGCGCGCGGAACGAGACGTCGGAGAGGACCATCTCGTCGCCATACGAGAACGAGACGCCCTCGAACTCCACCCCCTCGCGGAGCGCGCCCACCTCGCGCGTGCCCCGGTCGCTCTCCGTCTCGGCCGTCTCGTCGAGCACCTCGAAGAGCCGCTCGGCCGCCGCCAGCGACTGCTGCGCCGTGGTCGGCGCCTGGGAGAGCTGCTTGATCGGCTGCAGCAGCCGCATCACGAGCACCATGAAGGCGATGAGCGTGCCGCCGTCCATCGTCTTCAAGTCCAGCACCTCGCGCGCACCGATCCAGAGCACGCCGACCGCGATGATCGTCCCCAGCACCTCGGTGAGGGGCCCGGAGAGGAGGGCGAGCCGCTGCATCCGCGTCATCCCGCGCGCATAGCGGGCCGAGGCGCCGAGGTAGCGCTCGTCCTCGTACGCCTCGCCGCGGAACGACTTCACCAGCCGCACCCCGCTCACTACCTCCTGCAGCACGCTGGTCATCTCGCCGTACTCGTCGCGCAGCCGGCGATGCCCCTTCCGCAGCTTGCGGAGGAGCGGCTGCAGCACCGCCATCACCGCCGGCGCGATCACCAACGACATCAGGGTGAGGCGCGGCGACATGTTGAAGAGGATCACCACCGTGACCACGATGGTGGCCGCGTTCTGCACCGTGCGCGTCGCGACCTCGGAGAGGATCGCCTTGGTCTGCTCCGTGTCGGTCTGGATGCGGGTGATGATCTGCCCCGCCTTCGTCCGGCCGAACCAGGGGAGCGGGAGGCGCTGCATGTGCGAGAAGACCGCGTGCCGCAGGTCGCGCGTGATGTACTCCTGGAGCGAGGCGCCGAGCTGGCCGCCGCCCCAGAGGAGGAGGTTCTTGAGCGTGACCATCGCGATGATCACGAGGATCACCGCGCGGAGCGACCCCATCGGGTCGGCGGCGTCCAGGAAGGGGCCGATCAGCCGCGTCTGCAGCTGCGTGATCCACCCCATCCCCTCGGCGATCTGCGTCGGCGACCCGAAGAGGGTGTTGAGGAACGGGATCAGCAGCGTGAACGCCACACCGTCGAGCACCGCCGCCGTGACATTCATCACCACGTTCCCGGCCATCCGCCACGCGTGCGGGCGCAGGAACTGGAGCAGCCGGCGGTAGACCCGCATCAGCGGGCGTCCGTGGAGGGCGAGCGCCGGGGCGCCGGTCGGTGCATAGACGCGCAAGATAGTCCGCCGAAGCGGGCGCTTCCAACCCGGCCAGTCGGTCCGCGCCGCCCCTTCCCTCCGGCGAGTCGCACCGCGCACTTTGGGACCGTGACCGACGCCCTCCCTCCTTTCGCCTCCGCTCGGGCCAGCTTCGCCTGCCCGGCGCTGCTGAGCGCGGCGGCCCGTGCGACCCTCGGCGGTGCCCGCGAGAGCCTGCTGGGAAGCGTGATGGCGGTGCGGCTCTCCTCGGCGATGCGCGCGCCCTTCCCCCTCGCCGCACCCGTGCGGACCGCGCGGGCGGAGGCGGCACGGGCCTGGCTTGGCGCGATCAGCCTGCCGGCACGGACACGCACCGCGCTCCTCCGGGCGTTCGCCGCGAGTGCGGGGAGCGACCTCGCGCAAGTGGCGGACGCGCTCCAGCAGGTGACCGAGGTCACGGCGGCCCACCTCGACCGGGGGGCACGTTCCGAGCTGGTACGCCTGATCGAGGGTCTTCGCGCCGAGGCGGCGATGCTTGCCGCGTCTCGCGACGGGCCCGTAGAATAGGGCGTCCGCGTCCCAGACCTGCGGAGGGAAGTCCTGCGCCCGACCGATATCTCCCCGATCTCCCGCGTGATGCGACGAGTCGACCTCGCCGCGGACGGGCAGGTGGCGGGCGATGGCGTGCGTACCGGCTTCCCGAGCATCGACCGCTGGCTCGGGGGTGGGGTGCGCCCGGGGGATCTGGTCGTCCTCGGGGGGGACGTCGGGAGCGGGAAGTCGGCGCTCGCGCTCGCGATAGCCCTCCGCGCGGCCCAGGCGGGTTCGTCGGTGGCGTTCCTCACCGGCGAGATGACGGTCGAGCGGGTGATGGAGCGGGCCCTCGCTCTCGAGGGACGGGCCCGGGTGGACGACCTGCGGCAGGGCAAACTGGACGACCTGACGCGGGCGGGAGTGGGGGCCGCAGCCCTCCGGCTCCGTGACCATGCTCCCCGGGTGGAGGTCCTCTCGCCGGGCGGGCTGGAACCGTTGCAGGCCCAGCTCGCGGGGTTCGATGCGGAGTTGGTCGTGGTGGACTCCCTGCAGGCACTCGCCGGGGGGCCGCGGTCGCAGGACGAGGCACTCGCCACGGCGGTACGCTTCTTGAAGTCGATGGCGGTGGAGCGGGGGGTCTGCGTGCTGGTGACTGCCCAGCTCCCGGCCTGGGAGCGGCGGGCCGATCCCCGGCCGACCCTCGAGGACTTCGGCGCCATGGGCGCCGTGAAGCAGCAGGCCGACGTGGTGATGGCGCTCTATCGCGAAGAGATGTATTCCCCGGGGTACGGGGTGGAAGGAGCCACGGAGTTGCTCGTGCGGAAGAACCGGAATGGCACGACCGGATACGTGGACCTGTACTTCTACAAGCAGTGGCTCCGGTTCGAAGACATGCTGGATCCCGACCGCTAGGAGATGTGATGCGAATCGTCCGAATTGTGCTGGCCCTCGCGCTGCTCACGGCCGTGGCGCCCCCGCTCGCGGCGCAGGGCGCCGACGCGATCGCCAAGCTCGAGGCCGCGCGGGA
>CAZHAG010000002.1:27478-31610 GCA_964529705.1 uncultured Gemmatimonas sp. | reverse complement strand
GAGGCCCTCGCCGCGGCGAAGGCCGCGGTGGCGAACGAGGCGCGGATCTCGCAGACGCCGGGTTCCCCCCGCACCATCGCCGTCCCCCCGCTCACCTTCTCAGGCACCGATTCCTCGCTCCGCCCGCTCGAGCGCGGGATGGCCGACCTCCTGATCACCGACCTCAGCCGCTCGTCGCAACTCACGATCGTGGAGCGCGACCGGATGCAGGCACTCGCCGACGAGATCCGGCTCTCCGCGTCGGGAGCGGTGGATTCCTCGAGCGCGGTGCGCGCGGGACGACTGATCCAGGCCGGAAACCTCGTGAACGGCTCGCTGGTGCAGCAGGGGACGCAGCTCCGGATGGACGCCCGCGTCGTGAACGTCTCGAGCGGGGTGATCAGCAACCCGGCCACGGTGAGCAACTCGCTCGATGCGCTCTTCGCGATGGAGAAGCAGCTCGTCTTCCTGATCTTCGAGCGGCTCCAGGTCAACCTGACGCCCGCCGAGCGCCAGCTCGTCGAGCGCCGGCCGACGAACAACATGGCCGCCTTCATGGCGTACAGCCGCGGGCTCCTCGCGGTGGATGACGGGCGGTTCGAGGATGCGACGCGCTTCTTCGAGAACGCGCGCACGCTCGACCCAGGGTTCGCGGCGGCCGCGGCGCGCTACCAGTCGATGCAAGCCGCGTCGAGCGCGGGGCAGCAGGCCTCCGCCACGACGATCGAGGCGAGCATCACGGGGACCTCCGAGGTCCGGGTGGTGGATGCGGCTGTCTCGAGCGGCGTCCTCCGCAGCGTTGACCCGCTGGCCTCCACCGCGACGCGTGTCGCGGCAGACCTGAATCCCTCGGCCGCGACGACCGTGGTCGCGACCACCAGCGTGGACCGCGGCACGACGGTCGTCATCGCACCGCAGCAGACGCCGAGTCGTGACCCGATCGGCACCGTCGTCAACGACCGACCCGCCCCGCCCACGGGGACGGTCGTCGTGATCATCCGACGCCCATAGGCGAGGCCGACCACCGATGCGCAGACCCCTCGCCCTCGCGGCGCTCGTCGTCACCCTCCCAGCTCTCGCCGGCGCCCAGGGCGTCCGCGACGCCGCGGTCATCGTGGCGCCGCACTCCGCCCAGTACACCTTCGGCTCGGGCGCCGGGGAGCGGACCGTCTCCCAGTCGTCGATCCCCGTCGTGATCGTGCTCCCGTTCTCGGAGCGCTTCACGATGGACATCGCGACCGCGTTCGCGAACTCCGACTTCATCACGAACGGCGGATCCGTCAGCAAGGTGTCCGGCCTCACGGACACCCAGGTGCGGGCGAACTTCTCCGTCGGCAGCGACCTCGTCGTGTTCACCGTTGGGTTGAACATCCCCACGGGCCAGTACACCATCTCCAACGACCAGCTCGCCGTGGCAGGGCAGGTGGGCAATGACTTCCTCGGGTATCCGGTCCCCTCGATGGGGAACGGGTTCGCCGGGACCGGCGGCGTGGCGTTCGCACGCGCGATGGGCAGCTGGAACCTCGGGGCCGGCGCGAGCTTCAGGAAATCCGCCGAGTTCAGCGCCTTCGAGCAGCCCTCGGGCGACTTCCGCTTCGCGCCGGCGGACGAGATCCGGCTCCGCCTCGGACTCGACCGGCCGGTGGGGGACGGCGAGGTGGCGTTCGGGGTGTCGTACTCCGCCTTCGGCGAGGACGTCGCCGACACCACCACCTACAGCTCCGGCGACCGCATCACCGTCACCGGCACCTGGTCGTTCCCGGTCCGGAACGCGTCCGCGTTCATCTCCGCCTGGAACCTCTTCCGGCTCGCCGGACAGCAGTACGGCGGCGACGCCCCCGCGGAGAACATCGCGAACCTGAACGCCGGGCTGAGCTTCGACATGGGCCGCGTGCTCATCCAGCCGAACGTCGAGACGCGCCTTTGGCAGGTCGACGGTGTGCGCGCGGGGCAGCTGGTCAACCTCGGCACCCGCGCGCGGATCGGCGCCGGCGCGTTCTCGTTCTACCCGGCCGCTGGCTACACGCTCGGGAAGCTCTACGACAACACGGGCGCGAATGAGGACCTCACAGGCTACCGGTTCAGTCTCACGATCCGCTTCCACTAGCGGGGCGCCGCTCGCGCGGCGGCGCACCACCGGCCGCGCGGTTCCGCCGCGTACGCCGCGTACGATATGTTTGGGGAGGGGAGAGCCCGCGGCTCGCCCCTCCCCATTCACTTCCCCCTCCCGCCCGCAGTCCCATGGCCGGCCACAGCAAATGGAAGCAGATCAAGCACTACAAGGCCGCCACGGACAAGAAGCGTGGTGCGCTCTTCACCAAGCTGCTCCGCGAGATCACCGTCGCGGCCAAGCAGGGGGGCGGTGACCCGGCGGGCAACGCGCGACTCCGCACCGCGATAGACAACGCCAAGTCGCAGTCCTGCCCCAAGGAGAACATCGAGCGCGCCATCCTGAAGGGCACGGGCGACCTCGAGGGCGTCGACTACAGCGAGGTCCTCTACGAGGCGTACGGCCCCGGGGGCGTCGCCCTCATGATCCAGGCGCTCACCGACAACCCCACGCGCACCGTCGCCGACATCCGCGCCAAGCTCTCGCGCGGCGGGGGCAACCTCGGCTCCACCAACTCCGTCTCGTTCCTCTTCGACCGGAAGGGGCAGATCTTCGTCCCCACCAACGGGGTGAGTGAGGACGCGGTGATGGAGAAAGTGCTCGAGTCGGGCGCCGAGGACCTCACCACGCAGGACGACCAGTTCGTCATCACCACCGCACCCGGCGAGCTGCACATGGTGAAGCAGGCGCTCGAGGAGGCGGGGCTCACTGCCTCCGAGGCCGAGCTCGCCTGGATCCCGATCACGACGGTGAAGGTCGAGGGGGAGACGGCGGCGCAGCTCATCAAGCTCCTCGAGGTGATCGAGGACCTCGACGACGTGCAGAAGATCGACGCGAACTTCGACATGGACGCGTCGGAGGTCGGCGCGGAGTGATGCGCGCGCCCCGCGGCCGCGCGTGCTGATCCTCGGCATCGACCCCGGCACCGCGGCCACGGGGTACGGCGTGGTGCGCGCCGGCAGGCCCGCCACGCTGGTGGAGTGCGGCGTGATCCGCACCCGCGCCGACCGGCCGCTCGCCGAACGGCTCCGCGACATCGCGGAAGGTGTGCGCGAGCTCATCGTGCGGCACGCCCCGCAGGCGATGGCGGTCGAGGACGTCTTCTACGCGCGCAACGTGCGCACCACCCTGGTGCTGGGACACGCGCGCGGCGTGATCCTCCTCGCCGGCGCAGAGGCGGGGATCGAGATCCACGAGTACGCCCCCGCCGACATCAAGAAGGCGATCGTCGGCACCGGGAGCGCCACCAAGACGCAGGTGCAGTTCATGATCGCCAAGCTCCTGCGGCTGAAGGACGCCCCGCAGCCCGCCGACGCCGCGGACGGCGTGGCCGCCGCCCTCACCTGCGCGATGCGACTCCCCCTCGCACGCGCCCTCACCGCGGCGCGCCGATGATCTCCCGCATCCAGGGCGTCCTCCTCTCGCACACCCTCGACCGCATCGAGGTGATGACCGCCGGCGGACTCGGCTACGAACTTCTCGTGCCACTGAGCGTGCTCGAGTCGCTCCCGCGCCCGGGGGACGAGATCGCCCTCCACACCGCGATGGTCGTGCGCGAGGATGCCTGGCTCCTCTACGGCTTCGCGTCGGCCGAGGAGAGGCGGCTCTTCCACCGGCTCACCGGGACCACCGGCGTGGGTCCGGCGCTCGCGATGAACCTGATCTCCACCCTCACCGGCGAGCGACTGGTGCGCGCGATCCGCGACGGCGACCTGGTGACCCTCACCCAGGTGCCGCGCGTGGGGAAGAAGCTGGCCGAGCGGCTGGTGCTGGAGCTGCGCGACAAGCTCGATGTCGGCGGAGGCGATGCGGCCGCCACGCGGCCCGCGCCCGCCGGCGGCCCGGGCGCCGATGCCGTCCGCGCACTCGTCGCGCTCGGCTACGCTCCCGCGGACGCGGAGCGCGCCGTACGCGCCACGATGGAGGGCGCACCCAAGGGTGAGAGCACCGCCGACCTGATCCGCCGGTCGCTCGCGGCGGTCGCGAAGTAGATTCGGGGATGACCCGCGCGGAGATCACCACGCCCGAGCCGCTCGCCGACGA
>CAZHAG010000002.1:14542-27378 GCA_964529705.1 uncultured Gemmatimonas sp. | reverse complement strand
GACATCCTCTTCATCGACGAGATCCACCGCCTGCGCCCCGCGATCGACGAGTTCCTCTATCCCGCGATGGAGGACGCGAAGATCGACATCCGGCTCTCCGACGGCCCCAAGGCGCAGACCATCACGATGCCGATCGAGCGCTTCACCCTGATCGGCGCGACCACGCGCCTCGGGATGCTCACGGCGCCGCTCCGCGCGCGCTTCGGGATCGAGCTCAGGCTCAACTATTACCCGGCCGAGGAGATCGAGGAGATCGTGCACCGCACGGCGGCGGTGATGCAGGCGGGGATCGACGCGGCGGGCGCGCACGAGCTCGCGCGCCGCGCGCGCGGCACCCCGCGCGTCGCCAACCGCCTGCTGCGCCGCGTACGCGACTTCGCGCAGGTGAAGGCCCAGGGGCACATCTCACGCGAGGTGGCGCGCGAGGGGCTCGCGATGCTCGATGTGGACGAGTTCGGGCTCGACGAGATGGACGCGCGGCTCCTGCGCGCGATCATCGAGAAATTCGACGGGGGCCCGGTCGGCGTGACCACCATCGCCGCGGCCGTCGGCGAGGACGCGGGCACGCTGGAGGAGGTGTACGAGCCCTTCCTCGTGCAGAACGGGCTCCTGCAGCGCACGCCGCGCGGGCGCATGGCCACCGCGCAGGCCTACCGGCACCTCGGCTACACGCCCCCGAGCGCGGCTCCCGAGGCCCAGGGCACGCAGGCGGACCTCTTCTGACCGTGGTCCGCTCCGGGCTGCGCACGTCGGACTACGAGTTCTCGCTCCCTCCCGACCGCATCGCGCAGGCACCCGCCGCGCGGCGCGACGAGAGCCGGCTGATGGTCGTGGACCGCGCGAGCGGCACGGTGCGGCACCACACCTTCCGCGACTTCCCCTCGTTCCTCCGCGCCGGCGACGCGCTCGCGCTCAACACCACGCGCGTCTTCCGCGCGCGGCTGCTCGGCGTACGGGACGGCTCGGGGGCGCCTGCCGAGGTGCTCCTGCTCCGCGAGCACGCGGGGGACGAGTGGGAGGCGATGGTGCAGCCCGGTGCCAAGCTCAAGCCGGGGCGCGTGGTGACCTTCGCCGATGGGTTCACGGCGGAGATGCTCGGCAGCACGGAACGCGGGACGCGGCGGGTGCGGCTGCGGGTCGCCGGAGCCGGTGCCGGTGCCGGTGCCGACGCGCACACCGTCGTGCACGCCGCGATCGCCGCGCACGGCCACATTCCGCTCCCGCCCTACATCGCGCGCGCCGACGACCCCACCGACGCGGAGCGCTACCAGACCGTTTTCTCCCGCGAGGAGGGCTCGGTCGCGGCGCCCACGGCCGGGCTGCACTTCACTCCCGAGGTCCTGGCCGCACTTGAGGCGGTAGGCGTCGCGCGGGCCGAGCTCCTCCTCCACGTCGGCGCGGGGACCTTCAAGCCGGTGGAGGTGGACGACCCCGCCGAGCACCGGATGCACGAGGAGTGGTACAGCGTCGGCGAGGCGAGTGCCGCACTGCTGAACACGACGCGGGAGCGCGGCGGGCGCATCTGCGCCGTCGGCACCACGGCACTGCGGACGCTGGAGTCGGTGCTCGGCGCCGACGGGAAGTTCCGCGCCGCCACCGGCGAGACGGACATCTTCATCCGCCCACCCAGGCGGCCACGCGGCGCCGACCTCCTGCTCACCAACTTCCATCTTCCGCGCTCCACCCTGCTGATGCTCGTCGCGGCGGTGGCCGGCTACCCGCTCACGATGCACGCCTACGACGTCGCGACCGCCGAGGGGTACCGGTTCTACTCGTACGGCGACGCCATGCTGATCATCTGATGCAGGATTTCTCCTTCTCCATCGCGGCCGCCGAAGGCCGTGCGCGCACCGGAGTGTTCACGACGCCGCGCGGCGCCGTCGAGACGCCGGCCTTCATGCCCGTGGGCACGCTCGCGACCGTCAAGGCGCTCGATCCCCTGGAACTCCGGGCGATGGGCGCACAGATGATCCTCGCGAACGCGTACCACCTCCACCTCCGCCCCGGAGACGAGACCGTGCGCGCCTTGGGCGGCGTGCAGCGCTTCTCGGGGTGGAACGGGCCGATGCTCACCGACTCGGGCGGATTCCAGGTCTTCTCGCTCGCGCAGTTGAACACGATCACAGAGGACGGGGTCGAGTTCCGCAGCCACATCGACGGTTCGCTCCGGCAGTTCACGCCAGAGCGCGTGATGGCGATCGAGACCAACCTCGGCGCCGACGTGATCATGCAGTTCGACCATGTGATCCCCGGCCAGTCCGAGGCGGCGGCCTCGCGCGACGCCAGCGAGCGGAGCATCCGCTGGCTGCAGCGGTGCCGCACGGAGTTCGACCGGCTGCACGCCCTTCCCGACGCGCCGCGCCAGACGCTGTTCCCGATCGTGCAGGGCGGGATCCACACCGAGCTCCGGCGCGAGGCCGTGGCTGCGATCGGCGAGCTCGGCCCCTGGGACGGCTGGGCGATCGGCGGACTCTCGGTGGGCGAGGCCAAGCCCGACATGTACGCCATGCTGGAGGCCTGCGACGCGGTGATCCCCGCGGACCGTCCGCGCTACCTGATGGGCGTCGGCTACCCGGAGGACCTGCTGGAGGGAGTCGCGCGCGGGGTCGACCTCTTCGACTGCGTCGCCCCCACCCGCTTCGGGCGCACGGGCGCGGCGATGACCTCCACGGGTCGCCTGAACATCAAGCGCGCCGCGCACCGCACCGACCCGCGGCCGATCGAGGAGGGGTGCGCCTGCTCCACCTGCCGCCGGTTCTCGCGAGCGTACATCCGCCATCTCGTGGCCGCGGAGGAGGTGCTGGGGCTCCGCCTCCTCAGCCTGCACAATGTACATTTCCTCATCGCCCTGATGCGCCGCGCCCGAGAGGCGATCCGCGCCGGGACCTTCACCACGTGGAGTCGCGAGTGGCTCGCGCGGTACCACGCCGGGACCTCACAAGAGACTGACGAATGAACCTGCTCGCGACGCTCTTCGCCCAGACCGCCGCCCCCGCCGCTGGCGGCGGTGGCTCCTTCGCGCCCTTCCTGTTCCAGATCGCCGCCATCTTCGGGATCTTCTACTTCCTCATGATCCGCCCGCAGCAGAAGCAGCGGAAGAAGCACGAGGCGGAGATCATGGCGATCAAGAAGGGCGACCAGATCGTCACGTCCGGCGGCATCGTGGGCGAGGTGCTCCACATCAAGGAAGGGATGAAGGAGGGCGCCCCCGCCCCAGGCATGGGCGACCACATCACGATCAAGAGCGGTGAGTCGCGGCTCGTCGTGACGCGCGGCCGGATCGCCGCCGTCGGTGGCGAGGCCCCCGCGAACTGATGGCGATCCTCCCGATCACGGTCCTCGGCGCACCGATCCTCCGGCAGGAGACGGTGCCGGTGTCGGCCGTGACGGACGAGCTGCGGGAGCTCGCGGACCAGATGCTCGAGACGATGCACGCCGCCTCGGGCATCGGCCTCGCCGCGCCGCAGGTGGGGCGCAGCGAACGGCTCTGCGTGGTCTCGGTCGACGACCGCACCTACACGCTCTTCAACCCCGAGATCGTCGCCCGCGAGGGGAAGCTCCGGTGGGAGGAGGGGTGCCTTTCCATCCCCGAGGTCTTCGGCTGGGTGGACCGCGCCGCGTGGGTGAAGGTGCGTGCCCTCGACCGCGCGGGCGCGCCCATCGAGGTCGAGGGGACGGAACTCCTCGGCGTCTGCCTGCAGCACGAGATCGACCACCTGCACGGGAAGCTCTTCATCGACCACCTGAGCTTCCTTAAGCGGCGGCAGGCGCTCGCCGCGTGGGAGGAGGAGAAGGCGAAGTATCCCGACCTCCTGCGCATCCTCAAGCCCGGGGACTCCGACGCGCCGCGCCACGCGCAGGCGGCGGACGGCGAGCTCTGAGCGGGCCGCCGCATGCGGATCCTCTTCTTCGGCACCCCTGAGTTCGCGGCACCGGCGCTCCGCGCCCTGGTCGGCGAGGGGCACGAGGTCGTCGGAGTGGTCACGCAGCCCGACCGGCCGCAGGGACGCTCGCGCTCGCGCCTCGTCCCGTCGCCCGTGAAGCAGGTGGCGCTCGAGGAGGGGATCCCCGTGCTGCAGCCCGAGCGTCCGCGCGGGGACGACTTCATGGCGGCGATCCGCGCCCTGGAACCCGAGCTGAGCGTCGTCGTCGCCTACGGGCACATCCTGCGGCAGGAGGTGATCGACCTGCCGCCGCGCGGCACGCTCAACATCCACGCCTCGCTCCTCCCCCGCTGGCGCGGGGCGGCCCCGATCCAGGCCGCGATGCTCGCCGGCGACACGGAGACCGGCGTCACCATCATGCGGATGGTGCTCGGCCTCGACGCCGGCCCCGTGCTCCACGAGATCCGCACGCCCATCGGCGGCGATGAGACCGCAGGCGAGCTCACGGAGCGGCTCGCCGAGTTGGGCTCGCGCGCGATCATCGAGGCGCTGGCACTCCTCGACCTGGGCGGGCTCACGGAGCGCCCACAGGACGAGTCGCTCGTGACCTACGCGCCCAAGATCGAGCGCGCCCAGGCGCGGCTCGAGTTCACGGAGGACGCGGAACTCGTGGCGCGTGAGATCCGCGCGTACGACCCGAAGCCCGGCGCGTGGGCCCTGCTGCGCGGCACGGAGGTGCGGTTCTTCGGGGCGCGCGTCCTCCCCGACCGGCGCGGGGATCCGGGGGAGGTGCTGGCCGTCGGGGAGATGGGGATGATCGTCGCGTGCGGGCGCGGCGCCGTGGCGGTGGAGACGGTGCATCCCGCCGGCAAGCGCCGGATCGCGGCCCTCGACTGGTCGCAGGGCCGCGGCGTGTCGCAGGGCGACCACTGGGACCCGCCGGCCTGACTATCTTTCGAGGGCATGGCCCACGCCCTCTCCGTCGTCACCGACGCGCGCCTCGCGGCCGCGGACACGCTCGCCGAACTGCGCTCGGGTCTCCTCCTGGACGCGGCGTTCGACCGGCATGCGGGCGCCCTCGACCCGCGTGACCGCCGTTGGGCACAGGAGCTCGTCTGGGGGATGCTGCGCCGCCGCGGCTACATCGACCACCTGCTCGCCCCCCGCGTGCGCGGCGGCATCGCGCGCCTCGACGGCGACCTCACCGACCTCCTCCGGCTCGGCGTCCACCAGCTCTTCCACATGGGGAGCGTGCCCCCCTACGCCGCCATCGCGCAGACGGTGGAGCTCGCCAAGCAGCGCCACGGCCTCGGCGCGAGCAAGCTCGTGAACGCGGTGCTCCGACGCCTGGACCGCGAGCGCGACGAGCTCGCGCCCGCGCTCCCTGCGGACCCGGTGGAGGCGCATTCCATCGAGCTCTCGCACCCGCGCTGGCTCGTCGCGCGCTGGGTCGCGCGCTGGGGCGCGGAGGCGACGCGCGCCCTCCTCGAGGCGAACAACCGCGAGGCGCCCCTCATCGTGCGGCCCTGGGGCGTGGTGCGCGAACAGCTCGAGGCGATGCTCGAGGCCTCCGGCGTCGGCACCGAGGACGCGCCCCTCGTCCCCGACTCGCTCCTCCTCGCACCCGGCACCGTGCTCCTCTCGCTCGGCGCCTTCCAGCAGGGACGATGCTTCGTGCAGGATCCCGCGGCCACGCTCGTCACGAAGTACGCGGCCATCCCCGCCGGCTCCCGCGTGGCGGACCTCTGCGCCGCGCCCGGGGGCAAGACGGTCGAGCTCGCGCGCACGGCGGAGTACGTGACCGCGGCGGACGTCTCCGAGGCGCGCCTCACGCGGCTGCAGGAGACGATCGACCGGCTCGACCTCGACCACGTCACCGCGGTGGTCGCGGACGTGCGCGACGCCTCCCTCGGCACCTTCGACGCCGTGCTCCTCGACGCTCCTTGCACCGGCACCGGCACCTTCCGCCGCCACCCGGACGCGCGCTGGCGCCTCCGCACCTCGGACCTCGCGGTGATGGCCGCCACGCAGCGCGCCCTCCTGCGCGCCACTGCGGACGCCGTGGCGCCGAGCGGGTTGCTCATCTACTCCACCTGCTCGCTGGAGCCGGAGGAGAACGATGCGCAGGTGGAAGCCTTCCTCGCGGATCATCCGGGGTGGACGCTCGAGCCGCCCCCCGCAGGCGCGGTCCCCGCGTCGGTGCTCGATGCCGGCCGCCTCCGCGTGCTCCCACACCGGCACGGCACCGACGGGTCGTTCGCCGCGCGCCTCCGCCGGGGGCCGCGCGCATGACCCCGCACGCCCGCGGCAAGGTGCGGATCGCGCCCTCCCTCCTCTCGGCGGACTTCGGCCGGCTCGCCGACGACCTCGCGATGCTCGAGGCCGGCGGCGCCGACTGGCTGCACGTGGACGTGATGGATGGCGTCTTCGTCCCCAACCTGACCTTCGGGGCCAAGGTCATCGAGACCTGCCGCAAGCTCACGAAGCTCCCGCTCGACGTGCACCTCATGGTGGTCGAGCCGGAGAAGTACTTCGACGCGTTCGTGAAGGCGGGCGCGGCGACGCTCACGATCCACGTCGAGACGGCGCCGCACCTGCACCGCCAGGTGACGGCCATCAAGGAGCTCGGGGCAATGGCGGGCGCCACGCTCAACCCCGCCACGCCGCTCGAGACCGTGCGCGACATCGCTGCGGACCTCGACCTCCTGCTGATCATGAGCGTGAACCCGGGGTTCGGCGGGCAGAAGTTCATCCCCGGCGCCGTGGCGCGCATCGCTCGCGCGCGCACGATGCTCGACGAGGCGCGGAGCCGCGCGGTGCTCGAGGTGGACGGGGGGATCGCGCGCGAGACCATCGCCGCCTGCTGGCGCGCGGGCGCGGACACCTTCGTGGCCGGGAACGCGATCTTCTCCGCGAAGGACCCGCGCGCCGAGATCGGCGCACTCCGCGCGCTCTGCACGGAGCAGGCATGACGAACCGCCGGCAGTGGGCCGTGATCACCGGCGTGGTCGGCGTGCTCGCCCTCGCGCTCTTCGTGACCGCCACGCGCTTCGGCGCGGAACTCTTCCCGCTGAGCATCGGATCGCGCGCCCCCGACTTCCGCGCGGTCTCGCTCGACGCGGCGGCGGTCCCCAAGGGGATCGACGCGTACAAGGGCGACGTGGTGCTCCTCAACATCTGGGCGACCTGGTGCCTTCCCTGCCGCGTCGAGATGCCGTCGATGGAGCGGCTCGAGCAGGAGCTGGGACCCAAGGGACTCCGCATCGTCGCCGTGAGCATCGACGACCCGGGGATGGAGGCGAAGATCAAGGCGTTCCGCGAGGAGTACGCGCTGACCTTCGAGATCCTCCACGACGCGCCCGGCCGCATCCGGGAGCAGTACCAGACCACCGGCGTGCCGGAGACCTTCGTCATCGGGCGCGACGGCCGCATCCGGCGGCGCATCATCGGCCCCGACGACTGGTCGAGCAAGGCCAACCTCGCGTTCCTGGAGCGCCTGCTCGCCGAGCCGCGGCCGTAGCGACCGATGCGCATCCTCGGCATCGAGAGCTCCTGCGACGAGACCTCGGCGTCGGTCGTGAGCGGCACGGCTGCCGCACCGAAGCTCGAGTCGCTCGTGATCCTCTCGCAGGACGTCCATCGGATCTTCGGCGGCGTGGTCCCCGAGATCGCGTCGCGCGAGCACCTCACCGCGGTGGTCCCCGTGACGCGCCAGGCACTCGCCGACGCCGGGTGCGAGCTGCGGGATGTGGAAGCCATCGCCGTGACGCACGCCCCGGGGCTCGTCGGGGCGCTCCTCGTCGGTGTGAGCTATGCGAAGGCGCTCGCGCACGCGCTCGACGTGCCGGTGCTCGGCGTGCACCACATGGAGGGGCACATCTTCGCGACGGCGCTCGAGCATCCCACGGCGACGCCTCCCTTCACGGCGTTGCTCGTCTCCGGCGGCCACACCATGCTGCTCGACGTGCCCGAGTGGGGCCGCTACCGCCTCCTCGGCGAGACGCGCGATGACGCGGCGGGCGAGGCGTTCGACAAGACCGCGAAGCTGCTCGGCCTCCCGTATCCGGGCGGCCGGCACATCGAGGCGCTGGCGAAGTCGGGGGATCCCGCGCGCTTCCGCTTCGCCCGCCCGATGCTCCACGGCGGGCAGCGCCCGGGTGACGACGACTACTTCGACCTCTCGTTCAGCGGGCTCAAGACGGCGGTGCTGCACGCGGTGCGCGCGAGCGCCGACCTCGAGGCCGACAAGCCGCACATCGCACGCGCCTTCCAGGACGCCGTGATCGAGACCCTGGTCGCCAAGACCCTGCGCGCCGCGCGCGCCGAGGGGCGCACGCGCATCGTGCTCGGCGGAGGGGTGGCCTGCAACAAGACCCTGGCGCGGGCCATGGCGGAGGCGGCCGACGCGATCGGGGGCGAGGTGTTCGCCCCCACGCCGCGGCTCGCCACCGACAACGCGGCAATGATCGCCGCGGCCGGCCTCTTCCGGTTCGAGCAGGGGCAGCGCGACGGGCCCGCGCTCAACGCGCACTCGAGCCGCCCCCTCCCGGGACTCATCGACGCGGGCGCACCCGCGCACTAGGATTCGGCGACATGACCACCCACATCCCGTTCGCCTACGACGTCGGTCCACTCCAGATCACCGGGTTCGGCATCGCCATGCTCCTCGGATTCGTCATCGCGCAGATGGCGAGCTCCGAGGAGCTCTCGCGGCGCGGCTGGGACGCGGAGATCATGGGGGACATGACCGTCGCGGCCGTCATCGGCGGCCTGCTGGGCGCGAAGATCTACTACGCGATCCTGATCGGCGACCCAAGCGCGGTGTTCAGCCGCGCCGGGTTCGTCTTCTGGGGCGGGCTGATGGGTGGCATGGTCGCCTGCGCCGGCGTCATCTACTACAAGAAGCAGACCTTCGCGAACATCTCCGATGCGGTCGCGCCGGGACTCGCGGCGGCCTATGCCGTGGGGCGCACCGGCTGCTTCGCCGTGGGCGACGACTACGGGACCCCCTGGAACGGGTTCCTCGCCGTAGCCTTCCCCGACGGAGCGCCGCCGAGCACCGTGGCGAACCTCACGCAGCAGTTCGGGCTCAGCGGCCTGGGCGACCTCCCCGGGTCGCAGGTGCTCTCGGTGCACCCCACGCAGCTCTACGAGACGGCCATGGGGATGGCGATGTTCGCGATCCTCTGGCGGTTGCGCGACCACAAGCACGCCCAGGGATGGCTCTTCGGCGTCTACTGCGTGCTGCAGGGAAGCGAGCGCTTCATCATCGAGTTCTTCCGCGCGAAGGACGACCGCATCTTCGGTGCCCTGACGGTCGCACAGGTGATCGCGCTCGGCTTCATCACGCTGGGCCTCGTCTGGATGCAGATGCGCGCGCAGACCTCGGCCACGAAGCCGGGGATCATGGCGCCGGGCGCGGCCGCTATGCCTCGAGGATGACCACGGCGCCGGCCGTGTCGTCGGTGTGGCTCAGCGTGAGGAAGACCGTCCGCACCTGAAGCACCGCGGCGCGCGCGGCCGCGCGGCCCGTGAAGGAGAGCACGGGGGGTCCCTCCGCGCCGCGGCGGACCTCCGCCTCGCGCCACCCGATGAGCTTGGCCTCGTCGGATCCCGTGAGCGCCTTGAACGCCGCCTCCTTGGCCGCCAGGCGCGCGGCGAGATGCATCGCCGGCCGCGCGCGTGCGAGGGCGTACTCCTGCTCGTGCGCCGTGAAGAGCCGGTCGAGCGCGCGCTGCTCCTTCCGCGCGAGCATCGCCTCCACGCGCGCGATCGCGACCAGGTCGAACCCGATGCCCACGATCATGGGGACCGCCGGAGCACGCGACGCCAGAACGCGCCGCGCCGTCCGCGCGGATCGCCCAGCACGGGGAGTGCCGCGCGCCACCAGTCGTCGGCCGCATTGAAGACGCGCTGCACGGCGACGGTCCAGCGCTGCCAGGCCGCCTGACGGTCCGCCGTCGGCGCCATGCGCGCCTCGGAGGCCGAGCGTTGCAGGGCGGCGAGCGCCTTCCAGAGCGGAGCGCCCAGTGTCTCGAGCTCGGCGGCGAGCGCGCGCCGGTCCGGCGCCGACTTCGGGTGCCGCTCCGCCGCGAGGGCCTCGATCACGCCGCGCAGTTCCCGCTCCAGCCTCGGGGCGTCGAACGCGGCCACCTGGCCCTCGAGCGCCTGGACCCGGTGCGCCGCGGCCCGTGCCTGGATCAGCGGCGCGAACACGCGGTCGTGGTCGGACCCCGGGGCCGACGGCACGGCCAGCGCGCGCAACGAGCGCGTGAACTCCGGGAGCACGTACTCAGGCATCCGTGGCGGAGTAGCGGTAGTCCCCATCGAGCTCCCGGTCGCAGATCGCCGCGCGATCGCCCGTCCGCGCCTCGTACTCGCGCACGAAGTCCGGCAGGCGCTTGGTGGTGAAGCCCTCGCGCGGCAGGCGGAGCACCGCGATCGCACGCTCGATCGCCCCGGGCTCGCCCTCCACCTCGACGAGCACGTCCATCCGAGGGTATCGTTCGAGGCGCACCACCGCGCCATGCAGCCGGTACTGCTCGATCTCGCGGTCGATCTCGCGCGTGACCACGTAGCCGAGCCGTTCGAGGATCCGCGAGAGCGCCGCCGGATCCCCCATCGGCACCGAGTGCTCCTCGCGCACCTTGTACCCGTCCACGTAGGTCGTCGGCCCCTTCCAGTCGAGCGCGGAGCGCGCGGGGTCGGCGCCATACACGCGGTGGCGCAGCACATGGTCGGCGAGGGCGAGGGCACGCTCGGCGGTGTCGTAGCGCTTGTCCTCCAGGCGGCCAGCGTACTCGAGGTACGCGCCGGCGTCACGCAGCCGTGCGCGCACGGCCTCGGGATCGGGCACGACGCCCTTGAGTTCCACCTCACGCATGACGGATCGCGTCCAGCACGCGTTCGGTATCGGCGAGGTCCTGGAAGGCCGCGGCCGGCGCGTGGGCGTTCAACTCCTCCACGGTGAACCCGCCCGTGGCCACGGCGATCGCCCGCGCCCCGACCCCGCGCCCGCACTGCACGTCCGCCGGCGTGTCGCCGATGATCACGAGCCGCTCCCCCGGCACCTGCTCCCCGAGGAGCGCGCTCGCGCGGTCGCGCGCGAAGGCGGGGAGCAGAGGGCGATCCTCGTGGTCCGACCCGAAGGCCCCCACGCGGAACCGCGCGGGCGCGAGCCCCGCCGCGCTCAGCTTGACTTCCGCGCCCTCCACCACGTTCCCCGTGAGGAGGCCGAGCACGAGGTCGTCCGCCGCGTCCACCGCGTCGACGATCGCCTGCACCCCGGGGAGCGTGTAGGCGCGCCGCACGCCGTTCGCGAGCGCCGCGCGCAGTCCCTCCAGGTAGAGGGCCATCACGGCCGGCATCCGCCGGTCGATCGTCCCGTCGTCGAACCCCTCGAGTCGCATCGTCTCGCGGACGATGAGCTTGTCCGTCTTGCCGTCGTAGCGGTAGGAGTCGGGCCCGACGGTGCCGAACTCCTGCCGCAGCGCCGCCTCCATGGCGAGGCGCCCCGCGCCCCCGCTCAGGAGGAGCGTGCCGTCGATGTCGAAGAGGACGACCTTCATCGGCGGGAGAGGTAGAGACCGCCGATCACCGTCGCGGCACCCGCACCCTGGAACGCGGTGGGCACCTCCGCCAGCGCTATCCACGCCACGAGGATGGCGACGATCGGCTGGAGGTTGCCGAACATCGCGGTCCGCGTGGCGCCGATCTCCTTCACGCCGCGGTACCAGAGGAGGTAGGCGACCACCATCGCCATCAGCCCCGAGTAGAGCACGGCGCTCCAGGTCAGGGGCGTCACCGCACCCCAGTCGGTGCGCCAGAGTGCCGGCGAGGCGATCACCACGAGCGGGAGCACGCCGCCCAGCAGCGTCCACGCCGCGAGCCGCAGCGCGTCCACGCGCTTCGTGAACGGGAGGAGGAGCGTCGTGTAGAACGCCCACGCGACCACGGCCGCGAGGATCATCAGGTCGCCCACGAGGTGCGAGGCGCCATCCGCCGAGATGGTGCCGCCAAGCACGAGCACCACGCCGGTGATCGAGAGCGCGATCCCCACCACGGCACGCAGGGGGAGCTTCTCGTGCCCGTACGCGCGCGCCACCAGCGCGACCACGGCGGGACTCGCGGCCACCACAAGGGACGCCGTGCCGGCGCGCGTGCGCGCGATGCCGTTGATGAAGAGCACCTGGTAGAGGCAGTGGCCCAGCACGCCGAGCGCCATGAGCTGCAGCCGGTCACGCGTGCTTGCGCGCATCCCCGGGCGCCAGAGTGCGAACACCATGAGCACGGCGCACCCGATCGCCATGCGGAGCGCGTTGTAGGCCAGCGGCTCCATGACCTGCGTGCCGTACTTCACCACGGAGAAGTTCACGCCCCAGATCACGGCCATGACCACGAGCAGGAGCTCAGTCGTGCGCGAGGCGGCGCGCTCGTGCGGCAGCGCGAATTCGGCGGTGGGCATCCCCGAATCTTAACGACGGATCGTCCGCACCTCCTGCCCCCGCGCCCCCGGGCCGGGTACCTTATCCCGATGCACGTCTCCTTCGCACTCTTCGCGGACGCCGCGAACATCTCCCAGGAAGGGAAGCTCAACATCCTGGGTGTCTTCGATGCCCTCCAGGTCGCCTCGGTGCCCGCGGTGCATCCGCGCGCGACGATGATCGTCCGGCTCAAGGCGCACCCCGACGACGTCGGCCGTCACACGCTGGCCTTCGCCTGGGTGACCCCTGGGGGCGAGGAGATCTGGTCCTCCTCGGGCGAGCTCGAGGTGGGCACCCCGCCACCCGGAGCGACGGAGCTCGACGTGCCCGTGATCGCGGCGATCGACCTCCCGATCCAGGAGTCCGGCACCCACGTGATGCGCGTGGCGCTCGACGGGGACCTCTGCGCGGAGTTGCTGCTCCACGTGCGCACCGGCGCCCCCGCGCTCCCGGCGATGGGTGGGATGGT
>CAZHAG010000002.1:0-14442 GCA_964529705.1 uncultured Gemmatimonas sp. | reverse complement strand
CGTTCGATCCACCCCAGCGCGTCGAAGCCCGCGTCGAACGACATGATCCGCTCGACGCCGCGGCGCTGCATCACGGCCGCGTGGAGTGCGTCCCGCGCGGAGAGCTTGGCCAGCCCCATCATCACGTCGCGCGCGCGCTGCACGTCCCCGACCTCGATCGGATAGACCTCGTCGACCACCCCGAGGAGCGCGTCGAACGCCGGCTGGATGGCATCCGGTCGCCGGATGGCGTGGTAGCGATGGAGGATCTCCTGCAGCACCTCGGCGCTCGTGACCAGCCGCTCGCCGCGCGTGATGCACCGCTCGAGCGACAGGCGCGCCGCCTCCTTGTTGGGATGCGGCGCGCCGACGAGGTACATGGGGATGTTCGAGTCGACGAAGATCACGCGTCGTCGTCGAGGTAGCCGCGCTCGATCTCCGAGAGCATGGTCTCGATGCCCGCCGTGGGATAGGCGCCGAGCGCGGCCTCGCGCACCACGGCGAGCTTGCGGCGCGGCTCAGTGGCGGGCTCGTCGCTCCGGGCCGCGCGCAGCGCCTGCCGCACCCACTCGGCCACCGTCATCCGGTGGCGCCGGGCGATGCGGCGGATCTCGGCGAACTCCGACTCGTCGAGGAGGACCTGCAGGCGCTGACTCATGAGCATGAGTATTATACACTCCTGCGAAGTAGTCAAGGGGGGTCTCGGCAGGTGGGAAGCGGGCGTGCGGTGGTCCCCCCGGGGGGTACGGGAAAGGTGCGGCGGGGCCGGGCGAGGGCGACACCGGAACGCCGCCGGTGTCGCCGATCCTGCGGTCAGTCCGCCAGGCCGGGGACGCCGTCGCGACCGCGCGCGAGCCGTACCGCGCGCTCGATGGCCTCCTCCAGGGCGGCCACCGCGAGCATCTCCGCCTGCGCGAGCGGCGCTCGCGGGCCCTCCATCGGCGAGAGCGCGAAGATGATGTCGCCGTCGAAGCTCGACCCCGCGGGCCCGAGCCGCCGGTGGAACGCCGCGGTCGAGGCGCGCGCCACCTGCTGGAGTTCGAGGCGCGTGAACGCGGCGTCCACCGCCACCACGGCGAGCGTGGTGTTGGGAGCCGCCGCGCCGCCGAAGGCACGCTCCGGACCGCCGGCCGCGAGCACCCGTTCCGTGTCGGCGAAACTCCCGTCCGGCCGCCGTGCCCCCGCGATGATGCGCGCGGCACCGTCGCGCACGTCGCCGAAGGCATTCACCGCCACCATCGCCGCTGCCGCTCGCCCTCCCTCTTCGCGCACCGCGAGGCCGAAGCCGCCCTTCATCGCCCCGGGCTTGCCGAGGATCTTCCCCACGGTGAGGCCAGCGCCCGCGCCCACGGCGCCCTCGGCGATCGCCTCGCTCACCGCGCCCTCGCATGCCGCCTCCGCCATCGCCGCGGTCGGACGCGCATCGAACCTCCCGAGCGGCCCCAGGTCGAAGAGCACCGCGGCGGGCACGATCGGCACCACGCCCCCGCCCACGGGGAACCCGCGCCCTCGCGCCTCCATCCAGCGCATCACGCCGGCAGCCGCGTCCAATCCGTACGCGGACCCGCCACTCAACAGGACGGCGTCGACGCGCTCCACCAGGTGCCCGGGCTCCAGGAGGGCCAGCTCGCGCGACCCCGTGGCGCGGCCGATCACCGCGCACGCGGCGCGGTGCGCGGCGGTCACGCCGCGGATGACGGTGCAGCCGGTGGCGCCCGCCTCGTCGGTGGCGTGCCCGACGGCCAGTCCGAAGCGCGCGAGCGAGGCGCTCACGCGGGGGGCGGCGCCGTGCGGGAGTCGCCCTCGTCCCGCGCGCACGACGCGCAGAGCACCACGCCGCGCAACGAGCAGATCTGGCAGATGAAGGTACCGCAGTGCTCGCAGGGATACCCCTCCGAGGCGCGCTCCTCGTTGCCGCACGCCCGGCACTCCATCACGTCCCGTTCACTCATGGCACCTCCGGCCAGCCGTCGTCCGGGTGACCCGACGCCTCACCGCACTTTCTCGGCGAGGTCGTAGTCCCGGATCTTCTTGATGAGCGTCGCGCGCGAGATCCCGAGTTCGCGCGCCGCGTGCGTCCGATTGTGAGCATGCGCCCGAAGCGTCCGGTCGATGTGGGCCCGTTCCACCTCGGCCAGCGAGCGCGGCTCGTGGTGGGTCACCTCGGCTCCGCTCGCCCCCTGCACCTCCCGCGGCAGGTGCACGAGCTCGACGGCCGGGAGGCCGCGCGCCATCAGCATCGCCCGCTCGAGCACGTTGCGCAGCTCACGGATGTTCCCGGGCCAGCCGTACCGGAGGATCGCGTCGAGCGCCGCCTCGGAGAGCGAGGAGGGCGCGTTGGAGAGCGATGACGCCAGGGTGTCCTGCACGCTCGCGACGAGCTCCACGAGGTCCTCCCGGTTCCGCGAGCGCAGCGGCGTGAGCTGGATGGGCATCACCGCGAGCCGGTAGTAGAGATCCTCCCGGAAGCGGCCGGCGGCCACCTCGGACACGAGGTCGCGCGAGGATGCCGCGATCACGCGCACGTTCGGGGTCACCTCCTGCGTCCCCCCCACGCGGCGGAACCCCTTCCCCTCCAGCACCCGCACGAGCTTGGGCTGCAGCACGGGGTCGAGGTCGCCGATCTCGTCGAGGAAGAGCGTCCCGCCGTCGGCGATCTCGAAGGCGCCGAGCGAGGTGCTCGCGCCCCCCGTCGCCCCCGCCTCCACGCCGAAGAGCTCGGCGTCGAGCGATTCCGGGCGCAGCGTCGCGCAGTTGATCTCGACGAACGGCTTCCCCGCGCGCGGGCTCTGGGCGTGCAGCAACTCGGCAACGCGCCCCTTCCCCGACCCGCTCTCGCCGACGATGAGCGCGGTGGTGCGTTCACTGCCCGCGAGCAGCGCGATCTGCGCCTGCAGCTCGCGCATCGCGTTCGAGGAGCCGAAGACGGTGCCCGGTCCCTGGCCGCGCTTCCCGCTCAGCCAGCGGCTGAGCCGCCGGAGCTGCGCCTTCTCGAGAGCCCGCTCGGCGGAGGCCGCGAGGTGACTCAGGTCCACGGGCTTGGTCAGGAAGTTCTCGGCGCCCTTGTGCAACGCGTCCACCGCCATCGGCACGTCGCCGTACGCGGTCACCATGATGACCACCGGGTGGTCCTCGCGGATCGCCGAGAGCACGTCGAAGCCGGTCATGTCGGGGAGCCGGACGTCGAGCAGCACGAGGTCCGGGCGGAGCCTCCGGAACGCGTCGATGCCGTCCTGCCCGGTGTACGCCTCGGTCACCTGGTGGCCGCCGTCGTGCCGGAAGAACATCGCGAACGCCGTGGCGATCGCGACCTCGTCATCGATGATCAGGATGCTCGCCATGCGCTCAGACAGGGGGTGCGAAGGGTCCCAGACACTGCATCGATGAAGATGCGCAGGGGAGGCGCGGGCGCAATGCCGCGCCCGCCGCGCGCGAGGGGCTCAGAAGCGCCAGACCCGGAACAGGTCGAAGCCGATCTGCCGCGGAGTGGGTGCGAAGCCGCGGGCGCTCACGCCCGCGTTCGCCGCGCACAGGACGGCGCTCGTCGGCGGCTCCACACCGATCGAGGCGGTGAGGTCGGGGCGCAGCAGGTAGTCGAGCTTCACCCCGATGTTGTCGGCGAAGTTCACGCCGGTCGCACTCGCGCCCGACACGAGCTGCCCCACGGGGCAGAGACCGGCGTCGAGCCGCACGAAGGTCCGGTCGCTGAGCTGCTTGGCGCAGTTGAAGCGGGTGCCCGAGAGCAGGTTCACGCTCACGTCTCCGAGGCGTCGATACCCCTCGAGGCCGGCCGTCGAGAGCTGCGCGTCATCGCACAGCCCGCCGGCCGCCTTGCCCCCGAGCACGCTCCCGATCGACGATATCACGACCCGCGCGGCGGTCGACGTGTAGTCGGCGTTCGGGTCCCCGATGGCGAAGCTGGGCCCTCCGGTGACGAGGTACGAGATGAGGTCCGCGTTCGTCACCCGGAGCGAGTCGGGCGAGGAGAGGTCGAGCTGGGGTGCCTGGAGCGTGCCGCCGAGGTGCACGCGGACGCGCACATCCGGCAGCGCCTGCTGCTGGCTGTACTGCCGCACCGTGTAGAGGGCGGAGATGTCGAGCGAGGGGTTGAGGTCCGCGTCCCCGAAGAATCGGATCTCGCCGGTCTCCACGCCGAAGGAGCGCTGCACGGGCCCGAGATTCAGCCGGTAGGTGCCGCGCACCGTCTGGAGCGCTCCGGTGAGGGCCAGCTGCGAGCGTGCGTCCCGCTGGGAGTCCCGCGCGCGCGGATTCTGGGCCACCGTGATCGACACGGCGCCGCCGAGGTTGATGTTGGACTCGGCCGAGCGCAGCCAGACGTCGCGACCCATCCGCACCGGGACGTTCTGCACCGTGAGGTTCTGCTCGAGCAGCCAGGGGGTGCGCGGTGCCAGCCGACGGTCAATCAGCGATACGGTGTCCACCAGCCCGAAGCGGTCGAACTCCTCCAGCGCGATCACGTTCTTGCTCGCGAGCTCGGGGATCGCGATGATGCCGCGGTCCACCGTGAGCGCTCCGCCAAGCGTCGCGGCGCGCAGCGAGCCATGGAGGTGCAGGCTGTCCGAGACGTCGACGTCGGCGATGTCGCGCTGGTTGAAGACGTGGAAGTCACGCAGCCCCAGGCGCAGATCGAACGCGGGATCGTCGCGGTCCGCGATGCTGATCCACCCGGTGAGCGAGGCACGACCGGTGCGCCCCGAGGTGGAAGAGGCCGCCGTGAGCGTCCGCACGGCGATGCTGTCGCCGAGGAAGCCGAGCTCCGCCTGCACGTTGCGCCAGCGGACATCGCCCAGCGGGGCGACGGCGAGGTTCCCGTCGCGGACGCGCAGGTCCCCCGTGAACGCGGGGCGCCGCCAGCTGCCGGCCACGTCGACGTTGAGCGCGAAGCTCCCCGGATCGCCGTTGGAGCGCACGACGAAGCGCTCGAAGATCCCGAGTCCCAACGAGTCCGAGCGGATGCGGCCCTGCAGCGGCGCATCCGTGAGGAGCGCGGGCCCGCCGTTGTCGAGGCCGAGTCGCACGGGGAGTGTCCCCTCGGCGCGCAGCGCCGGGCGTGCCCGCGCCCCGAGCTCGGCGGTGAAGCTGAGCCGGTCCGCGGAGGCCGTGGCACGCGTCCGGAGCGAGTCGAGCCGCAGGCCGCGCACGAGCGCCCCGTTCAGCGCGGCGTCGAGCTCGAGCTCGGGCGCCGCACGGTCCCCCCGGATGCGGGCGTCGAGCTCGACCCTTCCCTCGCGCACGTCCGAGAGCTGCAGCAGCTCGGCGATGTCGCTCACGGGGAGTCCCCGCGCCGCGACCGCGATGTCCATCGCCCCCTCGCGCGGCGCGCGCCCGGCGAGGCGGACCGTCGCGCCCGGGCGGCCGCCGAGGACGAAGGAGTCGACCGCGAACCCGCCGACCGTCGAGAACCGCGCCGGGCCCGCGAGCGTCCAGCGCTGGAGGGCGGTGGTGATCGCGAGCGAGTCGACGCGGATGTCGAGTCCCTCCGCATCGCGGCGCACGAGCGCGCCGCCACGCGTGAGCGTGCCGCGCGAACCGGTGGCCTGGAGCGCGAGGGCTCCGGCGCCCGACGCGTCGACGTCGAGCGACGCGACGGCGTGCGCGATGCCGAGCCCGACGACCCGCGCGGTGTCGAGCACGAGCCGCGCCGTGCCGCGCGGCGCGGACGGGAACCCCTGGAGCCCCGCCGTCAGCCCGAGCGTCTGCGCCCGCGCGCCGCGGGCGAGGAGCCCCTCGCCGCTGGCGGTCGCGACGACGCCGAAGTCGCGCAGCCAGCCGGTGAAGGTGCCGTCCACGCGCAAGTGGCCCGCGAGCGAGTCGGCGCCGCCGGAGGCGATCCAGCGACGCAGGCCGCCGAGGGAGTCGAGCGAGGCCCGCACGCGGAGCGAGTCGCGAACGGAAGCCCGGAGTCCGAGCGCCCCGCGGGCGTCCATCTCGAACGCGGACGACTCGACGTGCAGGGTGTCGAGGTGGGCGCGCCCGTCGTCGAAGCGCAGGCGCGCGTCGCCGACGAAGAGGCGGATCCCCTCGAGCGTCGAACGGTCCACCCCCACCTCGACATTCCCCCGGACGTCCGCGAGCGAGTCGCCGGCCACGTCGAAGGCAGCGCGCGCGGTGAGTTCGCCCGCCGGTACGCGCGGGTCATCACTCGCCAGGCTCGGGTCGAACGCGGTGAGGTTGAGCCGACCCGCCACGCGGTAGACTGGGGCCAGGGCGTCGATGCGGAGGTCCGACTCGATCCGCCCCGCCCGCCCCACGAGGTCACCGCCGAGCATGAGGTCGGAGAGCGAGCCACGCAGGCGCACCGGGCCGCTGAACTCGCCGCGCAGCTTCACGGAAGGGTAGGAGCGGGCGAGGGAGGTGAAGGAGAGCGGCGTCGCCGCCGCCACCATCTCGTAGCTCATCTCCACCGGCCCGTTGGTCAGGCGCCCGCGGCCGCGGAACCGTGACTCGGGAGCGTCGCCGTCGCGGTGCGCGAAGTCCCCGTCGGTGACGCGCACGTCGAGCCAGGAGGAGTCGAGGCGCGCCACGCCGGAGAGGGTGCCGTTCACACGCGGGAACTCGGGGTTGAGGAACTGCGGCGTCCGCAGGTCCATCTCGAGGAGTTCCAGGTCGAACCCGCGGAAGACCGTGAAGGCGGGACTCAGGATGTCGAGCTCGCCGCGGCCGCGGCCGCGCGTGATGGCCCCGTCGACGTTGGCGTCGCGGAAGGTGGCCACCGCGTCGCTCACCACGAAGCGGTTCAGCGGCCCGCCCGGCCCGCGCACCCGGCCCGTGATCGTCCCGCGGAACGGATAGGGGAAGGGCGCCGTGTTGAACCGTTCGAGGAGGTCGAAGTCGAGGGGCGTGCCCTCGAGGTCCACGTCCTCGAGCGCCACGACCGGGCCACCGACCACCCAGGTCATCCGACCGCGGATGCGGGACTTGTGACTGCGCACGTCGAGGTCCGAGAGCGCGTACGAGATCGGGTTGTGCGGGCGGTCCACCATCGAGATGTCGACCACGACCGATCCCCCGCCCGTGGTCGGGAGCGAGCTGGAGATCCAGGCCACGTCCGCCATCGAGACGCTGTCTCCCCGGATGCGCACACGGGGCCGGAGGGGCTGGTCGTTCCCCCACCAGAGCTTCCCCTCGGCGCGTCCGACGGAGCGCGGGAGCGCGAAGCTCGGGAAGTCGAACCAGATCGAGTCGCCCAGCCAGCGCACGTCACCCTGGATGCCGCGGAAGTCGAAGGGCGGGTCGGTCTCGCTGACGTCGAGCCGCGCGACGTCGAAGGTGCGCCCGGCGGAGTCCGGATGCGTGATGCGGATGCGGGGCAGCTCCGCCTCGATGGCCCGCCAGCGCCAGGTGCGCATGAACCGTGTCCCCGCGCGGCGGACCTCGGGGCGACCGGTCGCGAGGGCGACGGCGACCGCGCTGTCGCGGCGCGCGCCGGTGAGCGAGTCCGGGGGGGACCAGGGCATCTTGAGCACGAACTCCCCGTCGTGCACCCGCACCTGCTCGAGGACGACGAGCGCGCCGAACGCCGAGCGCGCGCGCCGCATGCGGGGCCGGTTCGTGCGCGGCCAGAGGAGGTCCTTGGTCCAGGTCCCGTCGAAGTCGCGGCGCATGTACGCGACCGGACGATCGAGCTCCACCGATCGGATGAAGATCCGCCCGTCGAGGAGGTCGCGCGGGTCGTAGGTGATCCGCAGCGGACCGGACGCGAAGAAGACGGAGTCCTGCAGGTCGCGGATCTCGAGGGAATCGGTGCGCAGCTCGGTGAGGAAGGAGCCGCTCAGCGTGCCGAGGCGCACGGTGCCCTGCACCGACCGCGAGAGCTGGGCCTGCGCCAGCCGGCGGATGAGGTCACGGCCGCCATCGCTCTGCGTCGCGAGGACGAACCCGCCGATCCCCCCGGCGAAGATCACGAGCATCACCACTGCGCTCACGAGCGCGACGAGGCGGCGGCGTCCCATCATGTCAGAACGCCTGCCCGATGGCGATCGAGGGCGTGAGCCGGCTGAAGAAGCTCGCGCCCGTCGGCGGACGGAAGGACGCCGCGCACGCGCCCTCGGCCTGCACGAGGCGCGCAGCGGTCCCCGTCCCCTCGAGCGTGACGGGGAGCATGTTGCCCGGGCTCACGCAGTAGAGCGCGCCGCCCGCGGCCACGGGTGCGTCGTAGTACGCCGCGCCACTCGCCCGTGCGTAGGGGTTGTACGCGAGATCCGCGCGGAAGTAGCCGATCGGCGTGCGGATGCGGACGCCGAAGCCGGGGGTGATGCGGAGCGCGCTCGCCCGGCCGCTCGTGAACGTCCCGCCGCGGTTCCAGACCTGCCCCATGTCCGCGAAGAGCGTCCACCGCAGGAGGGTCTGCAGGAACGGACCCGCGAAGCGGATCTCGGCGTTCCCCACCACCAGTGTGTTCCCGCCCGTGGGCACCGTGCGCTGCCCCACGGAGTCCGCGTTCGCGCGGAAGAAGACCGTGTCGCCGGCGGCGACGGACGTCACGCGCGCACCGGCGGCGGTGACGGTGTCGTACGCGCCGGGGATGTAGACGGCTGGGCCGAGCTCGTTCTGCCGGAACCCGCGCACGGTGGTCGGTCCGCCGGCGAAGAGCCGCTCCTGCGCCGGCACGTAGCGCGCGGCGCTCCCGAGCGCGAGCGACGGCCCGAGCACGACGCCGGCGCGGAGGCGCGCGGCGAAGACGGCGTCGGAACCCAGCGGCACGTAGAACGCCCCGTCCGCGGTGAACCGGGCGAACTCGAGCGACGCATCGGCACCGACGAAGCGGGAGGCGTAGCGCGCCTCGACGCGCCCGACGCGGCCCTCACTCGGGTCGAGCGGGTTGTCGGTGCGCTCGTAGCTGGAGGAGGCGCTGAGCACCGCGAGCCGCTGCGTCCGCTCCAGCTGCACCCGGTCCTCGCGCGTGCAGGCATTGAACACGGCGCAGAAGAGCGCCGGCAGTGCCTCCGTGCGACCCGCCTCGATGCTGTAGGCGAGACCGTGGACGCGGCGTGGCAGGCTCTTGCTCAGGGCGAGGCTCGCGCCCACGGGCGTCGTGCGCAGGAAGGCGTTGTACTCGGAGCGGCGCTCGGAGTAGAACGAGAGCGTGGGCACGAAGCTCGCGCGCAGCAGCGAGGGCTGGCTCAGCGTCGCGCCGGCGTAGTAGTTCAGGTCCCCGCTATAGATGTCCTTCGCGGCCGTCTGGCAGATGTTGCGCGCGAGCTCGAGCGGGCCACCGATGCCCAGCTTCGACACGCGACCCCGCAGCTCGAGGCGCGTCGCCGTCTTGAAGAGGTTGTACTCGGTGAACTCCCCGGTGGTGCGGAAGCAGTCGAGCGTGCCCCACCCGCCCCCGAGCCGCGCTCCGCGCAGGTAGCTCTCCGTCACGGCCACGTCCACGGTGAGCGTGGAGTCCGTCGCCACTGCGCCGGGTTGCACGCTCACCTGGCTGAACGCCTCGCTCTGGTAGAGCGTGCGCTTGGCGCGCTCGAGGAGGCGCTCCCGGTAGAGGTCCCCGACCTCGAGCCCCGCGAGCCGCCGCACCGCGGCCTCGGTCACTTCGGGAGGGGCGCCGTCGCGCCCGCTGCGGGCGATCGCCACCGCCCCGATGCGCCGTCGCACGCCCGGGTCGACCGTGAATTGCACCGTCGCGCGGCGCGCCGCGGTGCGGGTGTCGTAGCCGAGGTAGGTCTGCGCGTCGGGATACCCGTTGTCGCGCAGGCGGCTCGTGATGGAATCGAGGGAGGCGCGGTTCGCGTACCGGTCGAAGCGCCCCCCGACGACGGTCGGCAGGCCGGCCAGCACCGCCGCGCGCTCCGGCACCGCGTCGAGCCCGGTCACGCGCAGCGTGTCCACCAGCATCGGCTCGCCCTCGTCGATCACGAAGCGCACCGCCACCCGCGATCGCCCGAGGGAGGTGACCACGGTGTCCACGGTCGCGTCGATGAAGCCGTGGTTGCGGTACCAGATCGTGAGGCGCAGGACGTCGTCCGGGAACTCCGTCTCGTTCAGGCAGCGCCTGGTGCCCACCAGGCGCAGCGTGCGGCGCGCCCACGAGGAGGCGGTGGTCACGATCCCGGCGGCGAGCTGCGCGTCCGTGAACGCGGTGTTGCCGGTGAAGCTCAGGGCGCGCACCTCCACGTCGCCGCGCTCGCAGCGCGTCTCCTGCGCGTGCGCCCCCAGCGCTGCGGCGGGGAGCAGCGCGATCCCCGCGAGCCAGGAGCGCCGGAACATCACGAGATCAATCGTCCTTCTGGCCGAAGACGGCGAGGTTCGAGGAATGGCCGGGATTCACCTTCTTCTCCGGGTACACCCAGTGCACGGCCTGGTTCACGGCCGTCGCCGCCTCGGCGAAGCCCGTCGCGATCAGCTTCAGCTTCCCGGGATACGTGTTCACGTCGCCGGCCGCCCAGATCCCCGGCCGCCCCGTCTCCATCACCTGGTTCACCACGATCTCGTTCTTCTCCAGGGTGAGCCCCCACTCGAGCAGCGTCCCCATGTCGCTCACGAAGCCGAGCATCGGGAGCACCACGTCGCAGGGCACCCGCCGCACGGTCTTCTGCTTGATGTCCTTCAGGTCGAGGCCGACGATCCGCCCATCCTCGGCGATCACGTCGGCGAGCTCGTGGAAGGTGAGCACTGCACACCGGCCGGCCGCCGCCGAGGCGAGCACCAGGTCCACCGTGGCCTGGTGCGCGCGGAAGCGATCACTTCTATGGACGAGCGTGATGCCCGCCGCGACACCTTCCAGCTGGTGCGCCCAGTCGAAGGCGGTGTCCCCGCCGCCGATGATCACCACCTGCCGGCCCGCGAACGCCTTGGGGTCCTGCACCGTGTCGTGGACCCCCTTGCCGTACCAGGGCTCGGCACAGGCCTGGGGCAAGCGCCGCGGCGAGAAGGCCCCGATCCCGGCCGCGATGATCAGGGAGCGCGTGGGGAACCGGTCCGTCTCCGTGACGAGCGTGAAGACCCCGTCGGCCTCTTCGAGGCCCACCACCCGCTGCCCGCAATGGATCGGTTCCTTGAACTGGGCCGCCTGCGCCCGAAGGTCCCGGACGAGGTCCTTGGCGAGGACCTTCGGGAACCCCGCCACGTCGAAGATGAACTTCTCGGGGTAGAGGGCGGTGAGCTGCCCCCCAGGCTCGGGCAGCGCCTCGATGATTTGCGCACTCGCCCCGCGCATCCCAGCATAGAAGAGGGCGAACAGTCCCGAGGGTCCCGCGCCGATAATAGTGATGTCCCGTGTGTCGTGAGTTGCCATCCTCGAAAGTTCGCCGCTCCCGCCCTCCGGGAGCAACGGTTCCCCGTCCCACACCCTCCCGCCCGATGTCCGTTCCCACCGCCCTGAACGCCTCCAGCCAACTGCGCCTCATCCGGGAGGTGGCGCGCGGGGGGATGGCCACCGTCTACGAGGCGGAGCAGGTGGGGACCGCCGGCTTCACCAAGCGGATGGCGGTCAAGATCATCCACGACCGCTTCGGCCGGCACGCGGAGTGGCGGCAGCTCTTCATCGACGAGGCGAAGCTCTCGGCCAACCTCGTGCACGGCAACATCGTGCAGATCTACCAGTTGGGGGAGTCGGACGGCACGTACTTCATCGCGATGGAGTACATCAAGGGCCTCACCCTGCGGACGCTGATCAACACGCACCGCGCGCGCCGCGTCCCCCTCCCCCCCGACATCGCGGCGTACTGCGCCAGCCGCGTGTGCCGCGCCCTCGACTTCGCGCACCACTTCGTGGGGGACGACGGGAACCATCTCGACATCGTGCACCGCGACGTCTCGCCCGGGAACGTGATGCTCACCTGGGACGGCCACGTGAAGCTCGGGGACTTCGGCATCGCCAAGGCGCGCACCATGGCCGACCCCGCCGCGAAGCGCCCGCTCCTCCTCGGCAAGAAGCACTACATGAGCCCCGAGCAGTTGATGGGGCGCGGCGTGGACACGCGCACCGACATCTTCGCCATGGGCGTCGTGCTCTTCGAGCTCTTCGCGCTCCGCTCGCTCTTCACGGAGGACGAGACGCTCGCGGCGATCGACGAGGTGGTGCTCGGGCCGAGCCCCGACGTGGCGCTCCGCCTCCCGGACGCGGACCCCGAGATCCAGGAGATGATCGCGCAGGCCATCAGCAAGGACCCCAACGCGCGACCGAACGCGGCCGTTCTCGGCCGCACGCTCGACGCGTGGTGCGCGGGGCGCGGCACGCCCGGCTCCCCCGAGCGCCTCCAGGCGCACCTCGCCGACCTCTTCCCCGAGAGCTACCGGCCGCCCACGCGCAGCACCGAGGAGATCTCCGCCATCAATGACGCCGGGAGCCAGGGCGGACGTTAGATTCGGGTCATGAGCATGAAGATCTACACCAAGACAGGCGACGACGGGGACACGGGCCTCTTCGGCGGCGGTCGCGTACCGAAGGATCATGCACGTGTCGCCGCGTACGGGGATGTCGACGAGCTGAACGCGGTGCTCGGCATGGCCCGTTCCGTCGACGTGATGCCGCGGATCGACGAGGTGCTCGCTCCCATCCAGCGCGACCTCTTCGCGCTCGGCGCGCTGCTCGCGACGCCCGACCACGAGAAGATGAAGGAGCAGCTCGCCAAGGCGCGCATCTCGGAGGCGCGCATCGGCCAGCTCGAGCAGGCGATCGACGACGGCGAGGCGGAGCTCGAACCGCTCAAGGCCTTCATCATGCCCGGCGGCACCCCCAAGGCGGCCGCCCTGCACGTGGCACGCACCGTCTGCCGGCGCGCGGAACGCGCGATCATCCGGCTGCAGCGCGAGGCCGAGATCCCCCAGATCGTCGTGATCTACCTCAACCGGCTCTCCGACCTGCTCTTCGTGCTCGCCCGCGTGGCGAACCGGCGCGCGGGCGCCGGCGAAGTCACCTGGTAGCCGTGCCCGGGGGGCTCACGCTCCACGGCGCGGAGATCGACGTCGCGTCCGGCGCTCTCGACACCCTCGGCGCGAGGGTCGCGGCGCGGCTCCCCGCGCAGCGCGTCGCCCTCATCGCCGACGCGCAGGTGGCGGCTCTCTATGCCGAGCGGGCGCGAGCCTCGCTCGCGGCCACGGGCGACGAACCCCTGATCCTCACCTTCCCCGCGGGGGAACGGCACAAGTCGCGCACGACCTGGGGGTCGCTCACCGACCAGCTCGTCGAGGCGGGGTTCGGGCGCGATACCGTGATCGTCGCGCTGGGCGGAGGCGTCACCGGCGACCTCGCGGGGTTCGTCGCCGCCACGTACATGCGCGGCGTGCCGCTCGTGCAGGTGCCCTCGACGCTCCTCGCCATGATCGACGCGTCGATCGGCGGGAAGACGGGCGTCGACACACCGAGCGGGAAGAACCTCGTCGGCGCCTTCCACCAACCCGCCCTCGTGATCGCCGACCCGCAGCTCCTTGCGACCCTGCCGCCGAAGGAGGTGCGCTCCGGGCTCGCCGAGGCGATCAAGCATGGCGTGATCGCGGACGCCGCGTACTTCGGGTGGATCGCGGCGAACCTGCGGCAGATCCTGCATGGCAACGCCCCGGATGACGCCACCAGCCTCCAGCTCGTGCGGCGCTCGATCGAGATCAAGGTGGATGTGGTCCGGAAGGACGAGCGCGAGCGGGGCCTGCGGAAGATCCTCAACTTCGGGCACACGATCGGGCACGCCATCGAGCAGGTGACGGCGTACGGGATCGCGCACGGGGAAGCGGTGGCGATCGGGATGGTGGCCGAGGGGATCCTCGCCGAGCGCCTACGGCTCGCGCAGCGCGGACTCGCCGATGCGATCAGCACGGTGTGCGACGCGGCTGGCCTCCCTGTTCGACTTCCAGACGGTGTCAGCCCCGCGGAAGTGCTCACGGCCACGCGCACTGACAAGAAATCGAGCGGCGGACGGGTGAACTACGCGCTGCCGCGCGCCTTGGGCGAGATGGCGGGCAGCGAGTCCGGTTACGGGATCCAGGTCCCAGACGCCGACATCATCCGCGCACTCGAACATTTGTGACCAATGCCATCTCGTTGCCGGGCAACGAGATGGCGCATTGGCGACGCCGTGGTGTCGCTTTGGCATAGTTCTTGGCTGTTGACCGCCAACTCCCCCCGCCGCTAGCCTTTGCCTCCCGGGCGGTACTGGCCCGAGTTTGGTGATTCGCATCACGTCCCTGAATGCGTTTGGCGGCGAAGGCAGCCGTTTCATTCAACACGCGGTCCACGGGGTGGGTATGCAGCACGCGACTGAATCGAGATCGAAAGGTTACTTCCGCTCCTCACCTTCATCCGCGTTCGACCAGTACCTCCAGGACATCCAGAAGCTCCCGCTGATCACCGACGCCGCCGAAGAGCGTCGACTCGCCCGCCTCGCACAGAAGGGCGATGAAGCCGCCGCGGAGCGGCTCGTGACCGCGAACCTCCGGTTCGTGATCTCCTACGTGAAGAAGTACCAGGGCCACGGCCTCGACCTCTCCGAGCTCGTCGCCATC
>CAZHAG010000001.1:46147-66765 GCA_964529705.1 uncultured Gemmatimonas sp. | reverse complement strand
CCGCGGCGCGCACCGCGCGCCGGATCCGGTCACGGAGCGCGTCGTCCAGCGCCGCGCCATCGCGAAGGCGCACGAAGAGCGCGATCCGGACGTCCGCGTCATCGGCGCCCTCCAGCCCCACGACGACGCTCTCCATCACCTCGGGGATGGTCTCGACCACCCGGTAGATCTCGGCGGTCCCGATGCGCACCCCGCCGGGATTGAGCGTCGCGTCACTCCGCCCGCGGATCACCAGCCCGTCGTGCGCGGTGAGCTCGGCCCAGTCGCCGTGGCGCCACGCGCCCGGGAAATGCTCGAAGTACGCCGCGCGATACCGCGCGCCATCGGGGTCGTCCCAGAAGGCCACCGGCATCGACGGGAAGGGACGGGCGCAGACGAGCTCCCCTGCCCGTCCCCTCACCGGCCGCCCGTCGTCGTCCCAGACGTCCACCGCCATCCCAAGCCCGCGCGACTGGAGCTCCCCGCGCCAGACGGGCAGGAGCGGATTCCCAAGCGCGAAGCAGGAGAGGAGGTCGGTCCCGCCGGAGATGCTCGCGAGGTGCACGCCCGGCCGCACGTCGCGGTAGACGTAGTCGTAGCTGTGCTCCGCGAGCGGGCTCCCGGTGGAGAGGATCGCCCGCATCCGCTGGAGGTCGTGCGTACGCGCGGGCGCGAGCTGCAGCTTCTCCGACATCGCGAGGAACTTGGCGCTCGTCCCGAACACGGCGACGCGCTCCTCGGCCGCGAGATCCCAGAGGATGCCGGGGTTGGCGTCCGGCAGGGGCGCGCCGTCGTAGAGCACGATCGTCACCTCGGACGCGAGCGCACTCACGAGCCAGTTCCACATCATCCACCCGCAGGTGGTGAAGTAGAACATCCGGTCCCCGGGCCGGAGGTCGGTGTGCAGGCGGTGCTCCTTGAGGTGCTGCAGGAGCGTTCCGCCGGCGCCGTGCACCATGCACTTGGGGAGCCCCGTGGTGCCGGAGCTGTACATCACGTAGAGCGGATGGTCGAACGGGAGCCGCTCGAACGCGAGCGGCGCCTCCGCCCCCCGCGCCGCGAACGTCGACCACTCCACGGCGTCAGGCAGCCGCGTGGCGACGGCGGCGCGCGCGGCCGCATCGCCGAGGAAGGGCACGATGATGACCTGCCGCACGCTCGGCAGCGCCGCCGCGATCCCGCGCACCCGCTCCACGAGGTCGATCCGCTTGCCGTCGTACTGGTAGCCGTCGGCGGCGACGAGCACCGTGGGCGCGACCTGGCCGAACCGGTCGAGCACGCCCGCGTGGCCGAAGTCGGGGGAGCAGGAGGACCAGGTCGCACCGCTCGCCGAGGACGCGAGCGCGGCGACCACGGCCTCCGGGATGTTCGGCAGGAAGCCGACCACGCGGTCGCCCGGCGCGATCCCGAGGGCGCGCAGCGCGCCGGCGACCTTCCGCACCTCGTCCGCGAGGTCCGCGAAGCTGACCTCGCGCCGCCGCCCCCGTTCGTCGCGCGCGATGATCGCGGGCGCCGCGTCGCGCCGGCGAAGGAGGTTCTCCGCGAAGTTGAGCCGCGCGCCCTCGAACCAGGCGGGGCCGTGCACCGGGTCGGGGGGGCGCATCACCTCACCGCCACGCAGCACGGAGGTCCAGGCGGTGCCGTCGGGCGCGCTCGCGTCGGCGATCACGCCGCCTTCGCGCCAGACCGCGGCCCAGAAGCGCTCCGGCTCCCGCACCGACCAGTCGTGCCACGCCGCATAGCCCGCGTCCGCCGCGGGCGCACCCGCCTCGCGCGCGGCGACCTCGCGGAAGAATCGCGCCATCGCCGACGCCACGCAGCGCGCGGCATCCGGACGCCAGAGCGGCTGGTCGGGCGTGGAGGACATGAGCGCCGAATATAGCCGACGGACCCCGCACGCCCTAACGTTCCGGGATGCCCGACCGCCGCATCCTCCTCGCCGACGCCGACGCCTTCTTCGTGGCCGTCGCGCGCATGGCGGACCCCGAGGGCGCAGGCAAGGCCCCACTCCTGATCGTCGGTGGTCGCCCGGGCGGGCGCGGCGTCGTCTGCTCCGCCTCGTACGAGACCCGCGCGTTCGGCGTGCGCTCCGCGATGCCGATCTCGCAGGCGCTCCGGCTCTGCCCGGATGCGATGTGCGTGCCGGTGCCGCGCCAGGCGTGCGGCACCACCTCGCGCGCGATCGCGGCGGTGCTGGCGCGGTTCACGCCCGTGGTGGAGGGCGCGAGCATCGACGAGTGGTATCTCGACCTCTCCGGCACCGAGGCGCTCTACGCAGGCGAAAAGCTCGAGGGGACGGCGCAGCGGATCCGCGCCGCCGTGCGCCAGGAGACCGGGATGCTCCTCTCGATCGGGGGTGGCACCTCGAAGCTCGTCGCGAAGCTCGCGGCCGAGCGCGCGAAGCCCCGCCCGCAGATCGGCGGCACGGGTGTGCGGATCATCGCGCCGGGGGAGGAGCAGGAGTTCTTGCGCGGCCTGACGCTCGCGGAGATCCCAGGGATCGGGCCCAAGCTCCAGCAGCGGCTCGCGAGCCTCGGGCTCGTGCGCGTGGAGGATGTGCTCCCGCACGAGCGCGACACCCTTGCGCGCTGGCTCGGGCGCCGGCCGGCCGAGTGGCTCTGGGCGCGGGTGAGGGGCATCCATGCCTCGCCGGTGGAGGCGCGCGCCTCGGCCCGGCAGATGAGCCGCGAGACGACCTTCAACCGTGACATCGCCGAGACAGCGGCGCTGGCCACCGCGCTCCGCGGCCTCGCGGCGCGCGTGGCCTCCGACATGCGCGGGGACCGCCTCGGCGCACGCACGGTGACCGTGAAGCTCAAGGACGCGGATTTCACCACCCGCTTGGCGAGCCGCACACTGCCGGAGCCGGTGGAGTCGGACCGCGCGATCGCCGAGGTCGCCATCGCGCTGCTCGGCAAGCTGCGCGCGGCGCGACGGGTACCGGCGCGCCTGGTGGGCGTGGCGCTCGGCAACTTCCTCCCCGCACGTGACGCGGAGCAGCTGGCACTCTTCGGTACGGGCCCCGTGGTGGAGCGCGCGCAGGACCGCGCGGTCTCGCGCGCCGTGGACCGCGTGCGCGAACGGTTCGGCGCCGGCGCCATCCGCGCTGGTGCAGGTGGCGGGGCCGGGGCGCGCGGCGCATCTTGAGCGGGCGGCCCCCACCGCTCGACCTCCTGGAACTCCACCCACGATCACATCGATGAAGACCATCAGACCGCTCGCGATCGCAGCGGGCGCGGCGCTCCTCGCGCTCGCCTGCCAGCCGACCCCGCCGGCCACCACGCCGACGCCCACCACCCCGGCGGCAACGCCGTCCTCCCCCGCGGCGACGCCCCCGGCCACGCCCGCCGGCGCGCCGGGTGCCGCGAATGCGCAGGGCGCAGGCGCCCAAGGGACAGGCGGCCAGGGTGGCGCGCCTGGCGCGGATCCGGCGCCGCGTCCGTACGCGCAGGTCATCCGCGGCGCCGTCACCACGAAGAGCGGGCTCTTCAAGACGCACATGATCGGCAGCCAGCTCTACTTCGAGATCCCTCCGGCTGAACTGGGCAAGGACCTCCTGCTGGTCACGCAGATCGCGAAGACGAACGAAGGGGACGGCTACGGCGGCCAGTCGCTCGACGAGCGCGTGGTGCGCTGGGAGCGGAAGGGGAACCGCGTGCTCTTCCGCAGCGTGTCGTATGCGATCGTCTCCGACCCCTCGGCGCCGATCGCCGAGGCCGTGGCGAACGCGAACTATGACGCGATCCTCGCGTCGTTCAACGTGGCCGCCTACGGTCCCGACTCGGCGGCGGTGGTGGAAGTCTCGCGACTCTACACCTCGCCTCCGAGCGAGATCAGCGTGCTGCGTCGCTACCGCGGCTCGATCGACGCGGGTCGTTCGTTCCTCGAGCGGGTGGCCGCGTACCCGCAGAACGTGGAGGTCGAGGCGACGCTCACCGTGAACGCGACGCCGACGCCGCAATCGTTCTTTCCGGGGTTGCCGGCCGCGCCGCCCGCGCCGGGCACGCCCCCCACCACCAAGTCGTACGTGGTGCACTGGTCGATGGTGAAGCTCCCGGACAAGCCGATGATGCCGCGCCTCCGCGACTCGCGCGTCGGCTACTTCTTCACCTCCACCACCGACTACAGCCGCCCGGAACAACGGGCGCAGGAGCGGAACTTCATCTCGCGCTGGAAGCTCGAGAAGCAGGATCCGACGGCGGCGATCTCGGAGCCGGTGAAGCCGATCGAGTACTACGTGGATCCGGCCACGCCGGACTGGCTCAAGCCCTGGGTGAAGGCAGGCATCGAGGAATGGCAGGTGGCATTCGAGGCGGCCGGCTTCCGCCGCGCGATCGTCGCGAAGGACGCGCCGAGCAAGGCCGATGACCCCGACTGGGCGCCGGAGGACGCGCGCTACTCGGTGGTCCGCTGGCTCCCATCCGGGATCGAGAACGCCTCGGGGCCGAGCGTCGTGGACCCGCGTTCGGGCGAGATCCTGGAGTCGGACATCCAGATGTACCACAACATCATGAACCTGCAGACCTGGTGGTACTGGACGCAGGTGGGGCCGCTCGACCCGCGCGCCGCGCGGCTGCCGCTGCCCGATTCGCTGCAGGGCCGTCTCGTGCAGTTCGTCGTCGCGCACGAGGTGGGACACACGCTCGGGCTCCCGCACAACCAGATCGCCAGCGCGATGTACCCGGCCGACTCGGTGCGCTCGCCGAGCTGGGTGGCGCGCATGGGACACTCTCCCTCGATCATGGACTACGCGCGCTTCAACTACGTGGCGCAGCCGGAGGACGGGATCCCGCTCAACGACCTGATCCCCAAGGTCGGCGTGTACGACAAGTACGCGATCCGGTGGGGCTACAGCCCCATCCCGGGCGCGCGCTCCTCGGATGACGAGCGCCCGGCGCTCGACGCGATCGCGCGTGAGCAGGACGCGACCCCCTGGTTCCGCTACGGAGTGCCCGACGACTTCGGCGCGATCCCCTTCACCTCGTACTCCGAGGCCGTGGGCGACCAGGACGCGATCAAGAGCACCACGATGGGGCTACGCAACCTGAAGCGGCTCGTCCCGATGCTCGTGCCGGCCACCACGCACGCGACGGATGACATCGCGTACACGAAGGAAGGCTACGGCCGGATCCTCGGCCAGTTCGCGACCGAGATCCGCCACGTGGCGATGATCGTGGGATCGTCCACGGGGCAGGAGAAGTACGGCTCGCAGCCGGGGGCGCGATTCACGCCCATCCCGCGCGACCGCCAGAAGGCCGCGGTGCGGTTCGTGAACGAGAACATGTTCCAGACGCCCACCTGGCTGCTCGACCCCGCGATCCTGCGGCGCCTGGAGCCGGAGGGTGCGGTGGCGCGGATCAACACCGGCCAGCGCGGGATCCTCGCGACGCTCATGCAGGACGAGCGGATGGCGCGGCTGGTGGAGTACGAGGCGTTCCCTGGCGCGACGAACAGCTACTCGCTCGCCGAGTTCCTGGGCGACGTGCGGAGCGGGATCTGGAGCGAGCTCGGCGCCGGATCGGTGCGCGTGGATGCGTACCGGCGCGGCCTGCAGCGCGTCCACCTCGAACTGGTCGCGGCGAAGCTCGCCGCGTCAGCGCCGACCACCCCGCGCATCTCCAGCAGTGCGCAGACCGGGCAGCTCTACACGCAGGCGCCGCGGCCGAGCACCGACGTGAAGGGGATGCTGCGCATGGAGATGCGCACGCTCGACGGCCAGCTCGCCGCCGCACAGTCCAAGGCGGCCGACACCGCGACCCGCGCGCACATCGCGGACGCACGGTGGCAGATCAAGCAGATGCTGGAGCCGAAGTAAGGAGAGAGGTGTGAGGTGGGAGGTGTGAGGAACTGCCGGTAAGGCAAAGGGCGCCGTGCGGAGAAGACCCGCGCGGCGCCCTTTGCCTTTCCCTCACACCTCACACCTCACACCTCACACCTCACACCTCCCGGCTTCTACCTCGCCCGCACGAACTCGATCGGCGCACCCGCCGGCCCGAACTTGATGAGCCGGTGCGGGGCGGCGACCTCCACCCAGTAGGTGCCCGGCTGCTCGCCGCCGCTCACCGTCACCCGATAGGTACTGAAGGTGCCGAGGGGGATCGTGACCTCCTCCTGCCCCGCCACGCGATAGGTGCGCGGCTCGACGACGCCCTTGCCGGAGGCGAGCACCGCCACCGTGAAGCTCGCGTCCGCCGTCCACTTGAAGTAGGGGAGCAGTCCCTGCACCAGGTTGTCGTCCACCGTCCCGACCGGCGTGGCGACCCCCTCGAACTTCACCGGGGTCATCCCCTGCGCGCCGGGCGTGACGCCCTCGCCGCTCACGGTGCCGTTCGCATACGAGAGCTCGAGCCGCATGTCCTGCCCCTGGAACCGGCCGGACTGCCGCGTGGAGCGCATCGCGAGGTCCGCGCCGAAGCGCACGTCGGTCTGCTGCTGGACGACGGTCGCGAGCTGCGAGCGCTCGCGGTACGCCCAGCCGTCGCCGTCGCGCTCGAGCGAGGTCACCTGGAAGCCGAAGGGCTGGCCCTGCACCATCACCGTGAAGGAGTCGCTCACCGGCACCATGCGCGCGCGGTCGAGGTCGAGCGCCCCTCCCTTCACCTCGAGGTCGTCCTGCACGAGTGGCTTCCCGTCCACGTCCACCACCGAGACCGGCGCGACCGCCTTCAGCCGGTCGGTGAGCTTGGTGGCGTCACCCACCACCACGATGTACGCCGCGTCCGCGCGGATCCCCTGCCGCGCCGCGGCACGCGCCTGCTCGGGGGTGACGGCGGCGAGTCGCTGCCGGTAGGTCTGCACGTAGTCGGTCGCCAGCCCGAGCAGCCTGGCGCCCGCGACCTGCGACGCCACCTGCCCCGCCGTCTCGATCTCGAGCGGGAAGCGTCCCACGAGCGTCTGCTTCTGCCGCTCGAACTCCTCCACCGGCATCGGCTCCGCGCTCAGCGTCCGCATCTGCTTCAGCAGTTCCACGAGCGCCGAGTCGGTGACCTCGGTGCGCACCTCGGCCGTGGCCACGAACGAACCGAGCGTCCGGCGCCGCACCACGCTCGAGTAGGAGCCATAGGTCCACCCCTTCTGCTCACGCAGGATCTGGAAGAGCCGCGCATCACTGGCGCCGCCGAGCACCTGGTTGGCGAGCGTGAGCGCATAGCCGCGCGCATCGGTGGCGGTCCAGGTCGTGTTGCCGACCATCAGGTTCGACTGTACCGAGCCGGGCCGGTGCACCAGCAGGATCTCGTTCCGCATCCGCTGTGGCGCGGCCCGCGTGGCCGGAGTGCCCGCCGCGACGCCGCCCCAGGCGCCGAACGCGGTGGTGGCGAGCTGGCGCGCCTCGAGCGTGTCGATCGCCCCCGCGATCACGAGCACCGCCTGGTTCGGCCGCATCCTCTGCGAGTGGAAGCCCACCAGGTCGTCGCGCGTGACGGCCGTGACGCTGGCCTCGTCCGCGGAGCGGCCGTAGGGATGGTCGCCGAAGAGCCCCTTGGCGAAGGCGCGGGCCGCGATCGCCGCGGGCTGGGAGTTCTGGAGCGTGAGCGCCGAGAGCGTCTGCTTGCGCAGCAACTCCAGCTCCGACGTGGGGAAGGTCGGGCGGAGCGCGGCGTCCGCGAGGAGCTCGAAGGCGAGCGCGCGGTCGCCGTTCAGCACGGCGGTGTTGAGCGTGAGGAAGTCGGTGCCGGCGGAGGCGGAGAGCGAGCCCCCCACACCCTCGATGGCGGCCGAGATCTGGTCCGCGGTACGGTTCCCCGCCCCCTTCGTGAGCAGCCCCGCCATCATCTCGGCGACACCGCTCTTCCCTGCCGGGTCATAGAAGGCGCCGCCCGGCATCGCGAGCGTGAGCGAGAGCACGGGCTGCTTGTTGTTCGACACCACGATCACGCGGAGCCCGTTCTCGAGGATCGTCTCGGCGAAGGGCGGGAACTGCGCGGCCTCGAGCGGCATCGCCGCGGGCGGTCGCGTGGGGAACTGGGCGACGAGTGGCGACGCCGCGAGCGAGGCCGACGCGACCAGCGCGAGCGGCAGCAGTGAGTGGCGGCGCATCTAGCGGCCCTCCGGGACGATGAGCAGGGTCAGGGAATTCTCGGGGCGCACGTAGGTCGCGGCCACGCGGCGGAGGTCGGCGACCGTCACGGCCTCGTAGCGCGCCGCATCGGCGTTGATGGCCTCGGGCGATCCGAGGAACATCGCCGCGTAGTGGACCGCCTCGGAGAGTGCGATCGCGGTCTGCCGGCCGAAGATGGTGCCGGAGCGCCAGGAGTTCTTCGCTTTGGCCAGTTCCTCCGCCGTGATGCCCTCCGCGGCGGTGCGCATCTCGCGGAGCAGGCTCCGGTGCAACGTGTCCACGTCCACGCCCTGGTTCGCGATCACCAGTGCGCCGAAGACCCCGGCACCGCGCATCGGCCCGAAGGGATTGAAGAGCGCCTGCGCCGCCACCGCGACCTTCGCCTCGCGCACCAGCGCGCGGTTGAGGCGCGAGCTCTCGCCCGCCCCGAGGATCGTCGAGAGCAGTTCCAGCGCCGGATAGTCCGCATGCGACGGGGGCACGGCACGGTACGCCGTGAGCACCGCCGGGAGGTTCGCGTTCCGGTCGGGGATCCGCTTCACCACCTCGCTCCCCGTCGCCGCCTGCGCGGCGCAGGTCACCGCCGGCACCGGCTTCCCGGCGGGGATCCCGCCGAAGTAGTCGCGCACCAACTGCCGCGCCGTGGCCGGCCGGAAGTCGCCGGTGATCACGAGGATCGCGTTGTTCGGCGCGTAGTAGAGGTCGAAGAAGGCCTTCACGTCCTCCACCGTCGCCGCGTTCAGGTCATCCATCGACCCGATGATCGAGTGCGAGTACGCGAAGCAGCGCTCCCGGTCGAACATCGTGGGGAGCGAGTCGACGAAGGCCGCGAAGTAGGGCTGGTTGTCGAAGCGCAGCCGCCGCTCCTCCTTCACCGCCTCCTGCTGGTTCTTCAGGTTCTCGGCCGTGATCGCCAGCGAGCGCATCCGGTCGGCCTCGAGCCAGAGCGCGAGGTTCAGCCGGTTGGAGGGGATCTCGTTGTAATAGTTGGTGCGGTCGGGCTGGGTGGAGCCGTTGAGCGAGCCTCCGGCCCGCTCGATCAGCTGTCCGTGCTCCGCCTTCTGCACGTTCGCCGAGCCCTGGAACATCATGTGCTCGAAGAGGTGCGCGAAGCCGGTGCGGCCGGCGCGCTCGTTGCGCGAGCCGACGTCGTACCAGACGTTCACGGCCACCACCTGCGCCGTGTGGTCCTCGACCATGTGGACGCGGAGCCCGTTCGGGAGCGTGAACGACTCCACGCGCACGGGGCTCGGCTCCTGGGCCGCGAGGGGCGTGAGCCCCGGTGCCGCGAGCAGCGCGAGGGCGCCACTCACCATTCCATGGACGACGGGACTCAGCCAGCGCGATCGCATCGCATCTCTCCTGCGGATGGTGGACGCCCGGAGGGGCGTCAGGGGTGGACGGGTCAGGGTCAACTGCCGGTGGATCCGAATCCGCCGGCGCGGTCGGTGGTGCGCGTGACGCGCCCTTGGGTGAACGGGAGCGTCTCGTAACGGGTGAGCACCAGCTGCGCGATCCGCTCACCGTGCCGCACGGTCATCGGGGCGCTCCCTCCGTTCTTCACGGGCACGCACCACTCGTCGGGATAGTCGGCGTCGATGGTACCCGGGCTGTTGACGATGACGAGCTCCGTCTTGAGGCTCGTCCCGGACCGGGGACGCACCTGCGCCTCATACCCCTCAGGGAGCCGGGCGCGGAACCCGAGCGGGAGGAGCGCTTTCTCGCCTGGTCCAAGTACCACGTGAGATCCCTCGGGGTCCGCACCCACGGCGCGCGCCTCGGCGACCCCGGCGACGAAGACCCGCACGCTGCCGCCAGTGAGGCAGACCGCGAGGTCGTGGCCGGCGCTGGCGGTGGTCGCCCGCCGCGGCGGGACCACGTCGGCATGGAGCGGCTCGAAGATGATCTCGGGCATGACTCCCGTAAGCTACTCGGTGCGCCAGTGATGCGAAGGCGACACTTCGCGCCCCGGACCGGGTATCATCCACCCGTGACCAACCCCCGACCCGGCCTCCTCGCGGCGCTCATCGTGTGCGCCCTGCTCGCTCCCCGCGCCCCGGCCCGCGCGCAGGACACGACGATCTACGCCAAGCCGCTCATCCAGGACCCGCGCGAGGTGGGGATCGCCGCACAGGCGGAGTTCGAGCGGTTCCGGCGCGAGCACCTGCCGAAGTTCGACGGGCGCCGGCCGAGTTCGTGCCAGGAGCAGGTCGGGCGCTTCTGCTACTGGTACGACGAGCGGGACCGGGACCTGCCGAAGGAGCTCCCCGAGGTCACGCAGGCCCGAGAGCGCCTGCTGCGGGTCCTGGACTCCGTGGGCACGCTCCAGCCGGGCGACAACTGGATCAGCGGCCAGCGGGTACGCTACCTGCTCGAGGCGGGGCGCCCCGAGGACGCGCTCAAGGTGGCGCGCAGCTGCACGTCGGTGGGCTGGTGGTGCGACGCGATCACGGGGCTGAGCCTGCACGAGCTCCGCCGGTACGCCGAGGCCGAGGCGACCTTCGAGAAGGTGCTGGCCGCCATGAGCACGCGGGAGCGCTGCACCTGGCGCAGCATGGTCCCCTACCTCGACGACGACACGCGCCGGCAGTACAACCGGAACGACTGCGGCACCGCGGAGCGGGAGGCGTTCGAGGCGAAACTCTGGTGGCTGGCGCGCACGCGTTACGGGCTCGACGGGAACGACTCGCGCACCGAGCACTTCTCCCGCCTCACCTACGTGGAACTCGTGCGCAACGCGCCTTCGGCGCACCAGTTCGGCTTCGACGAGAGCGAACGCGAGCTCCTGATCCGCTTCGGCTGGCAGCGCGCCTGGTCGCAGGACGGATATGTGCGGGGAGTGCAGGACGGCGACCGCGGCCCGATCCCCAACGTGATCGGACACGAGGCCGTGCCCGCGCACCGGTTCATCCCGCCCTGGGAGGTGCTGGCGAGCCCGGCCACCTCGGACTCCACGGAGTGGGCCGTGCAGCTTCCCCCGGTGGTCGCGCGCTACCACCCGGCGTACGCGGCGAACCTCAAGATGCTCGAGCACCAGCAGGCGCTCTTCCGCCGCGGCGATACCGCGCTCGTGGTGCTCGCGTACGACGTGTCCGGGATCCCGGAGATGATGGGGCAGAAGCTCGACGTCGCACTCGCCCTCACCCCGGGCGTGAAGCCGACCGGCACCGTGAGCCTCGCCCGCGACGCGCGCGTGAAGGGGACGATCACGGCGCGCGCGCCCTGGGGTGCCCTGCTCATGAGCGCCGAGGTCGCGGCCGAGGGGTCCTCGACTCTCGCGCGCGCCCGCTACGGGATCCGTCCGCCGTACGCCATGGGGGCGCGCGTCTCGCTCTCGGACCTGCTCTTCTACTCACCGTACGGCGAGTTCCCCACCACGGTGGAGGAGGTGCTCCCGCACGCCCTCGCCACGCAGCGCGTCCGTTCGAACCAGCCGCTCGGCGTCTACTGGGAGGCGTACAACACGAATCCGGACGGGGAGCGGATGAAGATCTCCCTCACCGTCGTGCCGGAGACGCAGGAGACGGGGCTCCTCGCCCGCAGCGCGCGCGCCCTGCGACTCTCCCGCGAGGCGCAGCCCGTGAGCGTGGGCGCCGAGGACTTCTCGGCGCGCGGCAGCCGCACCTCGCCCCGTGCGCTGCAACTCGACATCTCCACCCTCAAGCCGGGCGACTACCTCGTGCAGCTGGAGATCGATGTCGCGGGTCAGTATGTGATACGCGCCGACCGGCGGATCGTCGTTACAGGGCCCTGACGATAGATTGCAGGTTCGTCCCCATCGGGGCCGCCCCCTCCATCCCCGCTGAACCGTCGTGATCGCAACGCTCCATCGTTCGCTGCCCGCGCTCGCCCTCGCGGTGCTGGTCGGCGTGCCCGCCGACTCCTCCGCGCAGGTCCCCGATTCCGTGCCCGTGCCGGCGAAGGCGCCCGCCGCCCCGGCCGCCGAGACGCGCCGCCCGCTCACGGCGGAGCAGATCGCCGTCGCGCGCCGTGACTCCGTGCTGGACGCGCTCTGGCCCGTGAAGGGGCCGGAGCCCCTCCCCGGCGCGATCCTCCCGGCGAAACGCATCATCGCGTACTACGGCAACCCGCTCTCCAAGCGGATGGGCGTGCTGGGTGAGTACCCGACCGACTCGATGCTCGCGATGCTGGACGCCGAGGTGCGCGCGTGGGAGGAGGCCGACCCCGAAACGCCGGTGCAGCCCGCGCTTCACCTGATCGCGGTGGTGGCACAGGGCGCACCCGGACGGGACGGCAAGTACCGACTGCGCATGGCGGACACGCTCATCGAGCGCGTGGCCTCCTGGGCCGCGATGCGGAACGCGCTCGTCTTCCTCGACGTGCAGGTGGGGCTCTCCACGCTGCAGGAGGAGCTCCCGCGCCTCGCCTCCTTCCTGGTGCGCCCCAACTTCCACCTGGGGATCGACCCTGAGTTCTCGATGAAGAACGGCGGGATCCCGGGACAGCGGATCGGCACCTTCGACGCTGACGACATCAACTATGCCACCAAGTTCCTCGGCGACCTGGTGACGAACCACAAGCTCCCGCCGAAGATCCTCGTGGTGCACCGCTTCACCAAGCGCGGCGTGACCAACTACGAGAAGATCACGCTCTCGAGCGAGGTGCAGATCGTGATGCACATGGACGGCTTCGGCACGCCGGTGCTCAAGCGGAGCACCTTCCGGCAGTTCATCAAGGCGGAGCCGGTGCAGTTCGTGGGGTGGAAGCAGTTCTACAAGGCGAAGAACGACCATCCGCGCACGACCATCGCGGAGATCCTGCGCCTGAATCCGAAGGTGCTGTACATCCAGTACCAGTAGCCGAGACCAGCGCCCCGCAGCCGGTCCCGTTCGCGCGGCACCCAGCCCCCACCCACGCCGGAGTCCGACATGCTTCGCCGCTCCCTGCAGCTCCTCGCCGTCGCGCTGGTCGCGTCGACCCCTGCCATGGCGCAGGTGCCCGGACTCGACATCCGCATGGGGGCGCACGCGGCCATGCCCACCGCGGAACTCGGCGACTTCTACGACGCGGGCTTCGGCGTGTACGGCCGCGTGGGAATGCCGGTGGGACCGGTGAAGCTGATGGCGAGCGCCACCTGGAACCGGCTGCGCGGGATCGAGGGCGCCGGGACCACCGACCTCGACGTCGTGAGCGGTCAGGTCGGCCCGCACTTCTCCACAGCCCTGCTCGACATCGGCCTCGAGGCAGCGTACTTCAGCCAGTTCCAGGAGCTGGGCATCGCCCCGAACGTCTCGGTGAAGCTGCTCCGGTACGAGCTCACGGCGAGCTACAACACCACCTTCCAGGATCCCAAGGGGAGCTGGCTGACCGTCGGGGTCGGACTTCGGTTCTAAGGGGCGGCGCCGCGGATCGGCACCGTGCGTCGCTGGCTACTGGGTGAGCGAGACGCCGAGCACGCCGTCCGAGCGGGCGAAGATGCGGCCGCTCGGGTCGTAGAAGACGATGCGCCGCTTGCGTCCCTCGACGATCTCGTCGGCGCGCGCGAACTGCTGCGCCAAGGCCAGTTGCCCCTCGACCTGCCCCGGGAAGGTGCGCGCCTCGTAGCTCACGAACACCTCGTCGGCCTGCGTCTCCACTTGGGCCGTCTCGCGCGTCTGCTTGACGAGGGCGAGGGCCTCCTCGCGTGTCATGGGCGCGGTGATGATGTTCGCGGGGACCGCGCCCGGGGGCGAGGTCACGGACGCCGGGCGGTCGCTCAGGTACCAGATGAGCGCGACGACGATGATGCCGAACCCGCTCCAGCGGACGACCGGCGACTGCCGCTTGATGAATGCCGCGACGCCGGCGGCCGCGTTGTTGATCGAAGTGGCGGCATTTCCCCCCGGCCCGGAGACCGCGTTGGACGCGCCCGTGGGGCGCCGCGCCGCCGTCGAGCCGCGCTTCGCGGGCGCGTCGACCGGGTACGGCGTGAAGCAGTACGGGCAGACGCGCTGGTTGCTGCTTTCCTTGTTGCAGGCGCTACAGACCATCGCCGGGGCCTACCTCGGGTGGGCGCCCATCCATGGGCGGGGGTGCGGCGGTTCCTTCCGCCAGGCGAAGTATCACCAATTCCCGGGGTGAACTGAAGGCTTTTCCCTGGATGCCGTCACGCTGTGTGAGTGCGCGTGACGCGCGGCAGGTGACGCTCAGCGGGCGTCGCGTGTCCCGGTCCGTCGAGCGCTGTCACTCCCGCGCTACTGCGTCCAGGACTTCCGGTCGTCCGGCGGCACGAAGTTGGAGAGGAAGAGCTTCTCCGCCGCCGTCAGGCTCCCGAGCCCCTCGGCGCTGATCTTGTCGAGGATGCGGTTGACCTCCTCGCGCGAGAGCTCGTGCACCCCGTCGAGGTTGAGGCGGCCGAGGTTCTGCTTGATGGAGCGCTGGGCAGCCCTGGGGACCGCGGTGACCCGGTCCTTGAAGCGGCGGGCGCTGGAGAACCGTTCGATCGCCCAGAGGTAGATCGCCGCGCCGAGGTAGCCGCCGAGGTGGGCGAAGTCCGCCACGCCACCGCGGGAGCCGCCGAAGCCGGAGTAGAGCGAAAGTGCCGTAGTGATCACCACGAGGAGCCAGGCCTCGATCGGGAGCACGCCCCAGATGTAGATGCGCTCGCGGGGCCAGTAGCGGGCGAAGGCGAGCATCACGCCGAACACCCCGCCCGAGGCGCCGATGATGCTGGCGTTGAACGCCATGATCGCCGAGAGGGCAGCCCCCGTGGCGCCGGCCGTGAAGTAGAGGATCACGAAGCGCCGGGAGCCGAGCCGTTCTTCCACGCGCGAGCCGAAGAAGAAGAGCCCGATCATGTTGAACAGGATGTGCGTGAACGACCCGTGGACGAACATGTGCGTGAGCACGGTCCAGGGTTCGAGGAGCGCGAAGCGCGGGGTGAACGCCAGCAGCCCCGTCAGCCAGGGCCAGAGGTACTGGAGGGCGAAGACCACCACGTTGGCGACCAGGAGGCGCCGGACCCACGTCGTCATGAGGGAAAGGTAATCGGGGGTGTCGAGGGGCTGGAACGCACGGGCGGCGCACCCTCGCGCGAGGATGCGCCGCCAGTGAATGATCTCGACGTTGTCCAACATCGGGACGGCGGGATTCGAACCCGCGACCCCCTGAACCCCATTCAGGTGCGCTACCGGGCTGCGCTACGTCCCGTCCGCCGCGATACGCCTACGGTGCGGACAGAGGGCGGAATCTAGACGGACGACCCGCGCGCGTCTACGGGCAGCAGCGATCTCATCCCTGCCATCACGCGCCATCGCTGGGCACTCAAGTGCCCCAGTGCCCACCCGATACTTCATCCCGAGGAGTCCCTTCCGCACCCAGTCCCGAGATGACCGACCCTGTCCGCAGGCCGGAACCCGGCGAGTCCAATCGCCGCGCCCATTACCGCATCCAGTACCCGGTCCTCGACCGGCCTGGGTTCCGCGCGGGCGCGCTCGAAGGGCTCGTGAACGACTGCTCGGAGACCGGCGTGCGCGTGGCGATCACGGGCGCCATCCCCCCCGACCTCGCGCTCGCCCCGAACGACCGCATCAAGGGCGAGATCCGCTTCACCCACGGGGAGGTGGAAGCTGTGGAGGGCGAGGTGGTGCGCTTCGACCGCAAGACGCTGATCCTCCACCTCGACACGGGCACCCTCCCCTTCGGCCGCATCATCAAGGAGCAGCGCTGGCTCCGCCAACGCTATCCGATGAGGGACGGCCGTTGATCCTCGCCGCCGCCACGGACGACCGGCACCGGCTCGCCACGATGGCGTCGCCCACGGGGATCTTCCTGATCGACGCCGCGGGAGAGCTCTCCTTCGCCAACCCCCGCCTCCTCGCGATGGCGCGCACCGACGAGTGCGCGCTCCGGGGGCTCGGCTTCCTGCGCTTCCTCCACCCCGACGACCGCGACGCGGCGGTCTCGCGCATCGCGGAACAGCTCGTCACGGGGGGCGACGCGCGCGGCGACTTCCGGCTCCTCTGCCCGCGCCGCGCCGGGGGCTGGGTGCGCGTGTGGACCTCCGCCATCCGCGATGAGGATGGCACGATCACGGGACTCGCGGGCGTGCTCGAGGACATCACGGAGGTGCGCGCCGACGAGGAGCGCGCCCACGCCCTCGAGATCAAGGTCCAGCAGACCCACAAGCTCGAGAGCCTCGGCCTCCTCGCCGGCGGCATCGCCCACGACTTCAACAACCTCCTGGTCGGCATCATGGGGAACGCCTCGCTCGCCCAGCTCGACCTCGCCCCGGGAAGCGCGGCCTCGGACGCGCTGGCCGACCTGCAGCTCGCGGCCGAGCGCGCCACGGACCTCACCGCGCAGCTGATGGCGTACGCGGGGCGCGGCACGCGCGCCGCACAGCCGGTGGCGCTCTCGGCCGCGGTCGAGGAGACCTTCCAGCTCCTCCGCACCTCCTTCTCTCCCCGCGCGCGCATCGCGCTCGACCTGGACCCGGCGCTCCCGCCCGTGCGCGGCGATGGGACGCGGCTCCGCCAGGTGGTGATGAACCTCCTCACCAACGCGAGCGACGCCCTCGAAGGGCGCGCGGGGGAGATCGCCGTGCGCACCTCCATGGTGGTGGTCGACGAGGCCTCGCGCGCCGGACTCGCCGTGGATGGTGGGATCGCGCCCGGACCCGCGGTCTGCCTCGAGGTCTCCGACACGGGGTGCGGGATGGATGCGGCGACGCTGGCGCGCATCTTCGACCCCTTCTTCTCCACCAAGTCGCAGGGGCGCGGCCTCGGGCTCGCCGCACTGGTGGGCACGGTGCGCGCGCACGCGGGCGGGCTGCGCGTCACCAGCGCGCCTGGCGCCGGCACCACCTTCCAGCTCCTGCTCCCGCCGGACCAGCCGGCCCGTGCGGCCGCGGCGGCGGTGCAGGCCGCGCCCGCGGCGACGGCAGCCGGTGCGGTGCTCGTCGTAGACGACGAGTCGAGCGTGCGCGACATCTCCCGCCGCGTGCTCTCGCGCGCGGGGTTCGAGGTGATCGAGGCCGCCGACGGCGCGTCCGCGGTGAAGCGCTACGCCGAGTCGAACGGCCGGATCAAGTGCGTCCTGCTCGACATGTCGATGCCGGGGATGGGTGGGCCCGAGACCTTCCAGGCCATCCGGGCGCTCGACCCCACTGCACGCGTGGTGATCACCTCCGGGCACTGCGAGTCGGACGTGCACCCCCTCTTCCCTCCGGCCGCACTTGCGGGGTTCCTCCAGAAGCCGTACGACCTGGCCTCGCTCGTCCGCGTGGCGAAGACGGTCGCCGCGGGGTGAGGGGCCGCACCGGCTGAGCCACCCCGCATGGGCTGGCTCAAACCCGGACTCAACCGGCGCGGGCCGCCGCCGATACTCCGAGTCATGCCGTCCGCCCCACGCACCCCACGCCCGCGCTCCGCAGGTCCAGAGCGACGGCTCCCACACTGGGTGCCGACGGCTGCGGTCGTGGTCGCACTCGTGAGCGGAGCCGCCGGCCTGGTGCTCTTCGCCTCGCAGGGCCGCCTCGCGCTCGAGGAGCGGCTCACGAGCTCGCTCGACCGGGCACAGCAGGGACTCCAGGTCTGGGAGCGCGAGGAACTCGCGCGTGTGCGCGCGTGGGCGGGCGACCCCTCGGTGCGCGACGGCTCCGGCGGCATCCCGCCCGGACTCGCGGCGTTCGCCAAGACGGCGGCCGGCACGGACGGGCTTCGCGCCGTGGCGCTCTTCGCGCCACAGGGCGCGCTGCTCGCATCGACGGCGCCCAGCGTCCTCATCGACCCGATGCTGGGCCAGCGGGTCGCGGCCATCCAGCGGGCGCGCGCCGGCACGCCGTCCGTCGCGGGTCCCATCTCCGCCGCCGGGAACCGCGCCGCCTCGGACGCGGGCGAGTGGCTCTTCGTCGGTGCCGCACCCGTCACCGACGCGAGCGGCCAGGTGACGGCCGTGCTCGCCTTCCTCTACGACACCGATGCCCCGCTCCGTCGCGTGCGCCTCGCGCTCGAGTCCGACCCGCGCGCCACGGCCTACCTGATCGACGAGCGCGGCATGGTGCTCTCGCACCTTGGGCGCACCGCCGGCGAGCGCGCGCTCGCGGGACAGCCCGTGCGTGCAGTCGACGCGCTGGGCACTCCCGCCACGCGCAGCGCCGCCGGCCTCGCACGCACGCCCTACACGGGCCCGAACGGCACGCCGGTGGTGGCCGCGTGGGGATCCGCCGGCCCCTTCGCCGCCCGCGTGGTCTTCGAGCTCGCGGCCGACGACCTCTTCGGCGCGAGCCGGGCTCCCGGGAGCGCCGGCTTCGCGCTCGCCGCGATCCTCCTCCTCGCCGCGCTCGTGGTCGTGTACCAGCAGCGCGGCGTCGAGCGTCTCCGCGGGGCGCACGCCGCGCGGGAGCAGGAGCTCGCCACGGTGATCGAGTCGAGTCCCAACCCGGTGCTGGTGGTGGACGAGGAGGGCATCGTGCGCCGCGCGAGCCGGAAGGCCGCGCACCTGCTCGACGCCGCTTCGACCACGCTCGTCGGCTCCTCCGTGGACCGATGGATCGGCACCGACGCGGAGTTCCGGTCCGACCGCGTCTCGGCCTTCCTCGAGGCCGCGGCGCGTGGCGCCAAGGGGCGGCGCGCGGATGGCGACCCGGTGGCCATCGACGTCCGCGTGGGCGCGGGGGAGTCGGATGGGCGGCGCATCTTCGTGGTGGTGCTGCTCGAGGCCGGCACGCGCCGCGGCGCCGAGGAGGCGCTCCGCGCGGCCCGCCAGGAAGCCGAGCGCGCGCGACGGCAGGAGGCGGAGTTCCTCTCGGTGATGAGCCAGGAGATCCGCACGCCGATGAACGGCGTGGTGGGGATGGCGCACCTGCTCAACGAGACGCCGCTGAACCCCGCCCAGAAGGGGTACGTGGAGTCGCTCATGCGGAGCGCCCAGCTCCTGATGACCTTCGTGACGGACGTCCTCGACCTTTCGAAGCTCGAGGCGGGTTCGCTGCAGCTCGACGAGGGCGCGTTCGACCTGCGGGTGGCACTCTCGGACGTGGCCGAGCTCAACCTCCCGGCCGCGCGCGCGAAGGGGACGGCACTCGAGGCGAGGATCAGCGAGACCACGCCAGTCTGGGTGATCGGCGATTCCGCGCGCTTCCGGCAGGTGCTGATCAACCTCGTGGGGAACGCCATCCGGCACACGCCGGGGGGTCGGGTGGAGATCGCCGTCGATGGCGCGCGCCAGGGAGGGAGCATCGACCTGCGGGTGTCCGTGACCGACAACGGCCCGGGGATGGACCCGGAGACCGTCGCGCGGCTCTTCGCCCCCGACCAGGGAACGGTGAGCCGCCTCCAGGGGGGAGGACTCGGCCTGAGCATGGCGAAGAGCCTCGTCACCCTCATGCGCGGCAAGCTCGACGTGAAGAGCGTCCAGGGCGAGGGCACCACCTTCAGCTTCCGGATCACGCTCCGTGCGGCCGACCAGCGCGAGACGGCCGGCGCGCCGGCCTCGGGTTCGCTCGCAGGCACGCGTGCCCTCGTGGTGGACAGCTCGCCGAACGACCTCAACGTGACGCGCGAATGGCTGCGCAGCTGGGGAATGCGGGTGGAGACCACCACGACGGCCGAGGAGGCGTTGGGGCACCTGCGCCGCGCCGCGGCCGAAGGGGACCCGGTGGAGGTCGCGCTGGTGGACCGCCAGACGCTGGGGGAGCAGGCGGAGGCCTTCGCGCGCCGCCTGCGCGCGGAACCCGCGCTCGCGGGCACCGGCCTGCTCGTCTCCACGGCGGGGGGCGGCGCGGTCGACACGCAGCGCCTCGGGGACGCCGGGTGCGACGCGGTGCTCGCCAAGCCCTTCGGCGCGCAGGCGCTCTCGCGCACCCTGGCCGCCGTGGTCGAACGCCCGCGCGAGGAGCGCGGACGCGGACCCATCATCCGGGGTGAGACCCTCGGCGGCGCCCCCGCGCGTCCCCCCGTGCACCGGACGGACGGCCAGATCCCGACGATCGAGCCCCCTTCCTCGCCCCGACCGCACTCGCCCGAGCCGGTCGAGGACGCGCGGCTGCGCGTGCTCCTCGCCGAGGACAACCGCGTGAACCAGATCGTGGCCACGACGATGCTCCAGCGTCTCGGATGCCGCGTGGAGGTCGTGAGCGATGGTGCGGAGGCCGTGCGCCTCGCCTCGCGCCACGAGTTCGACGTGATCTTCATGGACATCCAGATGCCGCACCTGGACGGGCTCGCGGCGACGGCGCTCATCCGCCGCCTCGCCCCGCCGCACAACGAGGCGCACATCATCGCGCTCGGCACCTCCGCCTCGCCCGACGAGCGGGACCGCTACTTCGCGGCGGGGATGGATGACGTTGTGCTCAAGCCCGTGACCCCCGAGGCGATGCAGGCGGCGCTCGAACGGCGCCCAGCCGGACTGCCGGCCGACGGCCAGGTCGCGATCGGATAGCCGCTCGGGGGTCTCCCCACGGACGCACCGCAGGACGCCCGACAGCCGAAGCACGCTCACAGGCCCAGACTGATGGTGGACCCACTGGGAGCGCGCCATGCCCACCACCAGCCTGCTGCTGCGGATCGCCGTGGTCGCCGCGAAGGTACTCGCGTCCGCGGTCGTCCTCCTCCTGCTCGCGAACATCGCCGGGGAGTGG
>CAZHAG010000001.1:13303-46047 GCA_964529705.1 uncultured Gemmatimonas sp. | reverse complement strand
GGTACTCGCGTCCGCGGTCGTCCTCCTCCTGCTCGCGAACATCGCCGGGGAGTGGAGGTGGCGCCGCGTGACGGCGCAGCTCCGCGCGCGCATGCCGGGGCCGGCGGCGGGTACCGCGGGCGCTCCCGTCGAACCCGAACGCGCCGCGCAGCTCCCGCCTCCCGTGGCGCGATACCTGCGCGCCGTGCTCCCGCCGGGTGCGCGGCCAACCACCGTGCTCGAGTTCCGGCACGCGGGCGACTTCAACATGGGAGAGGCGAGCGACCGGTGGCTCCCCTTCAGCTCCGAACAGCTGGTGAGCACCTCCCCGCCGGCGTTCGACTGGAACGCGCGCATCCGGCTCATGCCCGGTCTCGGCGTCCGCGTGCACGACGCGTACGTGGAACGCGAGGGCACCCTGCGTGCCGCTCTGCTCGGCCTCGTCGACGTCGCGCACCTGCGCGACACCACGGCGCTCGCGCGCGGGGAGCTGATGCGCTTCCTGGCCGAGAGTCCCTGGTATCCCTGGATCCTCCTGCCGGGAGGTGATGTCACCTGGGCGGCGGTGGACGAGACCGCCGCGGACGCCACGCTCACCGCCGACGGCCACGAGGTCACGTTGCGCTTCACCTTCGGCGCCGACTCGCTGGTCATGACGGTGCGCGCCGCTGCGCGCGACCGCAGCGTCGGCGGCGAGATGGTGCCGACCCCATGGGAAGGCCGGTTCTGGGACTACGCCCTGCGCGACGGCGTGCGGGTGCCGATCGCGGGCGAGGTGGCCTGGCTCCTCCCCGAAGGTCGCAAGCCGTACTGGCGGGCCCGCCTAGATCGCTGAGCCCACGGCCACGCGCTCGAACCAGTCGCGCGTGGTGTGCAGCCAGGTGCGGAGGCGTTCCCCTTCCTGCTGGAGTCGGTGCACGGCGTCCACGCGCTCCTCGGCGCCCTGGTCGAGCCCGAAGAGGCGCTTCACCCGCTCGGCCGCGCGCGCGTAGGGCATCGCGCCCAGCATGCGCGCGGCACCTTCGATGCGGTGCGCCGAGCTCACCACCTGTGCGCGGTCGTCGATCTCGACGGCGGCGTAGAGCGTGGCGAAGTCGTCCGCGTCCGCAGCGAGGAACTCGCCCAGCGCCTGCCGCAGGACCTCGGGGTCGTCCCCGAGGCTCTCCTTGAGGGCCTTGTGGCTGAGGGGCGCCGGGAGGGTGACGGGCATGGGCGTGCTCGCCGAGTCCTTCTCCCGCGCGTCCACGCGACGCGCGGAGGGGGGCAGCCAGAACCGCAGCGTGGCGTCCAGTTCCTTCAGGAGCGCGGGCTTCGCCAGGAAGTCGTCCATCCCGGCCTCCACGCAGACCACGCGCTGCTCGTCGAACGCGTTCCCGCTGAGGGCGATGATGGGCGTGCGTCCGATGGTCGGGTCGCGTCCCTCCTCGGCGCGGATGCGCCGCGCGAGGGCGAGGCCGTCCATCTCGGGCATCTGGAGGTCGGTGAGCACGAGGCCGTAGCGTCCCGTGCGCCACGCGGTGAAGCCGCTGTGCCCGTTGCCGTGGAGTTCGGCCGTGTAGCCGAGCACGCGCAGCTGCTTCTCGATCACGCGCTGCGCGATGGGGTGGTCCTCGCAGACGAGGATCAACCGGCGCTCGGCGATCGCCTCGTCCACCGTGACCACCTGCGGCGCGGGCGTGGAACGGGTGTCGTTCGACGCGGTGGGGAGGTCGGGCTCGTCCCGGCCGGCGGCGATCGCGACGGCGCGCAGGAAGGCGCTGCGGCGGGCGTGCGGCGCGATGGTCACGCCGCCATCGCCGCGCACCTCGGGCCGGATCGCGCCCCCCTCGAGGAGTCGCACCACCTGCGTGCGGCCGCTCGGGCCGGCGGCCACGCGTGCGCGCAGTGCGTGCTGCACCTCACGCGGCACGTCGGGGCCGGTGACGACCACGTCCGCCGGCGTGCCTTCCGGGACGCCGGCCACCTGGTCGGGGGTGACCATCGAGACCGCGGCGCCCCGCTGCTCGAGCAGCGTGGAGAGGAAGCGCGCGTCGACCTCGTTCTCGTGCAGCACCGCGACGTGCAGCCCGGTGAGCCAGATCCGGCTGTCCGAGGTCTCCTCGTGGAGGCGCTCGAACGAGATGCGGACCTGCACCGCCGTGCCGACGTTCGGGAGGCTGCGGAGTTCGACCGTGCCCCCCATGAGCTCGACGATGCGGCGCACGAGGGCGAGCCCGAGGCCCGTGCCCCCCACCTGCGTGGTGATCTCGCGCTCGCCGCGCTCGAAGGGCGCGAAGAGGCGGGACTGCACGTCATCGGGGATGCCGGCGCCCGTGTCGGTGACCTCGAAGCGGAGCACGCGATGGGTCTCGGTGAGCGCCTCCTGCACCACGGCCAGGCGAACGCTCCCGCGCGCGGTGAACTTCACCGCGTTCGAGATGAGGTTGCCGAGCACCTGCCGCAGCCGCACGGCGTCCCCCATGAGCAGCTCACCCACCTTGGGGTCGACCATCGCGCGCAGGCGCACGCCCTTCTCCTCGGCCGCCGCGGCGTAGAGGCCGGCCGTGGACTCCACGACGTCGTCGATCGAGAGCGGCCGGTGCTCGACCGTCATCTTCCCCGCCTCGATGCGCGAGAAGTCGAGCACGTCGTCCAGGATGCGGCGCAGCGTGCGCGCAGAGTCCGCGATCGTCGCGAGCTGCTGCCGCTGGTCGGCGTCGAGCACCGTGCGCGCGAGCACCTCGATCATCCCGCTGATGCCGGTCATCGGCGTGCGGATCTCGTGGCTCATCGTCGCGAGGAAGACGGACTTGGCGCGCGTCGCCATCTCGGCCTCCTCCTTCGCGCGCCGGAGCTCCCCGGCCTCCTTCCGCTGCTGCGTGACGTCGCTGATGTGCACCGTGAACGCCGCGATGCATCCCGCGATGGGGTGCGAGACCGCTTCCTCGCGCAGCCAGCGGAGCCCGCGCCCCGGGTGCATCACGCGGTACTCCACCGCGTACCCGGCGTTGGCGTTCACCGCATCCTGCCGCGCGCGCCGCACCTGCTCCACGTCCTCGGCGATCTGCACCTGCTCGAACGCGTGCAGCCCGGCATAGAGGTCCGAGGTGCCGATCCCCGCGATCTCGGGGAGCCGGTTGCCCACGAAGGCGACCTGGTGCCGGCCGTCGCTCGTCACGCGCCACTGGATGACGGCCCCCGGCACGCCGTCCGCGAGTTCGATCAACCGGCGGTGGGCGTCGGCGAGGAGCTCGGTGTGCTCGCGGCTCTCGGTGACGTCGCGCCAGGAGCCGACGAGCTCCACCGCGTTGCCCACGCGGTTGGCCCGCGCCTCGACGCGCACCCAGCGGTCCTCGTCGCGCCGGCGCACGCGGAACTCCTGCTGCCAGGGCGCGCACTCGAGCAGGGATCGGTCGCAGGTGGCGCGCACCGAGCCCGCGTCGTCGGAGACGACGGTGTCGTACACATGATCCCAGTCGGCGGCGATGGCGACGGCGGGCACGCCGAGCACCGCCGCAGCACCGCGGCTCACGAACTCCACGGAGGTCTCCCCGGCATCCGTGCGCACCACCTTGAACACGGCGAGCCCGGGCACGCCATCGGTGATCTCCCGCACGAGCGACTCGGCGTCCATGAGGTCGGCCACGGCCCGGTCCGCCGGCTCGACGACCCGCCGGCGCACGATCCAGTAGAGCAGGCCGAGCGCCACCGCGCAGAGGAGGACGAACGAGAGCTCCGGGGCGCTGCGCTGGAGCGTGAGCATCAGGACGTCGCTCCGGCGCACGGCGAAGAGCGCGTCGAGGCGCGTGCCGGGGACCGGGCGGGAGAGCGCGTACCAGCTCCCCGCCGCGCGGAACTGCGGCGCGAGCGTGGCGAGGTGCGACTCGAGCCCATGTGGGAGCGGGGAGAGCGCGAGGGTGCGCTCGCCGGAGGCATCCGATGCCATGCTCGCCACCGAGCCGTCCCGCGCGATGAGCCCGGCGACCGCGGCGACCTCGGCGCGGCGGTCCGTGAGCCGCTCGAGGTACGCACGCAGCGGGACCGTGACGATGACGGTCGCGGGGGTCGCCCGCGCCGGGAGCCAGGCGGGCTGGTCCACGCGCAGCACGGCGGCGGCGGTGGCCGGGTCCCGGCTGACGAAGGGCTCGTCGGTCGCGGCGTTGCGCTCGGCGTCCGAGCTCCCGAGCACGTCCCGTTCGAACCATTCCGCGAGGCGGGCGTCGCGCTGCTGCAGCCGGAGCTGGTCCGCATTGACGTAGGGCACGCGGCTCACCACGTGCGCGGAGGCCACGGCGATGTAGATCGCCTCCACCGCCGTCTCCCCGTCGAGCACGCGACGCTGCGCGGGGAGCGCCGTCAGCATCTCGGTGGTCGCCCGCGACTGCGCCATCGGGTCCACCGTGGAGGCCTGGAGCGCGAAGACGCCGCCGACCGCCAGCCCGGACTCCGTGTCGGAGGCGATCAGCTCGACCGCATCCTGCCCGCCGCGGCGTTCGATGCGCAGCGCGCGGCCGCCGGAGCGGTCCCTCGCCTGCCCCTCGAGGAGCACCGCGACGCCGGTGGCGAGCGACGAGTGACGCTCGGCGAGGTCGGCCGTCGCGGCGAGGCGACGCGTGACCGAGCCCGACTCGATCGACCGGAGGATCTCCGCGTGCTCGTTCCAGACGAGCGCCGTGGCGAGCAACACGAGACTCGCGCACCCCGTGGCCACGACCACGCGGAGCAGGCGGTTCCGCACCGCCATGCCCGTACTCGCCGCCTCCGGGAGCGCACGCACGGTCAGCCCTCGACCCCGCCGCGCGCCTGCGCCCAGGCGAGCAGTTCGTCCGGGGGCATCGGCTTGGCGATCACGTACCCCTGAGCGTACGGGCACTCGAGCGCCTCGAGCAGGACCAGGTCCTCCTCCGTCTCCACCCCCTCCGCCACGGCGGAGAGCGAGAGCCCCGACGCGAGTTCGAGGAGCGAGGCGAGCACGGCGGTGGCCTTCGGGTCGCGCGAGGCGCCGTGGACGAAGCGGCGGTCCACCTTGACCTCGGTGACCGGCATCGTCTTGAGCATCTCCATGGAGGCGTAGCCGGTGCCGTAGTCGTCGAGCGACAGCCCGAACCCCGCCATCCTGAGGCGGGCGAGCGTCTCGATCGCCAGCGCGCGTTCGCGGCTGACCGTGGTCTCGGTGACCTCGATCACGAGGGAACCGGGTTCGACCCCCGCGGTGCGGACGAGCGCGCTCAGGCGATCCGCCAGCCCCGTATCGGCGAGCGCCCCGCCGGGAAGGTTGACGGAGACGGAGGCCGAGAGTCCCACCCGCTCCCACCGGCGCAGTTGCGCGAGGGACTGGGTGAGCATGCTCTGGCTCAGCTCATCGATCAGCGGCGTGCTCTCGATGGGCGGGATGATCGCGCCCGCGCCGAGGAGGCCCTGCGTGGGGTGGTACCAGCGCGCGAGCGCCTCGACGCCCGCGAGGCGTCCGCTCCCGACCTCGATCTTCGGCTGGAACCAGGGGCGGATCTGGCCCGCCGCGATCGCCTCGCCGATCTCCTCGAGCGAGTGCTGGGCGGTCTGCGCGCGACTCTGGCGTGCGCCCGGCTTGCCGGCAGGCCCCTCGGCGGCGCGGACGGTGGCCAGGAAGCCCCGCAGCACCTCGAGCGAGACCGGCTTGGGGATCGCGCCGAGCACGGTCAGTCCGTACATCTTCGCCATCTCGTCCACGGAGCGGAGCACCGCGGGATCATGCGCGGAGGTGAGGACCACGCGCGGGGAGGAGGGCTCCTGCGAGAGCATGCGCAGGAAGGTCACGCCGTCCATGCCGGGCGTCTCGAGGTCCGCGATCACGAGGTCGGGTTGCGCGCGCCGCACGGCCTCGAGCGCCTCGTCGCCGGTGGAGGCCTCGACGATCGAGACATGGCCGAACCCGAGCAGGAGCCGGCCGAGCATGCGCCGCTGGAACGGATGGTCCTCGAGGATGAGGACCGAGACGGCGCGCACGTCGCCCTCGGCCTCCCCATTCGTGGTCCGGGGGGACGCGGGCGTGAGCCGCCCCGCAGGGCGCGACGTATCCCGCCCCGGTGTGGGCGAGTGGAGATCGGGGCTGATGGTGATACCGCCTCCCGGACGGATGAAGCCGTTCTATCTGAAGGCAGTATCGGCCGGTGCCGCCCGTACTGGAGCTTTCGCGGGGCGGTCCGGGCCGCATATTCCGATGGTGCCAGCGACCCCTCCGTCCGTGGACATCATCGACCGCACCCGCGCCGCGGAAGGCGAGGTGGAAGCGGGCAATCGCGCGACCGCGCTGGTGGACGGGTTCGGCCGGGTGCGGGCCGTGAGCGGGGCCTTCACCGCCGCGCTCCGCGTGCGCCGCGACGAGCTCCTCTCGCAGCCCCTCCCCGCCGCCGCACACCCCGAGGACCGACCGGCGCTCGCACATGCCCTCCACGCCGTGGCCTCCGGCGAATGGCCGGGATGCTCGATCGAGGTGCGGTTCCTGCAGCATGGCCGCCAGGACCGCTCCGTGCGGCTGGTGCTCTCTCCAGACGGGGCCCAACGGGTCCGAGCGCAGGCCACGGACCTGACCTCCGAACAGGAGGCGAGCCAGACGCTCCGCCAGTACGAGTCCGGCCTGCAGGCCCTGACGGCCCACTCGCTCGACATCTGGGCGCTGATCAACGAGAACGGCGCCATGCGCTCGGTGAGTGATTCCGTGTCAGTGCATCTGGGCTGGACACCGGAGGAGCTCGAAGGCAAGGCGATCCGGGACTTCGCCCATCCCGACGACCACGCCCTCCTTGTCGACCTCCTGAAGGCGTTGAAGGCCGAGCCGACCTCGGTGCGAAGCACCGTCTTCCGCGCCCGACACCGGGATGGTGGGTGGCGCACGCTCGAGTCCACGACGTCCGGCTTCAATCCCGACGTGCTGGGCAACTCGGTGTTCGTGGTGAACGCGCGTGATGTCACCGCGCGCGAGCGGACCGAGGCGGCGCTGCGCGAGGTGGAGTACCGGTTCGGCCAGCTCGTCGAGCAGGCGCTCACCGGCATCGTGGTGGTGCAGCAGGGACGCATCGTCTACGCGAATCCGCGGTTCCTCGAGCTGGCCGGTCTCGACGCCAACGCCGTGGCGCTCCGTCCGCGGGTGCTGCCGTTGATCGACCGGCGGTCGGTGGCCGCCGTGCGGCGGGCCCGCGCGGAGCTCGCCATGGGCGCGTCGCACTCCTCACGGGTGCACCTCCGCGGCCGCCACGCGAGCGGACGGCTGGTGGACATCGACGTGGCGAGCAGCATCGTGGACTTCGAGGGGAGGCCCGCCCTGCTCTGCACCGTGACCGACATGACGGAGGCCAACGCGCTGCAGGTCCGCATGGCGGAGGCCGAGAAGGTCGAGGCGGTCGGGCTCCTCGCGGGCGGCGTGGCCCACGACTTCAACAACATGCTCACCGGCATCCTCGCCTGGGTGGACATCGCCGCGGACGAGCTGGGGAAGGAGAACCCGATCGCCCACGCGCTGGACGAGATCCGGATCGCCTCCGAGCGCGCCGCGGAGCTCACGCGGCAGCTCCTCGCGTTCGGCCGGCGGCAGCGGCTGGAGCCCGGACCGCTCGACCCCGGCGAGGTGGTGGTGCGCCTCAAGCGATGGATGGACCGGGTGCTGGGCCCGGAGCATCCGCTGATCGTGAACGTGCCGGACGCGCCCTGGCTCATCGAGGCGGACCGGTCGCAGATCGAGCGGGCGATCACCGCGCTGATCATGAACGCGCAGGACGCGATGCCGAACGGCGGCGAGATCCGGGTCTCCGTGACCCACGAGCAGCTGGACAGCGACCGCGCGCAGGTGCTCGGCCAGCTCACCAGTGGCCCGCACGTGGTGGTCACGGTGCGCGACCGTGGCGTGGGGATGGACGACGCCACGCGGCGCCGCATCTTCGAGCCGTTCTTCACGACCAAACCGCAGGGGCGAGGCACGGGGCTCGGCCTCCCGGCGGTGCTGGGCACGGTGCTGCAGTCGGGCGGGGCGATCGACGTGCAGACCGCACCGGGCGCCGGCACCGAGTTCCGCCTCTACTTCCCGCGCCGCGAGGACGTGAAGCCCCGCATCTCCGACCCCCGCCACCGGGGCGGCGTCGACACCCCGCCGCTGCAGGTGCTCGTCGTGGAGGACGACCCCGAGGTGGGCCGCGTGCTCAAGCGCACGCTCCAGAAGGCCGGTCACCAGACGCGCCTCGCCGCGTCGGCGGAGGAGGCGGAGACGCTGGTGCGCAGCGAGCCGGTGGACGTGCTGGTCTGCGACCTCGGACTCCCGGGCGTGCACGGCTCGGTGCTGAGCGGGTCGATCCGGGCGCGCGGCGAGGCGCACTGCACGGTGCTGATCTCCGGCCGCCCGATCACCGACGAGGAGCGCGCGCTCGCGGGGGACCACACGGTCGCGCTGGAGAAGCCCTTCCGGCCGCAGCGCCTGCTCGCGGCCGTCGCGGAGGCCGTGCGCGCGGCCGGCCTCCACGCCGACTAGCGCACCTCGCAGACGTTCGACTCGCGCCGCTCCAGGAAGGTGACGGGGCGGATGGTCCGCGGCACGCGGATCACGTCCACGGGGGAGACGACCTCGTTCAGGCAGCCGCACCCGGCCCCGCGATGCCGCTCCCGCACCACGGCGTAGATGCGCCGCTCGTCGTCGCGGAAGACGGTGTCGATGTTGATCAGGTAGCCCATGCAGGGCTGCTCCCCCATGCCGGCCACGAGGAGCATCTCGCGCGAGAAGTCCACCGCGGGCGCGGGCGTGCGGCTGTTCGGGCCGGCGATGCGCGCCCAGACCGCGCGCCAGTCCGCGCTGTCCTGCACCGTCAGCCGCACCGAGTGCGTCAGGTGGCTCTTGGCGTCGCGGAAGGCGTGGTCCACGGACTGATACGGCTCGAGGCGCACCGCGCCCGCGCGGGCGCGGGCCTCGCGCTCGGAGATCGACGGCGCATCGCCCCGCACGTCGGGACCGGAGGCGGGCTTGGAACGGCCGCAGGCGGCGAGCAGCAGGAGCGCCGCGAGGGGGAGTCGGAGGAACGGAACGGACGTGCGCATGGGATCTCCGGGAGCGCTCAGGGGGCGACGCCGGCGGCGCCGGCGTGCTCGGGTTGGAAGTCGGAAACGGCGTGGGTGATGGCGACGGCGATCTCGACGAGCGGGAGCACCTGCGCGGCGGCTCCCATCGCGACGGCCTCGCGCGGCATGCCGAACACCGCGCTGGTCTCCTCGTCCTGGGCCATGGTGTGCGCGCCGGCCTCCCGCATCGCGAGCAGGCCGCGCGCGCCGTCGGCGCCCATGCCGGTGAGCAGGACGCCGACCGCCGCACTCCCCGCGGCCGCCGCCACCGAATCGAAGAGGACGTCGACCGCCGGCCGCTGGTGATGCACGGGGGGCGCGTCCTTGAGCTGGATCACGTAGCCCTGCGGCTCGCGCTGCACGCGCAGGTGCAGGCCGCCGGGCGCGACGTAGGCCACGCCGTCGCGTACCAGTTCGCCATGCACCGCCTCGCGCACGCGCATGGAGCAGACGGTGTCGAGCCGGGCGGCGAAGGCGGTCGTGAAGCGCGCGGGCATGTGCTGCACGATGAGCGTCCCGGGGCTCCCCGCCGGCAAGCGCGAGAGCACCTGCTCGATCGCCCGCGGACCGCCGGTGGAGGCGCCGATGGCGACCAGTCGGCTCGAGGCGCCCCCGACCTGCTCCGTGTCACGGTGCGGGGCCCGCGCGCTCGCCGACTCGACGAGCGCGAGCGAGGCGAGGGAGGCGAGCGGGATCGCGGCGGCGTTCCGGATCGCGCGCACGAGCTGCTGCGCCACGTCCGGCAGCGAGGCCGCATCCTGCGGCTTGAGCACCACCTCGGCCGCGCCGAGCGCCAGGGCGCGCACGGCGTTCGCGCTGCTCGCGGCGGCCACCGAGCTCACCACCACCACGCGCGACGGCTGCGCGCGCATCAGCTTCTCGAGGAAGGTGAGGCCATCCATCCGCGGCATCTCGATGTCGAGCGTGATCACGTCCGGGGCGAACTCGACGATGCGCTCGCGGGCCTCGTACGGATCGCGCGCACTCGCCACCACGTCGATGTCCGCGTGCTGGCCGAGTGCGGCCGCGAGGATGCGGCGCACCACGGCCGAGTCGTCCACGATCAGGACGCGGATGGGGGGACGGGCGCTCATGCGTCCGCTCCGGGCTTGCGGTAGACGGAGGGGACCACGGGCTCCAGCGCATGCGGGACCCCGGTCAGGCTCTCCGCGTGCCCGACATAAAGGAACCCGCCGGCCACGAGGAGCGACCCCAGCCGCGCGACGAGCCGCTCCTGCGTCGGCCGGTCGAAGTAGATCATGACGTTGCGGCAGAGGATCACGTCGAAGGTCCCGCGCATGGGCCAGTCGCCCACGAGATTGAGCCAGGCGAAGCGCACGAGGTCGCGAGTCGGCTCGTTCACGCGGCGCGTCCCGTCCGCCGCCGGCGTCGCCTCGAAGTGGCGCGCGAGTTCGGCCGCGGGCACGCCGTCGCGCTGCGTGGCGCTGTAGCGCGCCTCCCGCGCCGCTGCGAGGATGCGGTGCGAGATGTCGGTGGCGAGGATGCGCGTGCGCGCGAGGGCCCCAGCCGAGAGCGCGTCCCGCGCCACCATGGCGAGCGTGTACGGCTCCTCCCCCGCGGCGCAGCCGGCGCTCCAGAAGCGAAGGGGGCGCTCGGTGCGTTCGAGCTGGGGGAAGACCGACGCGCGGAGATGTTCGAAGTGCGCCGGCTCGCGGAAGAACCCCGACTTGTTCGTCGTCAGGGCATCCACGAAGTGCGAGAGCTCGGCGTCGTCGGCGCCACCGAGCGTCTCGTCCACGTACGCGTCGAGGCTCGGCGCCCCCGTGGCGCGCACCCGGGGCCCGAGCCGCGCCACCACGAGCGCGCGCTTCCCGGGGCCCAGGCGGATGCCCGCGATCCGGTGGAGCGCATCGGCCACCGCCGTGTACCGGTCCGGGGAGAGCTCCAGGTCGAGCCGCACACCCGCCAGGTGCGTGGGTGCGCTCATGCGACGTCGGCGGCTGCCGGCACCGCCCCGAGGGGCTCCATCGAGAGCACCCGAGCGGCGTCCAGGAGGATCCGCACGCGACCGTCCGACTTCGCGATCCCGAGCAGGCACGAGACATCCACCTCCTGGCCGAAGAGCGGCGGCGGCTCGATCTCGTCGGCGCGCACCATCCGCACGTCGGTCACCGCGTCCACGGCGACGCCGAGGAGCTGCGGACCCGCGCGCAGGACCACGATGCAGGTCTCCGGCATGTCCCCCGGCGGCATCGAGAAGCGCTTGCGGAGGTCCAGGATGGGGATCACCCGCCCGCGCAGGTTCACCACGCCGCGCACCGCCGGATGGCTGTGCGGCACGGGGGTCACCGGGAGCATCCCGATGATCTCGTGCACCGCGAGGATCTCGAAACCGTACTCCTCGCCAGCGAGGATGAAGGTGAGGTACTTCCCCTCCACGTGCCGGCCAGGGGTGCGTGTCTCGACGGTGGGAGCGGTCATCGGGTGGCTCAGGGGCTGGAGGGCGCGGCGAAGGCGAGCCCTCCGAGTATCGGCCGGACGACCCGGACTCCTGAGACTCAGGCCGCGTGCGGCGATGCCGGAGCCGCGCTCCGGCTCGCCTGCACCAGCTCATCCACGTCGAGGATGAGCCCCACGCGCCCGTCGCCGAGGATCGCGCCGCCGGTGAGGCCACGCACGCGCCCGATGGACTCGCCGAGCGGCTTGGCCACGACCTGCTGCTGGCCGATCAGCTCGTCCACGTGGAGCGCGACGCGGTTGTGGCCGTCCCCCGCGACGATCAGGATCCCGGCGAGCAGGTCGGCGGTCGGGCCGGGGATGCGCAGTTCACGCTGGAGGCGGAGCAGCGGCAGCACCTCCCCACCCTGCTGCACGAGCTCCCCGCGCCCGAGCGCGGTGCGCAGCATCTCCGGCGCGGGGCGCACGCAGCGCCGGATGCGGGCGGTGGGGATGATGAACCGCTCCCCCTGCACCCGCACCACCATGCCGTCGGTGATCGCGAGCGTGAGCGGGAGCTCGATGGTGAACACCGAGCCCTTCCCCGGCTCCGACTCGATGAGCGTGCGCCCGCGGATCGCCAGGAGGTTGCGCCGCACCACGTCCATGCCCACGCCGCGCCCCGAGACGTCGGTGATCGCGTCCGCCGTCGAGAACCCCGGCGCGAAGATCAGCTCGAACACCGCCGCGTCGGGCATCCCTTCGCCCGTCGTGATGAGCCCCCGCTCGATCGCCTTCGCGATGATCTTCGATCGCTGCAGGCCGCGGCCGTCGTCCCGCAGCCGCACGAGCACGCGGTCCCCCGCCTGACGCGCCTCCACGCGGATGGTCCCCATCGCGGGCTTGCCGGCCGCGAGCCGCTCCGACGGTGGCTCGATCCCGTGGTCCACCGCGTTCCGCACCATGTGCATCAGCGGGTCCGCGAGAAGGTCCACGAGCGTGCGGTCGAGCTCCGTGTCCTCCCCCGCGGTCTCGAACGCCACCTGCTTCCCGCTGCGCGCGCCGAGGTCGCGCACGATCCGGGAGAGCTTGGTGAGGGCGCCGCGGAGCGGCACCATGCGGAGCCCGAGCGCGAGCTCCTGCAACTCGCGCACGATCTTGTCCGCCTGCAGCACGCGCTGTGCGAGCTCCGGCCGCGACGCGTCCTGCACCGCCGGGGTCTCCTTGAGGATCCCGTGCGCGATCACGAGCTCGCCCACCATCTCGACGAGTCGGTCGAGCTTCTCGGCGCGGACCTTGACCGTGCTCTCGGCGGGCGCTGGTGTGGCCGCGGCGACCGCGCGCGCTCCCGCGCGCGGCGTCGGCGCGCCGGCCGGCGCGTCGCTCGGCGTGTCGGCGTCCACGTTCGCGGCCGGCCATGAGAGCACCGCCCCCGGGTCCGCCATCGCGTCGATCAGGGCGGCGTAGTCCCGCGGAAGGTCCACGCCCCCGGCGCGCGCGGCCGGGATCGCCGCGATCAGGGACTTCAGCTGGTCCACGGCGCGCAACGCCAGCTCTGGCACGCTCCCCGTGAATGCGAGCTCGCTCCCGCGGACCCGACCGAGCATGTCCTCGGCGTGATGCGCGAATGACGAGATCGCACCAAGCCCCAGGAAGGACGACGTCCCCTTGATCGTGTGGAACGCCCGGAACACGTCATTGACCGACTCGGCGTCGTCGGGGGCTCCTTCGAGGCGCAGGAGGGCCGCCTCCGCGCCTTCGAGGAACTCGTACGCCTCGCCGACGAAGTCGGCGATGAGCGCACCGTCGGCGCCGCCATCCACCTCGAAGCGCGTGGCGGCAGCCTCGACCACGCCTGCGGAGCCGGGGCGTGCGCTCCCTGACGCGGCAGCGCCTCCGGTGGACGCCTGCTCGATCCGGTCGACGGCGACCTCGAGGTGGAGCCGCAGGAGGACGAGGGAGCTCGCCTCGGCGGCGCGTGCGAACGCCGCGGGATCGTCCAGCAGCGCGACCGCGTCGGCGAGCGCGTTCCGCGCCTCGGCGGCGAGCGTGCGGTCGCACACCAGCGACCAGAGGAGCTCGCGCAGGTGCCGGCGTGCGTCGGCGTCCCCCGGCTCGCACGCCACGAACGCCGCGACGGCGTCGTCGATCGTCGGCGGCGTCACCAGTCCCCCGGTCAGCGGTGGTCGAAGAGCGCGTCGGCGAACGCCTGGGATTCCGCCTTGTCCGCGAGGGCGTCCGCGTCGAAGTGCGGATGCGGCGCCGGAGGCGTCGCGGACGCGGCGCGCTCGGGTCCCCCGGGTCCGCTCATCACGGACGCGAGGTCGGCGAGCCTTCGCTCCGCCTCGTCGAGCACGGCGGACGCGTGGCCGAGTTGCTGGCTGGTGATGTCCTGGAACTGGATGAAGTTCATCACGTCGAACAGCTCCTCGCGCAGCGCGGCGAACCGTGCCCTGCGCTCAGGGGGAGCGTCCGGGGCCGATCCCTGCTCCAGCTCCTCCACCACGCGGATGGCGCGCTCGAGTCCCTCGATCATGGAGGTCGCCGCCGACTCGGTTGCCGCGGTCACGGCCGAGAACTTCGAGGACATCTGCGCGAGCTGGGCCTCGCGGGCGCTGGCGAGGAGCCCGCGCGAGACGCGGATCCGCTCGAGGAGCGCGGCCACCTGCGTGTTCGCGTGCAGGACCATCGAGGCGAGTTGCCGGCTGTTCGTCAGCGAGGCGACGAGCGATCCCGGGTTCGACGCGGCGCCCGGCGGCGTGCCGAGGTCGCCCACGGCCTGGTTCACGAGTCGCAGGGCCGTGTCCGTGGCGTGCAGCACATCGGCGTGCGTCTGCGCCGGCAGGGGTCGCGCGGGATCGTGCGGCATTCAGGCAGCCGCCGCCGAGGTCAGGATCGCGTCGATCTTCTCCTTCAGCACCGGGGGCGTGAAGGGCTTGAGCACGTAGTTGTTCACCCCGGCATCCACGGCCGCGAGGATGTCCTCGCGGGCGGAGCGCGTGGTGACCATCAGGATGGGGACGGTCGCCCCCTTGGGGTGGGCGCGCACGCGGCGCGCGAAGTCCAGCCCCGACATCTGCGGCATGTTCCAGTCGGTGATGATGAACTGCACACCCCCCTGGTCGAACGCGTCGAGCGCCGCAGCACCGTCCCCGGCCTCGAGGGCATCGTCGTGACCGATGCGCGCGAGCGAGTTCACGATGATGCGACGCATGGTCGCAGAGTCGTCGACGACGAGGAAACGCATGGGGTCGCGGAACGGAGAGGGTTCGCGGGACCGCGACCTTCGGGCTCAGCCCAGGTCGCGGCTCCGGAGGATGTTGGCGGCGATCGCGTCCAGCACGGCCGGGGCGTCGTAGCTCCCGTCGAGCACGCGGCCGCGGATCTCGAGCAACCGTTCGGCGGAGAGGCCGTCATCCTCCCCGGCCTGCGCCACGAGGGCGCGGGCGGCGGGCGACAGGTCGAGGACGTCGCGCTGTCCGTGCGGGGGGGTCGGCGTACGGCGGACCGGCGCCTCGTCGGCGCGGACCACGGATTGGGCGGGGCGGGACGGGCCGGCGCCGTCCACGAAGGGGCGGTTCGGACCGGTGGGATTGATCGACATGGACTACCTCCTATGGCATGGAGTATCGACGCCACCGCCGCCGACTTTAGCGGCGGCTCAACCGGTCGAACGGAGGACCTTTCGGGGCGCCGGGAGGGCGTATCCGGAGCGCTCGGCTGCCCCGGCCCGGGCGGCCGGCTCGGCCAGGGCCCGGACGACGGCCCGGCGTGCCCGGAACATCTCTGCCTCCAGCGCCGCCTGCGCCACCTGGCTCCGCTCGAGCGCCTGCACCATCAGCCGGATGATCGCCGCGTGCTCGGCGGCCGAGAGCCCGGCCAGGTCGAGCTCGCCGACCAGGTCCTCCGTCGCCGCCAGCGAGGCCTCGCGTTCCGCCATCCCGACGAGCAGGGCCGCAGAGTCGCCGGCCGCGACCGACTCGCGGAGCGTCCGGTCGGCGCTCGCGAGGCGCTCGCTGATGCCACGGGCGTATTCCGTCATCAGGGCGCCGCGTGTCTGGACGAGGCTCATCGCGGTGTCCCGGTCTGGATGGAGGCGAAGGCGTCGCGGAGCTCGCGGACCATCCCGGTGATGCGGTCCAGGCGATCCAGGGCCGGGTCGAGTCCCAGGGAGGTGAGCTCGCGCAGGAAGAACGAGTAGAGCCCCGCCAGGTGACTCGCGACCGGACCGCCCTGCTTGGCGTCGAGCGTGATCAGCAGCTCCCCGACCGCATCCCGTGCGCGCGCGAACTCGGCCACCCGCACCTCGGGCGTGCCGGCCACGATCGCCTGCCGCGCCCGGGCGAGGCTCGCCAGCAGGTGGTCGTACACCATCACGACGAGCTCTCCCGGCGCCGCCGAGAGGACTTCCATCTCCCGGTATCGGTCGCCGCGGTTGGCGGAGTGGCGTGGACGGGTCGCGTAGCTCATGGGAGGCATGGTCGGGGTTCAGCCTGAGTATCGGCAGCAACTCCGATTAGTTGTACGACGCGCTGTTGATCGACCGCAGCGAGGTCACCTGCGAGGTGAGCCACTGCCCCTGGCTCTGCAACCGCCCGAGCAGCGTCTCCATCCGCGTGAACTCCGCGACGAGCGCGACCCGACGCCGCTCCATCCGCGCGAGGATGTCCGTCTCGCGCCGCTCGAGCGAGGCGATGACGTTCTGCGCTGAGGTGGTCTGCAGCGGGATGGTGCCTGAACCGGCGCGGATCATGGAGTCGGCCGCCGCCGACATCGTGCCGCCGAGCCCACGCGCGAAGCGGACGGTGGATGCGTCGGTGTCCGCGGTGCCGGTATAGCGCAGGATGATCCCGTTCAGCGCGGTGAGCATCTGGCCGTCCCCGGTCATCACCTCGCCGTCCAGCGTTCCCGCGGCGTCCAGGCCCGTGTCGAACGCCGCGGCGGCGATCCCGAGCTGCGTGGCGGGGTCCTCCGCGCCCGGGTCGGTGTATGAGACCGTGAAGCCGGCGCCCGAGCCGAACTCGGCGCCGGTGAGGCGCAGGGCGCCGCCCTCGACCGTGGCGGTGACCGCGACGCGCTGTTCCGCGAATGCGGCCTGCAGCCGGGCCGCGACCAGCGCGCCCGTGTCGCCGGCGAGGAGCGTGATCGTCGCGCTCCGCCCCTGGATCTCGTCCGTGACGGTCATGGTCGCAGGGGTCGCGCCGGGTGCGTACGAAGCCAGGGGAGCGCCGAGCGTGGAGCTCCTGGTCGCCGCCCGCGTGATCGCGAGGGCGAAGGTGCCCGCGGGGGAGACGGAGCCCGATCCGACGAACTGGACGTTGCCGCTCGTGGCACTCCCGCCCGACGCGAAGAGGGCGCGCACGCCGTTGGAGTCCGCGGCGAGGGCGGCGCGGAACTTCGTCTCGTCGAGCTTCAGGGTCCCGTCCCGCTGCAGCTCGAGCCCCACGTCACCGGCACGCGTGTAGCGCGTCCCGTCCGCGTAGCCCGCCAGCGAGTTGAGCAGCGTCCCCTTGAAGGCCCCGACCACCGCGCGCGCGCTGCTCGAGAACGCGAGACGGCCACCGGCCCGCGTCTCGGCGGTGACGGCGGTGAGCAGCTCGTTGTACGCCGTCGCGAACGCCTTCACGTTGTCGACCGAGGTCTCCGGCGTCGCCGTCACGGTCACGTCGAACGGGCTGCCGGGCTCCTGGCCCTGCAGGTTGAGCGTCGCACCGCCGAGGACGCCCGCCATCGTGTTCGTGGCGCCCGTCACGAGCGCACCGTCCACGAGGATGCGCGCATCGGCACCGGCACTGAGCTGGCGGACGCGCCCGTACGTGGTGGTGGTCCCGCCGAAGTCGAGCGTGCCCCCGCCCTGCAGTCCGGCGGAGAGGGTGAAGGCGAGGCGAGAGTCGCCGCTCACGCTGTCGGTGAGCTGGATCCGCCCGTCCACGACCGCGGCCGTCACGCCGCGTCCGGGCGCGAAGGTGGCCGCGATCGCGGCGTTGAGGTCACTGAGCGTGTCGGTCCCGGTCACGGTGTAGCTCATCGTGACCGCGGCCCCGGTGCCGTCCGTGCCCGAGAGGGAGATCACGTCCCCGGCCTGCACGCCGGCGGCCGCTCCGGTCCCGAGGTCGGTGAGGAGGGTCGCGCCCGTCGCCGGCGCCGCGCCGGCCCCGGTGAGCGCGGCGGCCGAGGACACCACCTGCGACACGTTGCTCGAGCGTCCGCCGACCCGGAGGCCGAGCGTCTCGAGCACGAGGTTCGAGCCGGCGGACCCGTCGCTCGCGACGCTCCCCGAGATCGCGAGGCGCGACCAGGTCGTGCCGCCATCGGTCTCGGTCTCGACCGCCGCGGCTCCCGCGCTCGCCGCGTTGATCTTCGCGGCGATGTCCGTGATGGAATCGTTCTCGAGGTCGACGAGGATCGTGCGCCCATTCACCCGGATGCTGGCCGGCGAGGGATAGACGCTCACGCCGAGAGCCGCCGCCGCCGTGACGGTCGCGGAGGAGACGCGCATCGAACGGGTCCTCCCGTCCGCGCCGGTGTTCATCGCGCGGGTCCCGTCCACCAGGCCGAGGGACTCGAGCGTGCTCGTCCCGCCCGTCCCGCTCCGGTCGTCGGCCAGCTCGATCCCGCGCGCGCCCGTGCCGTCCGCGGTGAGGATCAGGCGCGAGGCGCCGCCGCTGGTGACGATCGATGCGCTGACGCGCGTGGGAGCCGCCCCGGTGTTCGCGGCGTTGATCTTGTCGCGGACCAGGGTGAGCGAATCGGTCGCGCTGAGCGTGACGGCGGCGCCGTTCACCGAGAACCGACCGGAGATCCCGAGCGCGGCGGAGGGATCGGACGCGGCGATGCCGGAGAGCTTCTCCGACTGCGCGAGCGTCTGGACCTCGACGCGGTACCGACCGGCCGTGGCCGTGGCGAAGTTCGTCACGGTCGCGAGCGAATGCCCGGTCGCGGTGACGCCGACGAGCGCCGAGCGGCCGCCGAAGGCGGTGCCGCTCTGCAGCGCGGCGAGCGCGTCCTTCGCCTTGGTGACGGCGGCGGAGAGCGCGCTCCAGCCGTCGATGCGGGCGTTGGCGGAGTTGAGACCCACGGACACCGGCCCGAGCGCGCGCGCCTGCTCGAGCTCGACGATCTGATCGACGAGGTCGCGCCATTGGATGCCGCTGGCGAGTCCCTGGAAGGACGAGATGGGTGTCGTCACGGTTCGGCCCGGAAGGCCCGCGGTCCCGCATCACCGGTCGGCGATGCGGGACGCGGGGCACTACGTGGCTCCGGTCGGGGGCGCGGCGACCAGGTCGCCGGCCCCCTCGGGAGCGGGTGCATCAACCACGAAGCAACTGCAGAACCCCAGCGGCGGACTGGTTCGCCTGCGCCAGCATCGCCGTGCCGGCCTGCGCCAGGATCTGGTTCTTCGAGAACTTCGTCATCTCCTCCGCCATGTCGACGTCACGGATGACCGACTCCGCGGCGGTGAAGTTCGTGATCTGCGAGCGCACGTTCTCGAGCGAGTAGGCGATCCGGTTCTGCGCGGCGCCCACCTCACCGATCGCGGTGTTGACGACACCGATCGCCGCGTCGATCGCGGAGAGGGCCGCCTGCGAGTTCGCCAGGGTGCTCAGCGAGGACGCCGAGATGCCGAGGGTCGTCGCATCGACGTCGAGGCCCGACAGGTTCACGTTGTCGTTGCCCGTGTAGTCGCCCGACGAGCGGACCATGAACGAGCCGCCGCCGCTGCCGGCGGTGACCACGATCGCCGCGGACGGGTCCGCGCTGTTCGTGAAGGCCGAGTTGGTCTCGACCTTGATGCCGAGGCCGCTGAAGTCGAGCGTGCCGACCCCGTTCGCGACGCCGACGATCGTCTGCGAGCGCCCGCCCGCCTCGCTGAGGGTGTACGTGCCGGTGGTGCCGGTGAGCGTGTAGGTCCCGGCGGCGGCGCCGCTCAGGCGCACGGCGGCGAAGCCGGCGGCGATGTCGGCCGGCGCGAACGCGTTGACCGAGTTGCCGAACGAACCGTCGAGGAGCACCTTGCCCTGGAACTGCGTGGTCGCCGTGATGGCGTTGATCTCGGTGCGCAGCACCGCGAACTCCGCCTGGATCGCGACGCGGCCGCCCGCATCGGTGTTGTCCGACGCCGACTGCGTGGCGAGTTCCTTCATGCGCTCGAGGATCTTGCTGACGGTCTGGAGCCCACCTTCCGCGACGGAGAGCATCGAGGTCGCCTGCTCGGCGTTCTTCGAGGCCTGCGTGAGCGCGCGGATGTCGGCGCGCAGCTTGTTCGCGATGCCCAGCCCGGCGGCGTCATCGCCCGCCTTGTTGATGCGGAAGCCCGAGGAGAGCTTCGCCATGGACGAGTTCACGTCCGCTTCGACGCGCGACAGATTCCGGAACGAGTCCATCGCCGCGACGTTCGTGTTGATGCGCATACGGGTGTTCCTCCCTTGGAACGGTGTGTGGAGCGTCCGTGCTCCGTGTTCGCGACGGGCAGTCACCCGTCTTCGACTTCACGACTCAGTGTCGGTGCGTTCGTCCAGGACTTGAGCGGCGAGGGGCGCACGCGACCCGAAGCGCGCATCGCTGAGCACGAGCTGGCGCCCGCGGCGCGTCGGCAGCGCGATCGCGACCGGCCCCTGCAGGTTCACGGTCATCGGGGCATCCGCTGCGAGCGGGAGCGTGACGATCGCGAAGATCCCCACCTGCGTCGCGCTGGTGACGCCGAGGGCCCGGAGGTCCTGCGTGGTGAGCTCCACGCCGAAGTCGGGGAACGCCTCGAACGGGTCCACGAGCAGGAAGGCCAGCGCGGGATGGTCCACGGCGTGCAGCCAGCACCACCCTTGGCGCCCCGCCGCGATCATCACCCACTCGCGCTGCGCGGTGAAGCCGAACAACCCCTCGGCGAACTGGAGGACCTGCTCCTCCGGCACGATCACGTCGCCGAGGAGCTGGGAGTGGAAGCGCCGGCGCCGGCGGCGCTCGGTGTGCACCGGGCCGGCGGCCACGGAAGCGGTCATCATCGCAGGTAGTCCGAGAGGTTGAGGCCGAGCAGCTTGCTGCTGGCGAAGAGCGCCGACTGGTACGCGTTCTGGCGCGACACGAGCTCCACCGCCGCACGCTCGAGGTCCACGTCCACGACCTGCGAACGGAACGCCTGGAGCGACCCCTCGAACGCGTCGAGGTTCGCGGCGACGAGGTCCACCGTGCCCGCGCGGGCGCCGAGCGCGCCGATCCGCTCCTGCACGCGGTCGAACGCGGACGTGAGGGAGCGGCCGACGGCGCGGAGCTGGTCGAACCCCGGCGTCGCCGGGGCGTTGAGCTCGAGCACGAGGTCGCGCATCGCGGTGAGCACGCCGGTGTCGAGGAAGAGCGTGGCGCCGTCGTCCGTCGGGACCAGCGTGCGCCCCGCGTCGATCTCCACCGCACGCGCGCCCGCGGCGCCGGTGGTGGTGAAGGCGATCGACGTGCCATTGCCGGTCACGGTGAACGGTTCCTCGGTCACGCGCTGGCCGCCGAAGAGGTACTCGCCCTCCACCGTGGTGTTCCCGAGGGCCACGAGCTCGCGGAGCAGCGACTCGGCCTCGAGCGCCATCGCTTGCCGGCCGCTCGGCGACAGCGTGTCCGTCGCCGCCGCGACCGTGAGCTCCTGCGCGCGGGTGAGCAGCGTCGACATCGATGCGGTGACATTGTCCTGGAGCGCGATGCGCCCCTTCGCGGCGTCGAGCCCGCGGCGGTACTGCGTGATCGCCCGCAACCGGCCGTCCATCGCCATCACGTCGCGCGCGCCGACCGGGTCGTCCGACGCGACCGCGATACGGCGACCCGTCGTGAGCTGCTGCTGCGCGCGCGACAGCGCCGTCGACGTCGTCTGCAACGCCGAGATCTGGTCGCGCACGAGAAGGTTGCTCGTGACTCGCATGGGACTCCGGGGTGCCGGGGAGTGTGCTACCCTGTGCTTCGGGCTATCCTTAGGTCATGGACGGACAGCCGCGACCGGGCTCCTGCCCGCGCGGCCACACGTCCACGACCTCATTGTCGGCACCCCCGCTGCATACTTGAGCCCTCCGCACGAGACGCGACCCGGCATGGCGCAGATCCTGTACGTCGACGACGACACGACCGTAGGCGCGATCCTGCACGACACGCTCTTCCGGATGGGGCACCAGCCCTTCGGCGCCGCCAACATCCCCGAGGCCCTCGGCGTCCTCCAGAGCGAGTCGCTCGACCTCATCATCCTCGACCACCGGATGCCGGGGATGACCGGGCTCGAGTTCCTCGAGTACCTGCGGGAGGAAGGGACCGACATCCCGGTCATCATGCTCACCGGGCACGGCTCCATCGAGCACGCCGTCGCGGCGATCAAGGCCGGCGCGGTGGACTACATCACCAAGCCCGTGCGCGCGGACCAGCTGGAGGTGGCCGTCACCGCCGCGCTGGAGCTCGCGCGGCTCCGGCGCGAGAACGAGGCCCTGCGCCGCGAGGTGATGGCGCTCCGGCATGAGCGCCAGATCGTGGGCGACTCCCCGCAGATCCGGCAGATGCTGCACGTGATCGCGACCGCCGCCCCCACCCGCGCCACCGTCCTGCTGCAGGGAGAGTCCGGCACGGGCAAGGAACTGGCCGCGCGTGCGATCCACGAGGAGAGCCCACGCCGGGACCGCCCCTTCATCCAGCTCAACTGCGCCGCCATCCCCGAGAACCTCGTGGAGTCCGCGCTCTTCGGCCACGAGAAGGGGGCGTTCACGGGTGCACTGAAGCGCGTCGAAGGGGCGTTCGAGCGCGCCGACGGCGGCACCCTGCTCCTGGACGAGATCTCGGAGATGCGCCTCGACCTGCAGGCGAAGCTCCTCCGTGTGCTCCAAGAGCAGCGCTTCGAGCGCGTGGGCGGGACCTCACAGATCTCGGTCGACGTGCGCATCATCGCCACCACCAACCGCGACCTCGCCGTGGAGTCCAACGACGGCCGGTTCCGCCAGGACCTCTTCTATAGACTGTCGGTCCTGCCGATCCGGATCCCCCCGCTCCGGGAGCGCCGCGACGATATCCCGCTCCTGGCGTACCGCTTCGCCCTCCACACGGCCAAGGAGATCGGTCGGACCTTCGAGGGGATCAGCCCCGCGGCCGTGCAGCTCCTCCAGGAGTACGACTGGCCCGGGAACGTGCGCGAGCTCCAGCACGCCATCGAGCGCGCGGTCATCCTCGCCACCGACCCCGTGCTCCAGCCCCACCATTTCGACTCCGCGCGCTTCGGGCTCGTGGCGGGCGGGGGCGGCCCGACACCCATGCGGGGGACGCCGATCATCAAGGCCGTGGCCCCCGGGAGCGCTGCGGTCGCCGTCGGGGAGGGCGACCCCGAGAGCTTCCGGCTCCCGTCACTCGACATCACGGAAGCGGAGCGGCTCCTCATCGCCGAAGCACTCACCCGCGCCGATGGGAACCGCACGCGCGCGGCGCAGCTTCTCAACATGAGCGTGCGCACCCTCCGGCATAAACTGAACGCGGCCGGCAAGGAAAGCTGACCCCGCCGGGGCCACGGCAAGCTTTACCCTTCCGGCAAGCATTGCCGAGCGCTGGCGCTCCGTGAACGCCTCCGGAGCCGCGCATCAGCGCTTCACGTAAAGCGCTACGATACAACGGTTTAGACACATCCGAACGGGCCAGATCCGTCGCGGCACGCTCGCGGCCCGGCTGTTGCCTTACCACGTCCTTGGCGAGACGTGCGTCCGGCAATCCGGCCAGCCCCGCGTCCCGCCACGGAGGCCTCCATGCTCTACGGATTCGTCGACCGGACCACGACCGCGACGTCGCTCAAGCAGGCGCTTGACGATGGCCAGATGCGCGTGCGTGGCATCCAGTCCCGCGTTGCGCGTGCGTCGCTCAACGGCGACGGCTTCGCCCTCTCGATGGCGAAGCAGGGCGCGCATGTGCCCGGGGACGGCATCACCGAGCCCGTGGACGTCGAGGCGGAGATGTCCGCGCTCGCCGACGAACAGCTCCGCTTCGAGGCCACCGCCAAGCTCTTGGAGAAGGCGTACGCCTCGCTCCGCAGCGCCATCCGCGACCGATAAGGCGGACTGACCCATGGACTCGATCAAGGCCCCTGCCCTTCCTCCCCTGCTCCCCTTCGCGGGGCGCAGCCAGGAGCGCCCGACCCCCGCCCCGTTCCAGGGACTCGCGGTCGCGAGCAGCGGGCTCTCGCTCCAGCGCCTCCGCATGGAAGTGACCGCCGCCAACCTCGCGAACGCCGAGACGACCCGGACCGCCGACGGCGGTCCCTACCAGCGGCAGGTGGTCACGGCCGAACCGACCCCGGCCTTCGCGGTCGCCGCGCAGGCGTTCGGCGACTACGCGCCGTCGGCCGGCGGCGTCCGCGCCACCGGCATCGCGACCGACACCTCCGAGGGCGCGCTCCTCTACGACCCCTCGCACCCCGACGCCGACCAGGCCGGCTACGTCCGCATGCCCAACGTGGACCCGACCACCGAACTGGTCACGATGATGGAGGCACGCCGCCTGTACGAGGCGAACGCCACCGTCTTCTCGGCGACCAAGTCGATGCTGCGCCGCGCGATCGACATCTGAGACCGCACCCCCTGACTCCCTCCCTGGACTCCCACGCGATGCAGACCAACGGACTCGGCGCTCCCATGCCGCCCCTCTCCCGTCCGACCTCCTCCCGCGCGCCGTACGGCATCGACACCGGGATGCCGGCCGGAACGGGTGCGATCCGCCCGACCTTCCCGTCGCGCGTGCAGGCGCCGGCGGTCGAGGCCCCGCGGTCGCCGGAAGTCGCGCCGCGCGAGGAGGCCGCCTCGCTCCGGCCGCCGAAGGGCACCGACCCCGAGCTCTGGAAGGTCCTGACCGCCGACGAGCGCGCCTTCTTTGCCCGCGAGGACGCGATGGGTCCGCTGAGCTACGGACACCGCATCACCGCCGGCCCGACGATCCCGGCGCGCGGCGGCCGCCTCAACCTCCGCGGCTGAGTCGACCATGACCGCTCCGATCGGTCCCCTCTCCCCCTCCGGCGGCGCGATGCGCGGCCTGGACGGCGCGCGCTCGATCACGGTGCCGGTCTTCCCCGGCAACGGGAAGCCCGGCGCGATCGATCCGAGCGAAGGCCCTACGTTCGCCGAGACCTTCTCGCGCGCCATGAACGAGGTGAGCGAGACGCGCGACCGCGGCGCCGACCTGGCGCGTCGCTTCGCCGCGGGCGAGCCCGTGGAACTGCACACCGTGATGGCGGCGTCCGAGGAGGCCGGGCTGGCCCTCGACCTCGCCATCGAACTGCGGAACAAGGTCGTCGAGGCCTACCGCTCCCTCATCAACATGCAGAGCTGAGTAGATGCCTCCCGGCTTGCTCTCGATCTTCGACCGCATCGGCGGCGTCCGCCGCGCGATCGTCCTCCTGGTGGGCCTCTCGGCCGCCGTCGGCGTCTTCGGCCTCGCGCGCTGGGCCAGCGCCCCGGGATGGGTCCCGGCGTTCGGCGACGTGCCGATCTCCGACGTGGGCGCCATCACCGACCGGCTCACGCAGGCCGGTGTGAAATACAAGCTCGGCGGCAACGGCGGGACGCTGCTCGTGCAGACGACCGATGTCGCCAAGGCGCGCGTGGCGCTCGCACGCGCGGGAGTCCTCCCCTCGGGTGACCGCCCCGGCTTCGAGCTCTTCGACCAGCCGAGCTGGGGGCAGACCGACCTGACCCAGCGCGTCAACTATCGCCGGGCGCTCGAGGGAGAACTCGAGCGCACGATCAGCAGCATGCGCGGGATCAAGCGCGCCAAGGTGCACCTCGTGATCCGCGAGTCCGAGAGCTACGGCGTGGCCCCGCTCCCGGCCGAGGCGAGCGTGGTGCTCGAACCGCGCGGCGAGGACCCGATCAGCGCCGACGTGGTGCGCGGGATCGCGCGCACGGTCGCGGCCAGCGTGGAAGGGCTCACCAGCGACCACGTGACCATCGTGGACGATGCCGGCCGACCGCTTTCCGAGGGCGAGGAGCCGTTGAGCTCCTCCGGGATGTCGAGCCGGCAGCTCGCCATGCAGCTCGAGATCGAGAACAGCCTGCGCGAGAAGGCGGAGCGCCTGCTGGCACCCGTGGTCGGCAGTGGGAACGCGCGCGTGCAGGTGAACGCCACGCTCAACTTCGACCGCATCGAGAGGAGCTCGCAACGCGTGGACCCCGAGCGGCAGTCGGTCTCCACGGAGCAGAAGGCGGAGGTCATCGCGGGGACGGATGGCGGCGCGAGCACGAGCAACACCGCCGCCTCGTACCTGAACAGCACGCAGACCGAGAGCGTGGCGGAGGCGGTGGGCAACCTGAAGCGGCTCTCCGTCGCGGTGCTGCTCGCCGCGCCGGCACCGTCCGGCACCGACGGGGCCGCCGCGGCGCCCGCCGTGGCGAACGACACGGCGTCCCTGCGCAGCCAGGTGGAGTCGCTGGTGCGGAGCGCCGTCGGCTACGACCAGGCCCGCGGCGACGTGGTGACCGTGGCGATGCTTCCCTTCATCCCGCCGCCCGCGCTCCCGGCGGTCTCGCCGCTCTCGACGCTCGAGACGTTGCAGTCGGTGCAGCGCCCGGCGCTCAACGCGCTCGGGATCCTCCTCGCGTTCATCATCGCGCTCCTCGCGCTGCGCGCGGCGGGCAAGACCACCGAGACCGTGACGGCGCTCGCCGGGGCACCGGGTTACCTCAACTCGGAGGCGGGGGCCGCCGGCCAGTACCAGGCGCCATTTGGCTCGCACGCGCACATGTCCGACGGAGGGCAGCACGGCGGACCGCCTGGGCGCCCCCTCCCCATGATCAGCATCCCGAGCAACCCGGTGCGTGACCAGGTGCTCGCCACCGTGCAGCAGCAGCCCGAGGCCGCCGCGAAGCTGATGCGCGCCTGGCTGCGCGACAGCTGACCGTTCCCCGACCGATCCCTCCCCGGCCTCACTGACCGACGATGAGCACCGCGAACCGCCCGCAGAAGATCTCCGACCTCAACGGCCGCCAGAAGGCGGCGATCGTGTGCATGGTGCTCGGCGCCGACCCGGCGGCCAAGCTCCAGCAGAAGCTGAGCCCCGACGAGTCGGAGGCCATCGGCGTCGAGATCGCGCGGCTGAACGCCGTGGAGTCCACGCTCGCGGAGGAGGTGCTGCAGGAGTGGGTCGGGATGCTCGGCGTCTCCGACTCGATCGCGCACGGCGGGCTCGACTACGCCCAGAAGATGATGGAGAGCGCCTACGGCTCCACGCAGGCCGCCTCGATGCTCAAGCGGATCCAGACGCAGCTCGCGGACACCGCGGGCCTGCACCGCCTCCGCAGTGCCGACGCGGGCCAGCTGAGCACGATGCTCCGCAACGAGCACCCGCAGACCATCGCGCTGATCCTCGCCCACCTGAATCCGGCGCAGACCGCGACCGTGCTCAAGGACCTCGCCCCGGAACTCGGCTCCGAGGTGGTCTATCGCATGGCGACGATGGCCAAGGTGTCGCCCGACATGCTGCAGCTGATCGAGCGCTCCATCTGGACGGAGGAGCTCCAGACGCAGCAGGGGCTCTCCACCTCGGGTGGCCCGCAGGCCGTGGCCGCGATCCTCGCGCTCATCCCTGGCGCGTCGGAGAAGGCGCTCCTCGAGGGCGTGGCCCAGCGCGACCAGGCGCTCGCCACGCAGATCCGCGACCTCATGTTCGTCTTCGAGGACATCACCGGACTCGACGACAAGTCGGTGCAGCGCCTGCTGCGCGAGGTGGAGGTCAAGACGCTCGCCCTGGCACTCAAGGGGGCGAGCGGAGGGCTCACCGCGAAGATCATGGGCGGGATGTCCTCCCGCGCGGTCTCCTCGCTGCAGGAGGAGATGGAGAACCTCGGCCCGCAGCGGAAGCGCGACGTGGAGAAGGCGCAGTCCACGATCGTCACCGCGCTGCGCGCGCTCGAGGAGGCCGGGGAGATCGTCCTCTCCGGCGCCGCGGACGACGTCGTCGCATGAGCGCGCCCCGCCACGTCACGCCTCCCGCGAGCCCGGTGGCGCCCCGCACCCGCACCCCGGCGTCGCCGGTCCCGTGGGCGCTCAAGGAGTTGCAGGCGCCGGCGCAGCCTCCCACGCCGCTCCGCACGCGATTCGGGAATGGTCCAAACGGCGGCTGCTCCGCCGCCGAGCTCACCGCGCTCCGCGAGGAGATGCAGGAGGCGCAGGTGAAGGTCGCCTCGGACGCGCGCCGCGCCGGCTTCGAGGAAGGGCGCAGCGCGGGCCGCGCGGAAGCGGAGCGCGCCGCCGATGCACGACTCGGGCAGGCGATCCGGGCCGCCGCCGACGCCGCAGCCACCATCCGCCAGCACGAGGAGCACTACGTCGGCGTACTGGAGGAGAATCTCACGGCCCTCGCCTGCGCCATCGCGCGCCAGGTGATCCAGCGTGAGGTACAGCTCGACCCCTCGTCCATCCGCGCCCTCGTCCAGGATGCGCTCGCGCAGTTCCCGCAGGAGAGCACGCTCAAGGTGCGCCTCAACCCCGCGGACCACTCCCTCCTCGCGGGCGACGCGGGCTACCCGGACGTCACCTGGATGGCGGACCCGCGCGTCGAGCGCGGCGGCTGCATCGTCGAGGGGCGTGAGCGGATCGTGGACGGTCGCGTGGACATCGCGCTCGACCAGATCTTCCGCCACATCTCCGGCATCGACGCGTGACACGCTCGGCGGTTCTTGCCGGACGGCACCAATTGCCGGGAGCGGCGCGCCGCCTCACCAAGGGCGCGCAGCACTCCCATCGCGGTACATCACAACGAGTTACAGCGCAGCGCCAGCGCGCGGCACGACGGCACGGCGGTTGCCTTCCCTCTTGGGAGACCTCCCACCCGAACCCGTCCATGGTCGCCGCCACGCTCGACGCACTCCACGAACGAGTCCACGAAGTCCCGCGACTCCGCCCCCTTGGGCGGGTCACGCGGATCGTCGGTCTCGTCATGGAAGCCACGGGCCTCGAACTCGGGATGGGCGCGCTCTGCCGCGTCACCAACTCCAGCGATGACCGCTCCGTGCTGGCCGAGGTGGTGGGCTTCCATGAGCGTGGCGCCCTCCTCATGCCGCTCGGCGACATCGAGGGGCTGCACCCGGGGTCCAGCGTCGCGGACCTCGGCCGCAACCTCGGCGTACGCGTGGGCGAGGGACTGCTCGGCCGCGTGGTGAACGCGCTCGGCATGCCGATCGACGGCAAGGGGAAGATCGAGTTCGAGAAGCGCGTCCCGCTCAGCGCGGACCCGCCGAACCCCCTCGAGCGCGAGCGCATCGAGCAGCCCTTCGTGACCGGCGTGCGCGCGATCGACGGCCTGCTCACCATCGGCCGCGGCCAGCGCGTCGGGATCTTCGCGGGTTCCGGTGTCGGCAAGTCGGTGCTCCTCGGGATGATCGCACGGCGCGCCGAATCGGACGTGAACGTGATCGCACTCCTCGGCGAGCGCGGGCGCGAGGTGCGCGAGTTCGTGGAGCACGCACTCGGCCCCGAGGGGCTGGCGCGCTCCGTGATCGTGGTCGCCACCGGCGACGAGTCCGCGCTCCTCCGCTCGCGCGGCGCGCTCGTGGCGACCGCGATCGCCGAGTGGTTCCGCGACCAGGGCAAGCAGGTCCTGTTGATGGTGGACTCCGTGACGCGCGTGGCGATGGCCTGGCGCGAGATCGGGCTCGCCGTGGGTGAGCCCCCCACCACGAAGGGATATCCGCCCTCCGTGTTCGCCTACCTGCCGCGCCTGCTCGAGCGCGCCGGGAATGGGAGCGCCGGGGGCATCACCGGCCTCTATACCGTGCTCGTGGACGGAGACGACTTCTCCGAGCCGGTGGCGGACGCCAGCCGCTCGATCCTCGACGGCCACATCGTGCTCACGCGGCGACTCGCATCGGCCGGGCACTATCCGGCCATCGACGTGCTGGAGAGCAAGAGCCGCGTGCGCGACCGGGTGATCACCAAGTCGCACCGCGACCACGCCGGGATGCTCCAGCGCCTCGAGGCGGCGTACCGCGAGAAGGAGGACCTGATCCTCGTCGGCGCGTACCAGCGCGGCTCGAACGCGCTCGTGGACGCGGCGCTCGAACTGCGGTCCCCGATCCTCGACCTGCTCCAGCAGCCGCCCGAGGAGCACACGCCGCTCGAGCGTACCGTCTCGATGCTCGCGGAGATCGGCACGCGTGGCGCGGCCGCGGTGCCGCGTCCCGGTGCCGCACCGCGCGTCCAGGCCGCCGTGCCCACCGCGGGCACTCCCACCGCCGGCGCGCCGGCGAGGATGACGGCATGACCGCCCCCTCCAGCCGCTTCTCGTTCGGGCTGCAGCGCGTGCTCGACCTGCGCCAGCAGCGCGAGCAGGCGATCGCCGGCAAGCTCGGCGCCGCCGCCGAGGCCGCGGCCGACGCGCGCCACGCGATGGACGCGCTCGCCGCGGTCCGCGACGCGAGTTCGCAGGACCTCTCGCGCGCCCATCGCATCTCGCGGGCCGCGGGCGAACTGCACCAGCAGGAGCGCGTCATGGCGTCGCTCGATGCGCAGATCGACGTCGCGAAGCAGGAGCTCGACTCGCGCGAGGCGGTGGTGGACGAGGTGCGTACCGAGCTGGCCACCGCGATGCAGGCACGCCGCGTGATCTCCCGGCTGCGCGAGCGGCGCGAGGAGGAATGGCGCCAGGCCTTCACGCGCTCGGAGCGTTCCGCGATGGATGCACTCGCCGTCGAGCGACACGCACGGCAGCCGGATGACGAACCCATCACCGGGGGGCACGAATGAAGAAGCTCCTCCCCCTCATCGCGTTCCTCGCCACCTTCGCCATCGGGGGTGGGACCGCGGCGATCCTCATGAAGCCGGCGGCGCACGCGCCCGCCGGCGCGGACAGCTCGCATGCGGAGACGCCCGAGACGCTGACCACGCCGGAGCCGACGCCGTTCCAGCCCCCGCTCTCCGTGTACGATCCCGCCGTGGGCTCGGACGACCCGCATGTCGCCGACCCGCCGCATCCGTCGGCGTCCGAGCCGGCCGGCGGCAGCAGCGGCGATCGATCCGCGTCGGGCGCGACTCCCCCCGGACAGGTCACGTCCGCGGCGTCGTCCCGCGCGACCACGCGGGATGGGGAGCCGATCACCATCGGCTCCCTCGTCGGCACGAACACGGGCGCGACGGTGATGCTGCGCCCCGACGGCACGGTCGGCCCCGAGCCGACGGGCTCGTTCCAGGCGATCCCGGACTACGCGCGCATGGCGCGCCTGCTCACCAAGATGGCCCCGCGCGAGGCCGCGCGGACCGTCGAGCAGCTCTCCGGCGACGAAGCGGCGCGGGCGCTCGCGCAGATGAACGACAAGTCCGCCGCCGCCGTGCTCAGCCAGCTCTCCCCCGAGAAGGCGGCCGCGCTGCTGCAGGCCGTGCTCGCGCTCGTCCCCAAGCCCGCCGTGCCATGATCATCCCCGCGGGTCCCTCGACCTCGGCACCCGTCGCCGGCATCCTGCCGGCGAACGGCGGCAGCGCGGGCGCCGGCGCCACGCCGCCGGGCACCGAGCGCGCCGACTTCGGTGCGATGCTGGGTGCGCACCGGTCACCGGCGGCGCCGGTCGCGCCGCCGGTCGCACCGCAGGCGCGCGCCGCCCTGCCCTCCTTCGGCACTTCGACGAGGGGTTCCGACGAGACGTCGGGTGAGGCGCCGTCCGCCACGTCGGACGAGGCACCGCGAGCCATGTCAGATGAAGCGCCCCGCGCCATGGCGGGTGAAGCCGAGCCCCGGACTCAAGGCGAGCTGCCGCTCATCGCGGCGCGTGGGTCCTCGCTCGGTGCGAACGCGCTGCCACCGCGTGAACGTACCTCACCCTCGGTACCGGACGAGCGACAGATCGAGATGCCCCTGGTGGAGCCGCGTCCTCGCACGGGAGCCCGCGGGCGGATCGAGTCGTCGACGGAGGTGCTCGATCCGGTCTTCGCGCAGCGGCTCGACCGCGTCGTGGAGCGGATGACCGAGGCCGGATACCAGGTGACCATCACGGAGACGCTCCGGACGCCGGAGCGCCAGCAGGCGCTCTACGCGCAGGGTCGCTCCGACACCGGGCCGGTCGTCACCTGGACGCTCGACTCACGCCACCTTTCCGGCACGGCCGCCGACGTGCGCCTGCACGGCCGGAACGCGTCCGCCGGCTACGCCCTGATGCACCGGGTCGCCAAGGAAGAGGGGCTGCGCACGCTCGGCGCGCGCGACCCCGGCCATCTCGAGCTTCCGCGCCCGGCGGCTCCGGGCCGCGCGACCGCCACCTCTCGCGGCGCGCAGGACCAGCCCCAGGGGATCGCGGGCATCGCACGCGTCGCGCAGGTGGCCACGGTCGCGGCCGTGGGCCGCATCGCCACGGTGGCGACCGTCGCCGCGCCCGCCGCAGTGGCGCAGGTCGCGCGCGTCGGCGCCATCGGGGCCTCGGGTCGCGCCGCCCACATCACGTCGACGAGCGATGCGCTCGTCACCTCAACGGAGTCAGCCATGCGCCGTGCTCCACAGGCCGGCACGCCTTCCACCGTGCTCTCGAATGGACATGTGCGCCCGCGGTCCGCGAGCGCGCGGAGCGTGGCCGGCGCGATCCCCGCCGCCATTCCCGCCGCCATCCGCGCCGACATCGATGCGCCGGTCCTTCCTTCCGCCGAGACCCCCGCGGCCGCGCCGGCCACGGAAGCCGCCGCGCGCACCGCGCACGGTCGGACGGTCACGGAGCCGGCGACACGCGAGCGCGGCATCGTCGGCGAGATCGTGCGTGACGGCGCCGGGCACTCCTCGGATCCCGAGGCCGGTGCATCGCGGGCCACCGCCCCGACGTTCTCCTCGCTGACCCCCGGCGCTCCCGTGGCGCGTGTCGCCCCGGCCGGCAGTGTCGCCGCCGCGCGCGTGCTCGAACTCCTCGAGGCGCGCGATGCCGCGCCGCCCCGCCCGGTGACGGAGCTCCGGCTGGCCTTCGATCCGTCGCGTGACGGCCTGGACTCGGCCCGCCTCTCGATGACCGGCCGCGAACTCGACGCCGCGCTCCTCACGCGTGACGCCACGCTCGGCCGCGACCTGCGCGCCGACCTTGGCACGCTCACCCGGTCGCTGGAGAAGCACGGGCTCGACGCCGCGCGCATCTCCGTCGAGTCGTCAACGCTGGCCGCGCCACTGCGCGCGGCCGCCGAGTCCGCCGCGTCGGACGCACCGTCGCGTGAGCGTGCCGACCAGTCCGCCCCGCACTCCGCGGCGCGTGACGCCCGCGAACAGGCCCGCGAACAGGCCCGCGACGCCCAGCGTGACCAGCAGCGCGCACGGCAGCTCGGACTGCTCCGTCCTCGCCTCTTCTGATCCCCCTCACACGAGCTGC
>CAZHAG010000001.1:0-13203 GCA_964529705.1 uncultured Gemmatimonas sp. | reverse complement strand
CGGCAGCTCGGACTGCTCCGTCCTCGCCTCTTCTGATCCCCCTCACACGAGCTGCCGATGACCATCCCGTACATCCCGCCCACCACCTCCACCGGCCCGAACGGCGGGAGCGTGTTCACCGGTTCCGCGGCCGCCAGCAAGGCCGCGCAGACGAAGGACATGTTCCTCAAGCTCCTCGTGGCCCAGATGAAGAACCAGGACCCCACGAACCCGGCCTCGGCCGACCAGCTCGCCGCGCAGCTCGCCCAGTTCTCGAGCCTCGAGCAGCTGATCGGCATCAATGAGAAGCTCGACGGCATGGGGTTGCTCCCGCTCTCGCCCCTCGATGGCTATTCCGCGATCCAGACCGACCGCACGCTCCCCGATTCCCTCTAGAGGACTCCCATGATCCGCTCGCTCTTCTCCGGTGTCACCGGCCTGCGCAACCACCAGCTGCGGCTGGACGTGATCGGCAACAACGTGGCCAACGTCAACACGACCGCCTTCAAGTCGGGCCGCGTGGCGTTCAAGGAAGGCTTCGCCCAGCTCGTCTCCGGCGCCACGCGTCCCCCCGGCAACCAGGGTGGCGTGAACCCCGTGCAGGTGGGCCTCGGTTCGCAGGTCGCTTCGGTGGACACGCTCTTCAGCCAGGGCAACGTCGAGACCACGGGTCTCGGGACCGACCTGGCGATCCAGGGCAACTCGTTCTTCGTCGTCTCGAAGGGGAACCAGTTCTTCTACACGCGCGCCGGCAACTTCCAGCTCGACGCCGACGGGCGCCTCGTCTCGCCGGCGAACGGCTTCGTCGTGCAGGGCCGCGTCGCGGTGAACGGCGTCTTCCAGGACGGGATCCAGGACATCCGCCTCCCGTTCGGCCAGAAGACGGCCGCGCTCCCGACGAGCAGCACCACGCTCGCCGGCAACCTCGACGCCGCCGCGCAGGTCTTCGACCAGGGCACGGCCGCGACCGTCGACCCGCTCGACCCGTCGCAGCGCCAGATCCCCGGCAACGAGCGCTCGTACAAGGACGTCTCCATCACCGTGTACGACTCGCTCGGCGAGCAGCACGAGCTGAAGATGGTGCTCTACAAGTCCGGCCCGAGCGAGTGGAGCTGGCAGATCGACCCCACCGGCATGGACATCGACGCGACCTTCGGGACCGCCGGCATCTCGATCGTGGGCGGCACCAATCCGTTCACCTTCCTCGCCGACGGCACGCTCGACACCAACCCGGCGACCTTCGTCCCGCCGCAGATCTCCTTCCGCCCGAACTCGGGCGCGGCGGACGTCACCATCACGATCGACCCGCGCGGCGCCGGCGTGAACGGCCTCACCCAGTTCGCCGGCACGCACAACTCCGTGCTGCGCGACCAGGACGGGTACACCTCCGGCTCGCTGCAGAGCTTCTCGATCGACCGCACCGGCACGATCGTCGGCTCCTTCACGAACGGGACCACCCAGCCGCTCGGGCAGATCGTGCTCAGCGACTTCAACAACCCGGGCGGCCTCATGCGCGTGGGCGACAACATGTACTCGACCTCGGGCAACTCCGGCTCGCCGGTCTACGGCTTCGCGCTCGAGGGCGCGCAGTCCGAGATCGTCTCCGGTGCGCTCGAGATGTCGAACGTCGACCTGGCGCAGGAGTTCACGAGCATGATCGTGGCCGAGCGCGGCTACCAGGCCAACAGCCGCGTGATCACGACCTCCGACCGGCTGCTGGAAGAGCTGGTGAACATGAAGCGGTAAGCCCCGCAACGACTTGAGCGGAGCGGCAACGCCCGCCGTCGGACACACGGCAACCCTTGCCGTCGTGACCGGCGGCGGGCGCGCTTTTGCCGGGTGTCCGACGCCGCCGCAGGTCGCGAAATCTCGCCGTAACTACTTACATAGCAACATTTTACTGGTCAGCACGGCGGCGACACCTTCCGTGGTACACCTCCTGCCTAACTGGTCCACGCGGAGCCGCATCCGCTCTGGCAGTCCACCCAGACCTTCGACTTCACGAACTGATGGCCACCGCTGCCGCCCCAGCCCCAGCCGCCGCAGAAGGCGACGCCGCCCCCAAGGGCGGCGGATCGAAGATGATCATCATCATGGCCACCGCCGGCCTCGTCGTCGGTGGCGGGGTCGGTGGGTTCGTGATCGCCCCGAAGCTCGGCGCGCCGGCCGACGGCGTGGTGGTCGAGCACGAAGTGAAGGCGGAGCCTCGGGTCCCGGCGGTGGTGCATCAGATCGAGAACCTGGTCCTCAACCCCGCCAACACCAATGGCGGCCGCTTCCTGCTCGTCACGGCATCGATCGTGGTGAAGGACGCCGCCGCGCTCGAGGAGATGACGGCGCGCGACGCCGAGATCCGGGACCGCATCGTAGGACTCCTCAGCGCGCGCACCATCGAGTACCTGAGCGACCCGATCAACCGCGACGCGCTCAAGACCGACCTCGCGGCGGCCATCGGGGCGCTCTTCGAGGAAGGCGTGGTCAAGCGCGTGCTCCTCCCGCAGTTCGTCATCCAGTGACCGGCCAGCCGTGACCCCCCCAGACGCATCGCCCCTGTCGCAGGACGACATCGACCGGCTCCTCAAGGGAGGAGCCGGGGGCGGCGGCGCGGCCACGGCCGTCGCCACCTCCGCGGTCGCGGCGGACGTGCAGACGTACGACTTCTCGCGCCCGGCCCGCGTCTCGCGCGACAGGCTCCGGGCGCTCGAGGCGATGTACGAGCGCCTCGTGCGCTCGGTGGAAGGGTGGCTGGTCTCGCGACTCCGCGACACGATCGACCTCCGCCTGCAGAGCATCGAACAGGTCTCCTACGCTGAGTACCTCCTCTCGCTCAACACGCCGAGCGCGTCGTTCCTGGTGCGGATCGAGGATGCGGGCGGGCAGCAGGGGGTCGTCGACTTCAATCCCTCGCTCGCCTACTTCCTGATCGACCGGCTCTTCGGCGGCGGCGGCGCCCCGACGATCCTCGATCGCACGCTCTCGCCCATCGAGCGCATGGCGCTCGACACCGTCGCGGACCGTGTGGTCACGGACCTCGGCCAGATCTGGTGGGACCACGCCAAGCTGCAGCTCGCGATCGAGGGGTTCGAGTCGATCCCCGAGATCATGCAGGCGGTGGACCGCGAGGTGCCCTGCCTCGTGGCGACGGTGAACGCGAAGTTCGGCGAGAACACCGGCGTGCTCTCGATCTGCCTGCCGCTCAACGTGGTGGAGCAGTTCTTCACGCGCTCCTCGGACCGCCGGTTGAGCGACCCGGTGGGGACGGAGGCGGAGCGGATCGCCACCCGCGACCAGACCGAGTCCGCGCTGCGCATGACCACCGTGCCGGCGATCGCGAGGCTCCCGGAGTTCCGCATCCCGATGCGGGACATGCTCAAGCTCTCCGCGGGCACGATGATCGCCACCGGCATCCCGATCGACTCCCCCCTCGAACTCCTCATCGGAGGCCAGCCCCGCTTCAAGGTGCAGGCCGGGCGCGTGAAGCAGCTGCGCGCCGTGAGCGTGCTCGAGGTCCTCGCCGGCTCCTCCTTCGAATCCCTCGTTCCCCCAACGCGCGGACGAACCGCGCCCGAGATCCGACAAATGACCGCTCCCTCCACGGAATCCGACGGCGCCGTCGCCGCCGGCGGTGCGCCGGCCGACGGCCAGCCCCCCGCCTTCGCCGACCTCGGCGCCGCGCTCCTCGCCGGCGGTGAGGTGCCCTTCGCGGCACTCATCGACATCACGCTCCCGGTGCGCATCGAGGTGGGCCGCTCCACCGTCACGGTGGGCGAGCTCCTCCGGCTCGGCCGCGGCTCGGTGTTGCAGCTCGACCGGCTCGCAGGCGATCCCATGGACCTCTACGTCAGTGACCTCAAGCTCGCCGAGGGCGAGGTGGTGGTCGTGAACGAGCACTATGGGTTCCGGCTGCGTCGCATCGTCGCGCAGCTCCCCACGCAAGCCCTCGAGGGGTAAGCACGAGTGCTCGCGTACTTCGGCGTGCTCCTCGCACTGGCGGCGGTCCTTGCGCTGGTGGGGATGATGGCCAGGGGGTTCCGCCGCTTCGGGCTCGACGGCATGCGCGGGCGCCCGGGCGCCCCGCTCGACGTGCTCCACCGCGCGTCGGTGGGCCCGCGCCAGGGTCTCGCGCTGGTGCGCGTGGGCTCGAAGGTCGTGCTCGTCTCGATGGGCGACGGCGGCGTGCGGCACCTGCTGGACGTCGCGGAGGACGACGCGGCGCAGATGCTCTCGCTTGAGGCGGCCGCGCCGCGGGCCGGCACTCCGGCGATCCCCGCGCCGCTCGGCGGCGGCGAGATCTTCAAGCGGGCCCTGACGCAGGCGCTGGGGCTCAAGCGCGGCGCGGCACTGCTGCTCGTGGCCGCCCTCTCGGCGTCGACCCTCGCGGCCCCGCTGCGGGCGCAGGCCACGCCGGCGCGCGCCAGCGCCGCCGCGACCACTTCTGCACAGGCGCGCGCCGCCAACCCGATCGCCACCGGCGCCCAAGTCGTCGACCGCCTCGCCCCGCGCATGGACCTCCGGCTCGGCGAGAACGGCCAGGGGGACGGCCTGCGGATGAACGGCACCGTGGGTGTCGTGATCATGCTCGGCCTGATGAGCCTGCTCCCGACGCTGGTCCTTATGACCACCGGGTTCACGCGCATCCTCGTGGTGCTCTACTTCCTCCGCCAGGCCCTTGGCACCCAGACGTCGCCGCCCGCCCCCCTCATCGCCGCGCTCGCCCTGATCCTCACGGGATTCGTGATGGCGCCGACGATGACGCGGCTCAACCAGGAAGCGCTCACCCCCTGGCTCGACGGCAAGATCGAGCAGGTGGAGATGATGGAGAAGGGCGCCGCGCCACTGCGCGACTTCATGATGCGCCAGACCCGTCCCGCCGATCTCCGCCGGATGGTGCGCCTCAGCCGCCAGCCCGTGGTCGCCGGCACGCAGGTGCCGTTCGTCACGCTGATGGCCGCGTTCGTGATCAGCGAGCTCCGCACCGCCTTCTCGATCGGCTTCGCGCTCTTCCTGCCCTTCATCGTGATCGACGTCGTGGTGGCGTCGGTGCTGATGTCGCTCGGCATGTTCATGCTCCCGCCGACGATGATCGCGCTCCCGTTCAAGCTGCTGCTCTTCGTCCTCGTGGACGGCTGGGGCCTCATCGCCCAGAGTCTCGTCGCCGGGTTCCGCTGATGCTCTGGACATGAACGACCAATTCGTCCTCGACCTGGCCCGCCAGGCGCTCCTGATGGCGCTGCAGCTGGCGGCGCCCTTCCTGCTCGCCGCACTCATCGTCGGCCTGCTGATGGGCATCTTCCAGTCGCTCACGCAGATCCAGGAGCAGACGCTCGCGTTCGTGCCGAAGCTCGTGGTGATCGGCCTCGTGTTCGTCATCACGCTGCCCTGGATGCTCCACTCCATCGTGGGGTACACGGCCGGCATCCTCACGGGGCTCGCGGACCTCCCGCGCTGATGGCCGCCGTGAGCCCGTGGGACTTCATCGCCCCCGGCACGGCGGAGATCACCATCCTCTCCGCCTGCCGCGTCGGCGGCCTCGTGCTGGTGGCGCCGATGTTCGCGTCGCGCACGGTGCCGATGCCCATCCGCACGGCGGTGCTCCTCGTCCTCACGATCGTGATGCAGCCCGCCGCGCAGGCGAGCGCCATCGCCGGGGCGACGATCACGCCCGCGACCTTCCTGACCGAGACGCTCATCGGCTTCTCGCTCGGGTTCGGCGCCGCGCTCCTCGTGGGCGCGGCGGAACTCTCCGCCGACCTCGCCTCCCAGGCCATCGGCCTCTCCGGCGCGACCGTCATGGACCCGGCCGGCGGCCACCAGACCTCGGTGCTTGGCCAGGCGTTCGCGCTCCTCGGCGCCACCCTCCTCCTCGCCACCGGCGGCCACCTCGTGATGCTCGATGCGGTCGCGAACAGCTTCGCACGCGTCCCCGTCGGCGCGGTGGTGAACATCCCGAACGGCCTGCTCGTGCTCGCGCAGCACGGCGCGGTGCTCTTCGCGCTCGGCCTCCAGATCGCCGCGCCGGTGATCGGCACCGCGCTCGTGACGCACGCGGGCCTCGGCGTGATGAGCCGCGCCGTCCCGCAGCTCAACCTGATCAACCTCGCCTTCCCCCTCCAGATCGCGATCGGCCTCGTCACGCTCGCCGCGTCCCTCCCCTTCCTCGGCCTCGTCTCGAGCGGGTGGGGGGAGCAGGTCCGCGGGATGAGCGGCGACGTGCTCTCCGCCCTCCTCCGCGCCCCGCGCTGACCGGCCATGGCCGAGGAACAGGGGGGCGAACGCACAGAGGAACCCACTGCGAAACGCCAGCAGGAGGCGGTGGATGAGGGACGGATCCCGCGCAGCCAGGAGGCGAGCGTCGCCGCCGCCATCGTGGCGGCCGCGATCGTCGTGAAGTACCTCGCGGGCTCCGCCGGTGTCTCCATGCGCGACCTGGTCGGCAGCTCGCTCGCCTCCGCCGGCACCCTCGTGCTCGATGAGGGGAGTGCGACCTTCCTCCTGCGCGAGATGGTGCGCCGCACCGCCGCCGCCGGCGGCTTCCTCCTCCTCGCCGTGGCCGGCACCTCCTTCGCCGTCGCCGCGCTCCAGGCCAAGGGCGCCGTGAGCCCGAAGGCGCTCAAGCTGCACTGGGAGAAGCTCGACCCCGTGAAGAACGCGAAGCGCCTCCTCTCCCCGGCGCAGCTGGTGGAGACGTTCAAGGCGCTGCTCAAGGTCTCGGTGGTCGGGGTGCTCGTCTGGAAGGCGCTGGCGCTCGCCCTCCCCGCGACCGGCCCGCTCTCGCAGGCCGGCCCGGCCGCGATCGCCCCCTGGCTCATGTCGCACGTCGGCCGGCTCCTCGTGTCCGTCGGCATCGCCTACCTGGCCGTGGCCGGGCTCGACTACTTCTGGCAGCGCTTCCAGAACGAGAAGAGCCTGCGCATGACCAAGGACGAGGTGCGCCGCGAGAACAAGGAGGAGAGCGGCGACCCGGTGATCCGCTCCGCGCGCCGCCGCTTCGCGCGCGAGGTCGCCTTCGGGCAGATGCTGAAGGACGTGGTGACCGCCAGCGTGGTGGTCACCAACCCGACCCACATCGCGGTGGCCATCCGGTACGACGACGTCGAGTCCCCGATCCCGACCGTCGTCGCGATGGGGCAGGACAAGGTGGCGGAACGCATCAAGGCGATCGCGGCCGAGGCCGGCGTGCCGATCGTCGAGAACGTCCCGGTCGCCCGGGCCCTGCACAAGTCGGCGAACGTGGGGTCGATCATCCCGCTCGAGCTCTACATGGCGGTCGCCGAGATCCTGGCCTACGTGTACCGCACGCGGGCGAAGCGCGGTTCCTGGTCGGGGAGCGCGAGGGCCTGATCCGGAGGGCGGCACAAACGGCCGCTCGGGGCTCGGCAAATCGTGCCGCCCGGCGGGAACGGCGAATCTTGCCACCCGACGCCGGCATCATCTAAATACCGCCGCCACAATACTTTACACGCTGTCGTGCGGTGGCACGTCCCTCGCATTGGACGGGAGCCATGAGTCCCTCCACCGCCGCCGCCCGCACCGCCCGGAACACCGAGGTCTGGACCGCCCTCGGCGTCCTGTTCGTGCTCGCGCTGCTGATCGTGCCCCTCCCGGGCATCCTGGTGGACCTCTTCCTGGCGTTCTCGCTGGGCGCCTCGATCATCGTCCTCCTGGTCGCGCTCCAGAGCACCAAGCCGCTCGACTTCTCGAGCTTCCCGACCGTCCTGCTCCTGCTGACGCTCTTCCGGCTGGCGATGAACGTCAGCTCCACCCGCCTCATCCTGAGCGGCGGGCACGCCGGCGAGATCATCCCGGCATTCGGCGAGTTCGTGATCGGCGGCAACTATGTGGTCGGCCTGGTGCTCTTCCTGATCCTGGTCGCCATCAACTTCATCGTGATCACGAAGGGCGCGGGCCGCGTGGCCGAGGTCTCGGCGCGCTTCACGCTCGACGCCCTTCCGGGCAAGCAGATGGCGATCGACGGCGAGCTCGCGCACGGCGCGATCGACGCCGCCGAGGCGCGGATCCGCCGCGAGGCGGTGGGGCGCGAGGCCGACTTCTTCGGCGCGATGGACGGTGCCAGCCGCTTCGTGAAGGGGGACGCGATCGCCGCGCTCCTCATCACCGCGGTCAACATCGTCGGCGGCATCGTGATCGGCGTGATGCAGCAGGGGCTCCCGCTCGTCGACGCCGCCGCGAAGTTCACGATCCTGACGGTCGGCGAGGGGCTCGTCTCGCAGATCCCTGCCCTGATCGTCTCGACGGCCGCGGGCATCATGGTGACCCACGCCTCAGAAGGGGTGCAGGTCGGCACGGTGCTCTCCAAGCAGATCGCCGGCCACCCGCGCGCGCTCCGGCTCGCCGGCGGCGTGATCGCGGCGTTCGGGCTCGTCCCCGGCCTCCCCAAGCTCCCCTTCCTCGGCATCGGCCTCGCGCTCGTCTTCGTGGCGAGCGCGGTGGACACGCGCCAGGCGGAGGCGAAGGCCGCCGCGGTCCCCGCGGCCGCGCCCGCCCCGGCTCCGGTCTCGGCCGACCCGCTCGACGACCTCCTGCAGATCGAGCCGATCGAGCTCGAGGTCGGCTACCTCCTCATCCCGCTCGCGGACCAGAGCCAGGGGGGCGACCTCCTGAAGCGCATCGGGCTCCTGCGCCAGCAGTGCGCGCAGGACCCGGGCATCCTCGTGCCGCCGGTGCGGATCCTCGACAACCTCGGGCTCCCCGGCGGCGCCTATGTGGTGAAGGTGCGCGGCACCGAGAAGGCGCGCGGCGATGTGATGCCGCAGTTCCTCCTCGCGCTCGACACCGGCCGCGTGACCAGCCACGTCGAGGGCATCGACACCATCGACCCCAGCTTCGGCATGCGGGCACGCTGGGTGGCGACCTCGCGCCGCGCCGACGCGCTCGCCGCCGGCTTCGACGTCGTGGAGCCCGCGACGGTGATCGCCACGCACCTGATCGAGACGGTCAAGCGCTCCGCCGCCGAGCTCCTCGGCCGGCAGGACGTGCAGCAGATGCTCGACGCGCTCAAGAAGACGCACCCCGCCGTCGTCGAGGAGGTCGTGCCGGGCAAGCTTTCGCTGGGCGGCGTGCACCGCGTGCTCCAGCGCCTGCTGCGCGAGCGCGTGCCGATCCGCGACCTCGTCACCATCCTCGAAGCCCTCGGCGACGCCGCCGACAGCACGAAGGACCCGGTGATGCTCACCGAGCACGTGCGCCGCGCCCTCTCCGACGCGATCGTGCGCTCGCACCTGGACGACCAGGGCGTGCTGCCGGCCATCACGCTCGGGCCGCGGCTCGAGCAGCAGCTCTCGGCGCTCCTCGCGCCCCGTTCCGGCCAGCCCGCGCCGAACCTCACGCCCGAGATGGTGTCGCAGCTCATCCGCGAGCTCGAGCATGTGGCGTCGGCGCGCGCGATCGACGGCCGCCTGCCCCCGCTCGTGGTGCCGAGTGCGCTCCGGCTCGGCGTGCGCAACGTCCTCGAGCCGGTGCTCCCGCACCAGCCGGTGCTCTCGCTCGCCGAGCTCCCGGCGAATGTCCAGCTCTCGGCGATCGCCACGTGGGAGGTGCAACGTGTCGCCGCGTGAACGGATGCGCTCGCGCGCGCCGATGGGCGTGCTCGTCGTCGCCGGCTCGGACGGCGTCGGCGCCAGCGTCGCGGCCTCGCTCCTCGCGCTCGAGGCGCAGGCGGAAGGTGCCCGCGTGCTGATCGTGGGCCCGTCGCTCCGCGCGCAGCGCATCGCCGCGCTCTTCGGCGTGCTCCTCCCGACCACGGATGCGCCGCCGGTGCGCATCGACCGCGACATCCATGTGTGCGGCAGCATGCCGCGCATCAGCGGCGCCGACGTCGTGCTCTGCGTCCCCGCGTCCCGCGCGCAGTCGATGCTCGACGCGGTGGACGTCCTCGCGGCCCACACCACGCCGGCGACCGCCCTGGTGCTGGCCGACCGGGGCGCGGGCGCGCTCGCCGCGTCCTTCGCCGCACTCAAGCTCATCCTGGGCCGCCGCCCGCAGCTCCAGGCGGCGGTCACCCCATGCGGCGACGCCGACGTCTCCGCGCTCCACCACGCCGTCGAGCGCTGGCTCGGGCGTTCGCTCCTCGCCGCACCCGCGTTGCCGATCGATCCCACCCTGCCCGTGGCCCTGGGCGCCGGGATCCCCCTCGCGGATGCCGTCCATGAGACGGCCCTCACCCTCGCAGCCGGCGCCCTCTGGTCCGCGCTCTCCACCTCCGCACCTCTCGGAGCAACCGCATGAACTCGCCCGCCACTCTCTGGACCGCCTTCGCCGCCGGCGACATGGATGCGCGTGACACGCTCATCCGCGAGAACCTGAGCCTCGTCCACCACGTCGCCCAGCAGCTCTCGCGCTCGCTGTCGACCGAGATGGACATCGATGAACTGGTCAGCGCCGGCACCTTCGGGCTGATCCAGGCCATCGAGTCCTTCGACGCGACGCGCGGGCTGGCGTTCAGCACGCTCGCCGTGCCGCGCATCCGCGGCGCCATCCTCGACGAGCTCCGGCGGCTCGACAACGTGCCGCGCTCCATCCGGCGGCGGGCCCGCGACATCGCCGGCGCGCGCGACGCGTTGGGCGCTGAGCTCGGGCGCGCGCCGACCGACGGCGAGATCGCCGAGCGGCTCGGGATCGACAAGCTCACGCTCTGGCGCTGGGAGGCCGACTTGGAGAGCGGGGTGCGCGTCCCGCTCGAGCGCACCAGCAAGGACGACAGCGAGACCGCGTACACCGACTGGGAGACCTCACTCCACGACGACGCCCCCTCCATCGAGGACGTCCTCACGGCCGAGGCCGAGCAGGACAAGCTCCGCGAGGCCCTCGGCCTGCTGAAGGAGCAGGAGCGCACCGTACTCGCGCTCTACTACTACGAAGAGCTCAAGATGCACCAGATCGCCTCCGTGCTCGGCCTCACCGAGTCGCGCGTCTCGCAGATCCGCTCGCGCGCCATCACGCGCCTGCGCTCGGTGATGGCGCCGGTGCGTGAGCAGGGCTCCGCCCCGGTGCCGCGCGCGGTCCCGGCGCGGAAGCCGACCGCGCGGAAGTCTGGCGGCGCAACGATGACCCCCAGCGCCGGCCTGCGCCGCGCCGCGCCGTGACCAGCCCCGTCTCCGGCCTCGGCATCGCCGCCTCGGCGCTCCGCTCGGCGGAGCGCAAGATGGAAGTGGTCGCGAACAACCTCGCGAACACCTCCACCGACGGGTTCAAGGCGGAACGCACCTTCGCGCGCCTCCTCGGCGCGGCGCAGGGCGCGCCCGTGCTGTTCACCAAGGCCGACGTCACGCAGGGCGCGGTGCGCGACACCGGCGAACCCCTCGACCTCGCGCTCGACGGCCCGGGGTTCGTGGTGACCGCCACGCCCCGCGGCGAACGCTGGGTGCGCGGCGGCACGCTCACGATCGACCCGGCCAACCGGCTCACGCAGGGTGGCGCGCCGCTCCTCGGCGAGAAGGGCGTGATCACGCTGCCGGCCCGGTATGACGAGCTCTCCATCCAGCCCGACGGCGACGTCTTCGTCGACGGCCGGAAGCTCGACCGCCTGCGTGTCGAACGCCCCACCGACGCCGCGGCGCCCCTCGACCGCGAGCCCCAGGGCACCTTCGTCCCCAGCGGCGACCGCCGCGTGGCGGAGGCCGGCGAGCGCAAGCTCCGCCAGGGTGCGCTCGAGGGGAGCAACGTCGAACCCGTCTCGACGATGGTCGAGATGCTCGGCATCCAGCGTCACCACGCCCTGCTCGAGCGCGCCATCCGCGTGCTCGACGAGACCCGCGAGACCGCCGCCACCCAGCTCGGCAAGCCCGTCTGACCGTTCCCTCACAGCCACCACTGCCATGAACTCCGCCCTTCGCACCGCCGCCACCGGGATGGCCGCCCAGCAGACGCGCACCGAGGTGATCGCCAACAACCTCGCGAACGTGAACACCACCGCGTTCAAGCGCAGCCGGGCCAGCTTCGAGGACCTGCTCTACCAGGCGGTCCGCGACGTGCAGCTCGTCAGCAACCAGGACGCCAGCACCACGGGCGCCGTCCAGGTCGGGCGCGGCACGCGGCTCGCCGCGATCTCGCGCGTGAACTCGCAGGGCGCCATGGAACAGACGGGCCGGCCGCTCGACGTCGGGGTCGAGGGGGATGGGCTCTTCGCCGTCCGCAACGGCACGGGCGAGGTGCTCTACACCCGCGACGGCTCGTTCGACGTCTCCGACCAGGGCGTGATCGTCACCAAGGCCGGCCTCACGGTCGAGCCCGGGATCCGCATCCCCGAGGGGATGAGCCAGGTGAGCATCTCGCGCGCCGGCATCGTGAGCGGGATCCGCGGCCAGGGCGAGATCGTCGAGCTGGGCCGCATCTCGCTGCACCGCTTCTCCAACCCCTCGGGGTTGATGGCGCTCGGCGAGAACCTCTACTCCGAGACCCCCGCCAGCGGCCGCCCGCTCGACGGCTACCCCGAGGACGAGGGCTTCGGCCGGCTCGTGCAGGGATACCTCGAGGCCTCCAACGTCGAGATCGTGCAGGAGATGGTGGAGATGATCGCCGCGCAGCGCGCGTACGAGATCAACTCGAAGTCCGTCAAGGCCGCGGATGAGATGTCCGAGGTCGCCACCCAGATGATCCGATGAACTCCGACCTCCGACTCCTCGGCGCCGTCGCGGCGCTCACCGTGGCGGCGCTCGTCGCCGCCGGCTCGCTCTCGGCGCAGGGCACGCCCCCGGCGCAGGGTGCCGCGGCCGCGATGCGTCCCGCCACGGGCGGCTGGACCTCCGACCGGCGCGAACTCGCCGTCGGCGACGTCATCACGCTCTACGTGGATGAGGCCGCGATCGCCTCGGCGCGGAAGACCCAGACCGGGCGCGACAACACCGCGCGCGACATGGACTTCAGCCTCGCCACGCCCGGCGCGCCGGCGACCGGCGCCGGCTTCAGCACCTCCAAGCGCGCCAGCTCCGACCAGATCGGCGACATGGGACGCAGCACCTCCTTCCAGACCACGGTCAGCGTGCGCGTCGTCGCCCGCAACCCGGACGGATCGTACCAGGTGAAGGGGATGCGCGCGCTCGACATCGACAAGAACTCGCAGGAGATCACCGTCGAGGGCGTCCTCCGCCCGCAGGACGTGACGGTGCACAACGAGGCCAACGGCAACCGCCTCGCCGACGCCAAGATCACCGTCAAGCAGAAGGGCAAGCTCGGCAAGACGCGCGGCGGCATCTTCGGCCGCATCTT